>NZ_BAAIAK010000005.1:0-482028 GCF_054600775.1 Pseudomonas sp. MHK4 | reverse complement strand
AACCACTTGCGCTTCAGATCTCTCGTCAGCGGGAGGCGAATTCTACAGCGTTACACGCTGCTGTCAACACCTCTTTTTCAACTTCCTTCGCGCTTCGATGAACTGAAGCAACCTGCTGCCGAAAACCTCGTAACTCATTGTTTACCAAGGAGTTTTCCGTTTCGACTGCGCCGGAAGTGGGGCGAATTATAGGCTTCCAGAATCTGCCGTCAAGCACTGATTTGCTTTATCTATCGATAGACACAAAAACACTGCTTATATATAGATGCGCGGGCAGCGTTTGCGCAGTATATTGCTCAACACAAAATATAACACTCAAGCTCCATACCTCGGACGGTGCCTCCCAATGAACGATCAGCCACGCAGCCTTGCCTCGACCCTGTTTTCGGTCGGCCTGCTATTAATAGCCATGGCATCGATTCAGTCGGGAGCCTCACTGGCCAAAAGCATGTTCCCGATTATCGGCGCCCAGGGCACCACCACCCTGCGCTTGACCTTCGCCAGCGTGATCATGGTGTTGCTGCTGCGCCCATGGCGGGCCAAGCTCACCGCACAGTCACTGCGCACCGTCATTGTCTATGGCATGGCACTGGGCGGCATGAACTTCCTCTTCTATATGTCCCTGCGCTCGGTCCCCCTGGGTATCGCGGTCGCGCTGGAGTTCACCGGGCCATTGGCCGTTGCCATCTACGCCTCCCGCCGCGCCATCGATTTCTTGTGGATAGCCCTTGCCGCTGTCGGCTTGCTGCTGTTGATACCGACGGGCGCAACAGCGCAAGGCATCGACCTGCTGGGGGCCGGTTACGCATTGGGCGCAGGTGCCTGCTGGGCGCTGTACATTCTTTTCGGGCAAAAGGCCGGCGCTGACAACGGTGTACAGACCGCCGCCCTGGGCGTGGTGATTGCCGCACTGTTCGTCGCCCCGATCGGCATTGTTCATGCCGGTGCGGCGCTGTTGACCCCGTCATTGATTCCGATCGCCCTCGGTGTTGCCGTCCTGTCCACGGCCCTCCCCTATACGCTGGAAATGGTCGCCCTCACGCGCATGCCGGCCAGGACCTTCGGTACTTTGATGAGCATCGAGCCGGCGGTGGGCGCCTTGTCCGGCCTGTTGTTCCTGCAGGAATACCTGTCTTTGTCACAGTGGATGGCCATCCTGTGCATCATCCTGGCTTCCGTGGGTGCCACCATGACCATGGGCAACACTGCCAAACCCGCCATTGCAGCTGATTGAGGGACGGATTTGCACAGACTCTGGTATTCGCCGCTCAATTAGGCCATGTTTAGGACCGCAACCCATGCCAGAAATGGATTTTTTCAGGACAGGGACCTCAAAACGATTCATGCGCAAGCGAATACTGCCAGACCGGGCGACAGATCCGGGAACGCTACAAGGATAGCAATGAAACGAATTTTGATACTGATCGCCGTTCTTGCAGTTGCGGGCTGCGCGGCGACCGCCAAACCCCAGACCAAACACGGCAAGAAAGGCATCCACATCAACTGTTCGGGGCTGTCGTCCTCATGGGAGCAGTGCTACACCAGCGCCGCCAACTCGTGCGCCCCCAAGAGCTACAAGGTCATCGCCAAATCAGGCGACGCCGTGGAAGAACCGGGTGATTATCTGTTCGGGATCAACCCCGCGGGCTACACCAGCCGCAGCATGATCGTCATCTGCAAATAATCTGAGGCCGCCCTGTCAGGCCCTCGGGCCTGCCAGCTGGCGGCCAATCTCTTCATGACTGGACTTCAGCACCTTGCGCTGCAGATCAGGCGTGGCAAGCATCCGCGCCACCACCAGTGCACCGATGCATTGCGACAGAATCGCCCAGGCCAGGCTGTCGCTCTCGAGCACCCGCGACCAACTCTCCTGAAGCTGGCAGATCCAGTGCTCCGCCTGCTGTCGAATCAGCAGATCTGAGCGGGCAATCTCGGCCCCCAATGCCGGTAATGCACAACCGGTTTCGGGGTGCTCGACGTGGGACATGCTCAAGTAGAGCTTCAGGCAACGCTCGAATTTGTCGCGATCCTGGTCAGCCCCCAACCGCTCCAGGCTTTGCCGCAGCTCACGCTCGACAATGGAAGCGAACAACTCGTCCTTCGACGCGAAGTGACTGTAGAACGCGCCACCGCTCAAGCCGATGGCCTTCATCAAACCGTCGACACCTACCGTGGAAAAACCGGATTGCTTGGCAGACACCGCGCTGCTTTGCAGCAGTTTCTCTCGGGTTTGCAGCTTGTGACTGGCTGAATAACGCATTGTCCTTACCTCTGGTTCGATCATCTTGACGCCTGTCGAATCGTAGCATAACGTTCGTTTAGTTAACGATCGTTTATTAAAGAGGTCCAGGCAATGAATAACAAGAAGGTCGTACTGGTTGTCGGCGCGGGGGACGCCACGGGTGGCGCTATTGCCAAACGCTTTGCACAGGAGGGATTTGTTGCCTGCGTGACCCGGCGCAGCGCGGACAAGCTCCAGCCTCTGGTCGATGCCATCAACGCCGCCGGCGGTGAAGCCCAAGGCTTCGCCTGCGATGCCCGCAAGGAGGACGATGTGGTCGCACTGGTTGAGCAAATCGAAAGCGAGATCGGCCCGATCGAAGCGTTCGTGTTCAATATCGGCGCCAACGTTCCTTGCAGCATTCTCGAAGAAACCGCCCGCAAGTATTTCAAGATCTGGGAAATGGCCTGCTTCTCAGGTTTTCTCAATGGCCGGGAAGTGGCCAAGCGCATGGCCAAGCGGCAACGGGGCACCATCCTGTTCACCGGCGCCACCGCCGGTTTGCGCGGCGCCGCAGGTTTTGCGGCATTTGCCGGCGCCAAGCACGGGATCCGCGCGCTGGCACAAAGCATGGCACGCGAACTCGGGCCGATGAATATCCATGTCGCCCACGTCGTCGTCGACGGCGCCATCGATACCGATTTCATCCGTGACAGTTTCCCCGAGAAGTACGCGACCAAGGATCAGGACGGCATTCTCGACCCCGAACACATCGCAGAGAACTATTGGTACCTGCACAGCCAGCCCCGCGATGCCTGGACCTTCGAACTGGACCTGCGCCCCTGGAGCGAACGCTGGTAACCCCTCCCCTACAACAACAAAAAGAGTGCATCGACCATGAGCAAGATCGTGGAGTTCTATTTCGACCTGGGCAGCCCCGCCACCTACCTGGCGTACACCCAACTACCGAAGATCTGTGAGCAGACCGACAGCCAGTTGATCTACGTGCCCATCCTGCTCGGCGGCGTGTTCAAAGCCACCGGCAACGCTTCCCCGGCGACCATACCTGCCAAGGGTCGCTACATGTTCATAGACCTGGATCGGTACGCCAAACGCTATGGCGTGCCATTGAAAATCAACCCGCACTTCCCGATCAACACACTACTGCTCATGCGTGCCGTGACAGGTGTGCAGTTGCGCCAACCTGAGCGCTTTGCCGCGCTCATCGATTGCCTGTTCAAGGCGCTGTGGATCGACGGTCGCAACCTCAATGAGCCGGCCACTGTCGGGGCAGTACTGAGCGAAAACGGCTTCGACCCGGAAGAAATCCTGGCCCTGAGCGCTGACGAAGAGGTCAAGAACGCCCTCAAGGAAGCCACCGAAAAAGCCGTGCAACGCGGCGTATTCGGCGCACCGAGCATGTTTGTTGGTGATCAGCTGTTCTTTGGCCAGGACCGACTGGATTTTGTCATCGAAGCCCTGAGTTAAGACCCGAGGCTCGGGCGCTGGAGACAGCGCCCGAGCTCAAGCCAATCAGATAGCCGCGGTACGCGTGTTCAACCACTCCAGCGCAGCGCCGTCGAGCAACGGGCTCAAACGCTCGCGCACTTCGGCGTGGTAAGCGTTGAACCACTGCTTTTCTTCCTCGCTCAGCAACGAGGTTTCCAGGCAGCGTGTGTCAATCGGGCACAGCGTCAGGGTTTCGAAACTTAGGAATTCGCCGAATTCGCTGGTGCCTGCCTCGCGGTTCATCGCCAGGTTCTCGATGCGCACACCCCAGCGGCCTGGACGGTAGGTGCCCGGCTCGATCGACGTGATCATGCCTGGCAGCATCGCGGTTTGCGGAGCGGGTGCAGCTTGGTACGCAATCACCTGCGGACCTTCGTGAACGTTGAGGAAGTAGCCGACGCCGTGGCCGGTGCCGTGACCATAGTCGACGCTTTCAGCCCAGATCGGTGCCCGGGCAATGGCGTCCAGCAGTGGCGACAGGATGCCTTTGGGGAATCGTGCACGGGACAGCGCGATCACGCCCTTGAGCACGCGAGTGCAGTCGCGTTTCTGTTCTTCCGTCGGCGTGCCGACCGCAACCATCCGAGTGATGTCGGTGGTACCACCCAGGTACTGGCCGCCGGAATCGATCAGCAACAGGCCGTCACCTTCGATCACCGCGTGCTCTTCTTCGGTGGCGTGGTAATGGGGCATTGCGCCGTTGGCGTTGAAGGCGGCAATGGTGTTGAAGCTCAGCGACACGTAGCCCGGACGGCGCTCGCGCGCCGCGGTGAGTTTTTCGTCGATGGTCAGTTCGGTAATCCGCTCACGGCCCCAGGCCGATTCGAGCCAGGTGAAGAACTCGCACAGCGCCGCGCCGTCCTGCTCCATGGCCTGGCGGATGTGTTCGGCGTCGGCCAGGCTCTTCCGGGACTTGGCCAAGGTGGTCGGATTCAGGCCTTCGAGCAGTTTGACAGCGCTGTCGAGATTACCCAGCAGGCCCGCGGTGACCCGTGCCGGGTCGACCAGCAGGCTCGCCCCAGCCGGCACCGCGCGCAGGGCCTCGGCCACTTCGCTGTAATCGCGCAAGGTCACGCCGTCCTGTTCCAGAGCCGCACGCAACTGCGCATCGACCTTGCTCAGCGCCACGAATAGCGTCGCCTGCTGCTGGCTGATCAAGGCGAAGGAAACGAACACCGGGTTGAACGACACATCGCCGCCGCGCAGGTTGAACAGCCAGGCGATGTCATCCAGGGTGGCGATGAAATGCCAGTCGGCACCACGCGCCTGCAGGGTTTCGCGCAGCTTGGCGAGTTTTTCGCCGCGGCTGACGGTGGCCTGTGGCGGCAAGTGCTGATAGATCGGCTCGTTCGGCAGGCCCGGGCGATCGCTCCAGACTTCGCTCAACAGGTCGATGTCGGTGCGCAGGCGCGCACCCCGCTCTTCCAGCTTGCTACCCAGCGTGCGAGCCGAAGCCACCGCCATCACCGCACCATCGACCGCGACCACGCCGCCTTGCGGGGTTTGCTCGGCCACCCAGTCCAGCGGCCCGGGTTGTCCGGGTTGCAGCTTGACCAGTTCGATGCCGCTGCCTTTGAGTTCCTTGCTCGCCTGCTCCCAATAACGGCTGTCGGCCCAGACGCCGGCGAAATCCGCAGTGACGATAAGGGTGCCGACCGAGCCGTGGAAACCCGACAGCCATTGACGCCCTTGCCAGTAACCCGGCAGGTATTCGGACAGGTGGGGATCGGCAGACGGCACCAGCAAGGCATGGATGCCCTCCCGGCTCATCAGCTCGCGGGTTTGCGCCAGGCGCTGGGGCACTGACCCGGTGATCGAAAACTGCGTATTCATCGTGACTCCTGCTAACCACTCGTCATTATTGTTCGATGCCGATCCAGGTCGGCACTTTGTTGCCCTATTGCCAGAATGCCGGAGCACTGGCGCAGGCGGTTTTAATCAGCTGTACCGCTTGATCGATATCCTGTTCGGTGGTGAAACGCCCCAGGCTCAAGCGAATGGTACGACTCGCCGTACGGGCATCATGTCCCAGGGCCAGAAGCACATGGGAGGGTGTATTGCTGGCGGAATTACAGGCCGAGGTCGCGGAAAACGCCATCGAGGCGAGCAATGCCGCCGAGTTGAACTCGCCTTCACTGAAGGTCAGGCTCAACGTGTGCGGGATGCGTTGAGTCACGCTGCCATTGAGTCGCACGCCGGGAATGCCCAGCAATTGCTCGAGCAGGCGTTCGCGCAGGTGCACGATCAAGGCTTTTTCTTCATCGAACGAGGCCGCCGCCAGGGCAAAGGCCGCACCCATCGCGGCAATCTGGTGGGTCGCCAACGTACCGGAGCGCAGGCCGCCTTCGTGACCGCCGCCGTGGATCTGCGCCAGCAAGCGCTGCTGCGCACGCGGGCCGACGTACAGCGCGCCGATGCCTTTGGGGCCATAGAGCTTGTGCGCCGAGAAGGACATCAGGTCCACCGGCCACTGCGCCAGGTCGATCGCCACCTTGCCCGCGCCTTGCGCCGCGTCGACATGAAACAACGCATTGCGCCCGCGCACCACCTGGCCGATGGCCGGGATGTCGTTGACCGTGCCCAGTTCATTGTTGACCAGCATCAGCGACACCAGGAAGGTGTCCTCGCGCATGGCTGCGCTGACCGCTTGCGCGCTGATCAGGCCATCGGTGTCCGGCACCAGGTACGTCACCGCCACGCCGCTGTCCTGCAACTGCCTGGCGGTGTCGAGGATGGCCTTGTGTTCGATCTGGCTGGTGATGATGTGGCCGCCGGCCAAGCCGCGTGCCTGGGCAACACCCTTGAGGGCAAGGTTGTTGGATTCGGTGGCTCCCGAGGTCCAGACGATCTGGTCAGGCATGGCGCCGACCAGTTCGGCGACCTGGCGCCGCGCCTGCTCGACCGTTTGCCGGGCCTGTTGGCCAAAGGCATGGGAGCTGGAAGCCGGATTGCCGAAATTGCCGTCAAAGCCCAGGCACTCGACCATGATCTTGATGACTCGCTCATCCACCGGCGTGGTGGCGGCGTAGTCGAAATACAGCGGACGTTTAATCATAAAAAGACTCGCAGAGCGTTTTCCGGGATCAGGAAGCTCATGACTGCAAACGGCAAGACGCAGCCTTATGAGCTGCGTGCGGTTTCCAGAAGGTTCAGAAGGTTACCAATACCTGATCGGATGCCGTTAAAGAAGAACAACTTCATTTAAAAGTGCGTCGGAACGCTCCTGAAAAGCCAGCTTAACAGGCATCGGGCAAGCGGTTGAAGCGATGCGTCAGCTAAAGCTTTCGAGCAGTATCGGATACAGCGACGCCACCAGCAGCGCGGCCATGCCCCAGTTGAACAGGCGTAACCAGCGCCGATCCTTGAGAACATTGCGCAGCAACGTGCCGCAAGCGGCCCAGACACCGACGCTCGGCAGGTTGATCAGGGCGAACACAGCCGCAATCACGATCACGTTGGTGAAGTAGCCCTGCATGGGTGTGTAGGTGCTGATGGCGCCGATGGCCATGATCCAGGCCTTGGGGTTGACCCACTGGAAAGCGGCGGCGCCCAGGTAGCTGATCGGCTTGGCCTCGCCTTTGGCGCTGTCGGAGACGGGCCCGGAATGGGCAATTTTCCACGCCAGGTACAGCAAGTACCCAGCACCGACGTAACGCAGCACCGTGTACAGCACGGGATAAGCCTGGAACACCGCGCCCAGCCCAAACCCTACAGCCACGACCAGCACGAAGAATCCGCAGGTGATGCCCAGCATGTGGGGAATGGTCCGTTGAAAGCCGAAGTTCACCCCGGATGCCAGCAACATGGTGTTGTTCGGACCTGGCGTGATGGAGGTGACGAGGGCAAACAGGGCGAAGCCCAGCAGCAGATCGAATGAGAGTGTCATGGGTGGAAGTCCGTCGGGGGTCAGTCAGGTATTGACCCTATCGCACAGCCTCGGGGAAACCCATGGACAGTTAGGCGAAACTTCGAGCAGTACAGTTTTGGCTCAGCTCTGGCGACCGTGCAGCTGTACAGCTCGCTCGGCGTTCATTTCGCCCTGTTTGTCGAAGCCAAATGTCTTTTGTGGCTGGCCAAGCAGTTCAGCTTTTTTCGCGTGGTATTCGTCGAAGGACAAGCCGCGACGATTCAACGCCTCCAGTGCCAGTTCCCGGGTTTCTTCAGCGGTGTAGGGGCGCAATTCCGGGGCAACATGCGTGGCACATCCGGCGAGTACGGAGACTGCGAGCAGCAGGATAGTGGCAATTAGAGGTTTCATTTTCGGCGTCCTGGCATCGGGTTCGAGGCAATGAACACAGGCTACTCGCGCCCTTATCCGAGCAGAAATCAACGCTCTCGATAGTGGCTATCGGGATTTCCTAATGCAGGTCTTGCAGCCCTTCATATCTCTTAAAGATCTATAAATATCGTTTTATCTTATTTTGAGGAATAACAGACTGCCTTTATAACAACTGCATCGCTGCAAGCACTGTTGCCCAGGCAACTGTTCGCCAGGCAACAGTCATTCAACAAACAGCCCCTGAAAATCAACAGCGTGGTCTGCCCAAGGCGCTGAAAGCCCGGTAATCCGGGGCCTCAAGGGATTGGTACAGCTCTTGCTCAACCCGGTGACTACTCACTGCTCCCCGAGCAATTGTTTAAAAAGGAACTGATGATGTCGCGTCCATTGAAAGTCGTCGCCCTCTCCGGTGGTACCTGGCGCCCGTCGCGCACCTTGGTGCTGACCCAGGCACTGTTGGCGCAGTTGGCCGAGCAACTGCCGATCGACAGCAAGCTGATCGAACTGGGTGACATTGCCCGGCCACTGGGCGCGGCGCTCTCCCGTCAGGAATTGGCTGCGGACATCGAAGCCCAACTGCAATCGATCGAAAACGCCGACTTGCTGATCGTCGCCGCGCCGGTCTATCGCGGCTCCTACCCAGGCCTGCTCAAGCATCTGTTCGACCTGATCGACCTGAATGCGCTGATCGACACGCCGGTCATGCTGGCCGCCACCGGTGGCAGCGAGCGTCACGCGCTGGTCCTCGATCACCAACTGCGGCCGCTGTTCAGTTTCTTCCAGGCGCTGACCTTGCCGATCGGCGTGTATGCCACCGAAGCCGATTTCTCCAATTACCAAATAACCAGTGAGCCCTTGAAGGCCCGCATACGTCTTGCTGCAGAACGCGCGGCGCCGCTGTTCGGCGTGCACCCCAACAATCTGCTGAAAATCGCTTAAGGATTTGTTCATGGATGTTTTCTGGTTTCTGCCGACCCACGGCGACGGTCATTACCTGGGCACCACCCAGGGCGCACGTCCGGTAACGCTCAATTATCTGAAACAGGTGGCCCAGGCGGCGGACAGCCTGGGTTACCACGGTGTGCTGATCCCGACCGGGCGCTCCTGCGAAGACTCCTGGGTGATCGCTTCCGCGCTGGTGCCGCTGACCGAACGCCTGCGGTACCTGGTGGCTATCCGCCCGGGGATCATTTCGCCGACCGTATCGGCGCGCATGGCCGCGACCCTGGATCGGCTGTCCGGGGGCCGTTTGCTGATCAACGTCGTCACCGGCGGCGACCCGGATGAAAACCGTGGCGATGGCAGTTTCCTCGATCACAGCGAACGCTACGAAGTCACCGATGAGTTCCTGAGGATCTGGCGTCGCGTGCTGCAAGGCGAAGCCGTGGACTTCGAAGGCAAGCACCTGCGGGTACAGAACGCCAAGGCTCTCTATCCACCGGTGCAGAAACCCTATCCGCCGCTGTACTTCGGCGGTTCCTCCGATGCCGCCCATGACCTGGCGGCCGAACAGGTCGATGTCTACCTGACCTGGGGTGAGCCACCGGCGGCCGTGGCGCAAAAACTGGCGGATGTGCGCGAGCGCGCTGCGCGCAAGGGGCGCACGGTGAAGTTCGGGATTCGTCTGCACGTGATTGTGCGCGAGACTGAGCAAGAAGCCTGGAAGGCCGCCGACAAACTGATCGAACACATCAGCGACGAAACCATCGCCGCCGCGCAGCAATCGTTCTCGCGCTTCGACTCCGAGGGGCAGCGGCGCATGGCCGCCCTGCATGACGGGCGTCGAGACAATCTGCAGATTTCGCCCAACCTGTGGGCCGGTGTCGGCCTGGTGCGCGGTGGTGCCGGGACGGCACTGGTGGGCGATCCGCAGCAGGTGGCAGCGCGGATCAAGGAGTATGCCGACCTCGGAATCGAGAGTTTCATCTTCTCCGGCTACCCGCACCTCGAAGAGGCCTATCGCTTTGCCGAACTGGTGTTCCCGCTGCTTCCCGAGCCGTACGCCAGCCTGGCCGGCCGCGGTGTCACCAACCTTACCGGGCCGTTTGGCGAAATGATCGCCAATGATGTGTTGCCCGCCAAAGCCACAGCCTGACGCTCCCCTGCCCTTGTAGGAGCAAGCTTGCTCGCGATGCAGTCACCGCGGTTTATCCAGATGGACCGCGTCATCGTTCATCGCGAGCAAGGTTGCTCCTACAGGGGGCAGCGTCATTTTCATAAGGATCCCCGCGTGACTGCCAAACCGCAAAGCGCCCTGATATCCCCTTTGCAGACCGCCCGCCAATTGGCCGCCGAGTTTGCCTTGACCGCCGTCGAGCGTGACGAGCGTGGCGGTACGCCCAAGGCCGAGCGTGATGCCCTGCGCCACAGCGGCCTGCTCGCGTTGAGCATTCCCGCCCAGTTCGGCGGCCTCGGTGCCCACTGGAGCGAAACCCTGAACATCGTGCGCGAGTTCGCCAAGGTCGACAGCTCGATTGCCCATGTTTTCGGCTTCCATCACCTGATGCTCGCCACCGTGCGCCTGTTCGCACGACCCGAGCAATGGCAGCCGTGGTTTGAACAGACCGCGCGCAAGAATTGGTTCTGGGGCAATGCCCTGAACCCGCTGGACACCCGCACCGTGGTGAAAAACCTGGGCGGCTGGCGTGAGTTTTCCGGCAAGAAGAGTTTCTGCTCCGGCGCCAGCGACTCCGAAATGCTGATCGCCTCGGCGGTAGACGAAAACGCCGGCGGCAAGCTGTTGATCGCCGCCATTCCCAGCGGTCGCAGTGGCATCACCCTGCACAACGACTGGAACAACATCGGCCAGCGCCAGACCGACAGTGGCAGCGCGACCTTCGAACGGGTGCGGGTCGAAGAGTCGGAACTGCTGCTCGATCCGGGTCCGTTGAGCACGCCGTTCGCCTGCCTGCGCCCGCTGATCGCCCAGCTCACGTTCACGCACATGTTCCTCGGCATCGCCGAAGGCGCCTTTGCAGAGGCGCGGCAGTACACGCTGACCGAAACCCGGCCGTGGCATAAATCCAGCGCCCAGGACGTGCGCCAGGACCCTTATGTGCTCGGTCACTACGGCGAATTCTGGGTGGCCCTCGAAGGTGTGCGATTGCTGGTGGAACGTGCCGCCGACTTGCTCGACAAGGCCTGGGCCAAAGGCCCGAACCTCAGCGCCGAAGAACGCGGGCACCTCGCCACCGCCATCGCCACGGCCAAGGCCGCGGCAACACGCAATGGCCTGGAGCTGTGCAGCCGCCTGTTCGAAGTGACCGGCGCGCGCTCGACCCACGCCTCGCTGCGCCTGGACAGGCACTGGCGCAACCTGCGCACGCAAACCCTGCACGACCCGGTGGATTACAAACTCCAGGAACTGGGCGATTGGGCGCTGAACCAGGCCCTGCCGATTCCGACTTTCTATTCATAGCCTGCCCATCAAGGAGCGTGCCCCATGCAACTGCTGACCTTACCGCCCTCGCCCGCTCTGGCCACGTCGATCCGCGCCACGGCGCAGGTCTTCGAAGACCCGAAGTCCCAGGCCTTGCTGGCGCACCTGCAACAAGTCGCACCGAGCGATGCCAGCGTGCTGATCATTGGTGAAACCGGCACCGGCAAAGAGTTGGTGGCGCGCCATATTCACAACCTCAGCGCCCGGCGCAACCGGCCATTCGTGGCGGTGAACTGCGGTGCGTTCTCCGAATCCCTGGTCGAAGCCGAATTGTTCGGTCATGAAAAAGGCGCGTTCACCGGCGCCCTGAGTGCCAAGGCCGGCTGGTTCGAGGAAGCCGACGGGGGCACCCTGTTCCTCGATGAAATCGGCGATTTGCCGATGGCGATCCAGGTCAAGCTGTTGCGCGTGTTGCAGGAGCGCGAAGTGGTCCGCCTGGGGTCGCGCAAGAGCATCCCCATCAATGTGCGCGTGCTCGCGGCTACCAACGTGCAGCTGGAAAAAGCCATCAACGCCGGGCACTTTCGCGAAGACCTGTATTACCGGCTGGACGTCGTCAGCCTGGATCTGAGCCCGCTGCGCGACCGCCCGGGCGACATCCTGCCGCTGACCCGTCACTTCATCGAGGCTTACAGCCAGCGCCTCGGTTACGGCACCATCACCATCAGCAAAGAGGCCGAACTGAAACTGCGCAGCTACAGTTGGCCGGGCAATATCCGCGAACTGGAAAACGTCATTCACCACACCCTGTTGATTTGCCGCAACGGCGTGATCGAACGCGATGACCTGCGCCTGTCGAACATGCGCATCGAGCGTCAGGACGACTATCACACCCAGGTCGACGACTCTGCCGAAGCGCTGCTCGATCGGGCCTTTCAAAAGCTCTTCGAGCAACAGGCCGGCGCGCTGCACGAAAAAGTCGAAGACGCCTTGATGCGGGCGGCCTATCGTTTCAGCCACTACAACCAAGTGCACACCGCCGCCCTGCTGGGGCTGAGCCGAAACGTGACGCGCACGCGCCTGATCAAGATCGGTGAACTGGCAGTCAATAAGCGCAGGCCCACGGAAAACATCCAGGGCGAGCGCTTGCTGCAGCTGTCGATCTAACCCGGCAGATTGCAGTGCAGCGCGTGGTCGAGGCTGCGTTCCAGGCTGTGCAGCACCTGGAATGAGCCGAAGGTCACGGTCTTCGCCTGATGAGCGCGGATCAGCTGCCAGAAATCCTGTTCCCCGCTTTCAAACGCCTGGAACGCCGCCTCACCCGCCTCACGGGTTTGCCATTGCAGGTAATTGAGCACCCGCCGACCGTCCTCGCTGGCCTGGACGCTCGCACTCAGAAAGCCGCTGTGGTGCTGGGCCAGACGCTCGGTTTGCTGTGACAGCGCCGACACCAGCGCCAATTGCTGCTGCGGTTCGACTTCGAATTCGATCAGTTGGGTGAAGCTGCGATGTTTAACTGGCGCGTTCATGAATGTCCCCACTCAGGTGCAAAGCGAATCTTGCGATCCGAAGGCCTGCAGGGTAAAACCTCTAGTTAAGTAAAGGTCAAGAGGCAATTTGCAGATGATCACCTCGCAAAACCTGCATAAGGAGCTCAGCGTCGGCCAACTGGCCGCCCGCAGCGGCGTGGCGGTCACGGCACTGCACTTTTATGAATCCAAGGGATTGATCAAGAGCAACCGTAACCAGGGCAACCAGCGCCGTTATCCACGGGAGGTGTTGCGCCGCGTGGCGTTGATCAAGGTGGCCCAGCGGTTGGGCATTCCGTTGGCGGAGATCGGCGAGGCGCTCAAATCCCTGCCGGACAATCGCGCACCGACGGCGGCGGACTGGCAGGTGATGTCGGCGCAGTGGAGTCGGGAGTTGGATGAGCGGATCAATCAGTTGAGCTTGTTGCGGGACAAGTTGAATGGCTGCATTGGTTGTGGGTGTTTGTCGATGGAGGCGTGTCCGTTGCGTAATTTTGGCGATGTGCTGGGGGAGCGTGGGCCGGGGGCGCAGCTGCTGGAATCGGGGGTTGATCCGAAATAGGTGGTGCGGCTTTCGCTGGCAAGCCAGCTCCTACAGGATTGAGTGTTATTCGAAATCCACACAAAACCTGTAGGAGCTGGCTTGCCAGCGATGGGGCCCTCAAGACCAACCGAAGCTTAGAAGCCCGGCGCGATCTGGCCTTTGTAGCGGGTCAAGATGAACTGCCGAACCTCATCGGAATTCAACGCCTTCGCCAGTTTCTGCAAGCCCGGGTCGTTGATGTTGTCCGGCCGCGCCACCAAAAACTCGACGTACAGGCTCTTGCCCTTCTCCACGATCAAGGCACTGTTGGTGTCGATCCCCGCTTCCAGCGCGTAGTTGGCGAAGACGAACGCCAGGTCGACCTGACTCACCGAGCGCGCGAGCAGTGCGCCTTCCAGTTCACGGATTTTCAGGTGCTTGGGGTTCTCAACGATGTCCCGTTGGGTTGCCAGGGTGTTGCTCGGGTCCTTGAGCTTGACCAGCCCCGCTTCGTGCAACAGCACCAGGGCGCGGCCGGTGTTGACCGGATCGTTGGGGATCGACACAGTGGCGCCGTCTTTCAGCTCGGCGATGTTCTTGATCTTGGTCGAGTAAGCGCCGAATGGTTCGATGTGCACGCCCACCACGGGCACCAGGTCGGTGTGACGGGTCTTGTTGTAGTCATCGAGAAACGGCCGGTACTGGTAATAGTTGGCGTCGAGATTCTTCAGTGCCAGCTGCTGGTTCGGCTGGATGAAATCGGTGAACACCTTGATGTCCAGGTCCACGCCTTCCTTGGCCAGGGTCGGTTTGACGAATTCGAGGATTTCCGCGTGCGGCACCGGGGTGGCGCCGACGGTCAGTTTTTCGTTGGCGTGAGCGCTCAACGAGATTAAGGCAGCCAGTATGGCCAGGGTCTTTTTCATGCTGTGCTCCAAGGCAGATTTCGATGGCCGTCGTGGGGCGGACGTGGGGCCGGGTTTCTGGTTTTTTCGATTGAATCGTCAGCGGTGGCTGTAACGCGCCACCAGTCGGTCGCCGCTCATTTGCAGGGCCTGGACCAGGATCAGCAACAGCACCACGGTGACCACCATCACATCGGTCTGGAAACGCTGGTAGCCATAGCGGATGGCCAGGTCGCCCAGGCCGCCACCGCCGATCACCCCGGCCATTGCCGTGTAATCGACCAGCACGATCGCGGTGACCGTGACCGCCGCCACCAGCCCTCCCCGGGCCTCCGGCAACAAGGTGTAGCGAATGATCTGCCAGGTGTTGGCGCCCATGGCCTGGGTGGCCTCCACCACCCCGCGATCGACTTCGCGCAGCGCCGTTTCCACCAGCCGGGCGAAGAACGGCGTGCAGCCGACCACCAGCGGTGGAATGGTCCCCGGCACCCCCAGCGAAGTGCCGACCAGCAGGGTCGTCAGGGGGATCAGCACAATCAGCAGAATGATGAACGGCAGCGAACGCAGCATGTTCACGATCACCGACAGCACCCGGTAGACGCCGACGGCTTCATGCAACTGGCGCTTGCCGGTGAGGAACAGCAGCACCCCCAGCGGCAATCCCAGCAACACGGTAAATCCCAGGGCCGCGCCGAGCATGCTCAAGGTGTCGAGGCAGGCCTGGCCGATGTCGGCCCAATAAATGTTCTTGAACAATTCGGCCATGGTCATGACCAGTCATGGCGTGGCGGTTTCACGCCATTGAGCAGCCAGTTGCCGACCACGTGGTATTTCCAGCGCACCGGGTCGTGCAAGGTGTGCACACGGGCGTTGCGCCAGTGGCGATCGAAGTTGTGCTTTTTCAAGGTGGAGCGGGTGCCACCGAGTTCGAACAGTTTGTTGGTCGCTTCGATGGCAATTTCAGTGGTCAGCACCTTGGCCTTGGCAACAGCCAGGGACGCCCGGGCGACGTTGTCTTCATCCGGTGCCGGACGCGCGGCATCCAGCGCCCGACCGGCCCGTTCCAGCAAGGCTTCGGCGGCTTCCAGGCGGATCTCGAGGCCACCGACCTGAATAATGGTCAGCGGGTCTTCGCTGGCTTTTTCCACGCCCGCGTCGATCCATGGCCGGGCAGATTGGCGGACGAACGCGATGGTGTCGCGCAAGGCCGCACGAGCGATGCCGGCATCGATGGCGGCGGTGGTCAACTGGGCGAACGGGCCGGCCAGGGTCGGGGTTTCGTAGGAGCGATAGGTCGGGAAAAGGTTGAACGCCGCGACGTGCAGATCCTCGGCCAGGACGGTGCCGCTGGAGGTGGTGCGCTGGCCGATGCTGTCCCAGTCGTCGACAATCACCAGTCCTTTCGTGCCGCGTTCGACGAAGGCCAACTGGCCCTTCTGCTCTTCATCCAGCGCCAGCACCGCCAGCCAGTGGGCATACAGCGAGCCGGTGCAGTAACCCTTGCGACCGTTGATCACATGGCCGTCACCGTAACGGCGGATGGTCGCCTGAATGTCCTGCACGTTCTTGCCGCCGGTTTCCGACAAGGCGTTGGCAAAACGATGACCTTGCAGCGCCAGGCCGAAGAAGTGTGCCTGCTGCTCCGGGGTGCCTTGCAGGCGGATGTCTTCGAGCAAGCAATAGTGGTTTTGCGGGATCTGCCCCAGGGACGGATCGGCCGCCGAAATGATCGCGATGACCTGCGCCAGTACCGCACTGGAGACCTGTGCGCCACCGAACGACTTGGGCACGGTGATGCCCCACAGGCCGCTGTTGGAATACAGGTCGACGATCTTGGCGGGCACCTGGCGGGTGCGGTCGCGTTCGGCATCCTGCTCCAGCAGGATCGCGGCGACCTGTTCAGCCACCCGCAACGCTTGGGCTTCGTCGGCGATCCGCTGGGCGGTCGGCGGGTTGATCGGATAAACGGCAGATTGGGACATGCAAGACTCTCGATACCAGTGTTTATCGAAGGTCATTGCAGCTTCTGTGCCTGTTGGCGTGGCCCCGTGTTTAAAGGGGTTTCAGCGAGTTTTCGAGGAACTTTGCCGGACAAAAGACCAGCAATCTGTTGCTTCACTGTTGATGGCCAAACAGTACCGAATACCCCTGTATGAGCTGCCGCAGGCTGCGATCTTTTGTGAACTTGAAACATTCTGAAGATCAAAATCAAAGGATCGCAGCCTCCCGCAGCTCCTACAATTGTCCGGCTGGAGAGCGATCTTCAATCCACAACAAGAAAAGGGAGAACATCATGAGCGTCAAACCGATTCCAGAGGGTTATCACAGCATCACCCCGTACCTGGGCATCCAAAAAGCGGGCGAAGCCATCGATTTCTACAAAAAAGCTTTCGGCGCCATCGAGGTCATGCGCCTGTCCATGCCCGACGGCGGCATCGGCCACGCCGAACTGCGCATTGGCGATTGCCCGATCATGCTCGGCACTCCGTGCGATCAAGGGCCGCTGAGCAATCCCGACAACTCGCCGTCGGTCGGCCTGCATCTGTACGTGACCGATGTGGACAAGTCCTACAAACAGGCGATCGACGCTGGCGGCACCGTGGTTTCCGAGGTCAAGGACCAGTTTTACGGCGACCGTTCAGGGACCTTGAAGGACCCCTTTGGGCATCTGTGGTTTCTGGCCACGCGTAAAGAGGACCTGACCCAGGAGCAGATCGAGCAGCGGGCCAGGGAGATGTTCCAGCAAGGCTGATACGCCGTTGTTGGCACTTTGTAGGAGCCAGGCTTGCCTGCGAACGAGACGCTTCGGTGTTTGTGCTGCACCGCGGTATCGTTCTTCGCCGGCAAGCCGGGCTCCTACAGTTCCCAGATGGAACACGAAACATTTTCTTTCATATCGCCCTTCCTGATTTGGGGTGCTCATCCGTCCTATATAGATGCAGTCCTGTCGCGTAGGCAAAAGCCACGACCGGACCGTCCATTGACCTCATCGCTGCGAAGCCCGTAGCAGAGGCCTTTCATCGATATAAGACGCCCTAATCATGTCGAAGAAATCCCGTTCAAAACTCTGGTTCCTGGTCCATAGCTGGCTGGCGCTACCAATCTGGTTTTTCGTCCTGATCGTCTGTGTGACCGGCACGCTGGCGGTGGTCAGCCAGGAAATCGTCTGGCTGGCCAATCCGCAAATGCGCGCCAGCGCGCCTGCGGACGATGCGCCGCGGCTCAATTACGACCAGATCGTCGCCGCGATCAAGCGGGCCGAGCCCGACATCATCGTCGACAGCATCAGCCGCCCCGACGAATCGCACTTCGCCCTGGACGTCAGCGTCACCTACCCCGACGGACGTGCGCTGACGGTGTACGTCAACCCCTACACCGGTGTCATCCAGGGCCCCGCGCCGCAATTCAACTTCCAGGCGTTCACCCGCGCCCTGCATGGCTGGTGGCTGGTGCCGTTCACCAACGGCTACAGCTGGGGCTGGTACCTGGTGTCGTTCCTCAGCCTGCCGATGCTGGCTTCCCTGGTGACCGGGTTGGTGGTGTACAAGCGATTCTGGAAGGGTTTCTTGCGTCCGACCCTGCGCATTCGCCATGGCGCGCGGATTTTCTGGGGGGATTTCCACCGTCTCAGCGGCATCTGGTCGATCTGGTTCATCGCGGTGATTTCCGTCACCAGCACCTGGTTCCTGATCGAAGCCTTCATGTTCGACAACCAGATTTCCATCTCCACCGCGCCGGTGGCTGCGGTGGTCCCGCGTGAAAGCGTGCCGCTCACCGCCGATGGCTCGCCCACGCCGATGATCAGCCTGGAGGCGGCGATCCGCGAGGCCAAGGAACGTATCCCGGGGCTCGACGAGAGTTTTGTCAGCATGCCGGCCAATGCCTACAGCTACCTGTCGGTGGGAGGGCGCAGTTGGTACCCGCTGATGTTCCAGACCGCCGACATCAACCCCTACACCGGCGAAGTCGCCGCCACGCGCCTGCTGTCGGACCGCTCGGGCCTGGAGTTCGTGACCGAATCCATGCGCCCGCTGCACACCGGTGATTTCGGCGGCATCTGGATCAAGCTGATCTGGTGCTTCTTCGGCCTGCTGTTGAGCATGATGGTGCTCAGCGGCCTGCTGATCTGGACCAAACGCACCGCCCTCGCCACGGCCAACGCCCTCAAGCGCAGCAACAAACGCCCACGCAACGAGCCGGCTACGGCCAACAGCCGTGAAACCACGGAGGTCAGCCCATGAGCCAGGTCGCCACCCCAGCACCCCGTTCGACCCTGAGCCGCCTCTGGCACAAATGGCGTTTCCACATCAACGTCCTGCTGTTGCTGGTGCCGCTGGGTTTCATGCCCAAGTACTTCGCCGATGCCGCTTTGTTTCGCGGTGACACGGGCCTGGGCGAGCGGGACATCGGCGAAGTCCAGGTCGGCCCCTGGAGCCTGCGCCTGGCCGAACTGCGCAACGAAGCACCCCGCCCCGATGGCCCGGCCGGCTACATGAAGAGCTTCAACGCCGCGCTGTGCGACAGCTGCCGCGAACAGGTCAAGGCGACTTACCTGCGCATCGGCAAGCCACGCAGCCTGCGCGCCGCCGGGGTGATTTTCTTCGGCACGCCCTACCGCATGGGCGCCATGCTGCCGGTCCCGGAGAAAACCAAGGCCGACGCCGAACTGTGGATCACCATGGAAGGTTGGGACGGCTCCATGCACCAGGCATCCATTCCTCTGAGCCAGGCCTCCCCCGCCACCCTCGCCTGGCTGTCCACCCAAGGAGGCAAACCATGAGCAAACCTTTCCACCCTTTGCGCGCCGCGTTGCTGGTGCTCTGCGCCGGCTTCAGCGCCAGCGCCCTGGCCCACAACCCGATGTGCGAGTGCAAGGCCATCGACGCCGAGCAGATCAAGTGCACCGGTGGATTTTCCGACGGCAGCGGCGCACCGGGCGTGACCCTGGATGTAATCGGCTACGACGAAACCATTCTGGTACCGGGCAAGCTCGGGGCCGACTCGACCCTGACCTTCAAGAAACCCGGCGCCGAATTTTATGTGCTGTTCGACGCAGGCCCAGGCCATGTGGTCGAGATCGACCAGGCGGACATCGAAAGCCCATGAGTACGCCAACCACCCAAGTCGTCCGCCCGGCCGGTGCCGGCCATGAAACCCTCTACGTATTGCTGCTGTGCCTGATAATCCTGGCGGTGGCCGGTTCGGTGGTCGCCTGGCGCGGTGAATCGCAACAGGTGAGCAGCGTCAACAGCCATCAACTGGATGCGCGCCGCGACCTGAGCGCCTCCGAACAAGGCATCTACGCCGATCTGCGCGTGACCCTGGACGAGATTCACTTGCTGCGCCAGGAACAACACACCCTGCCGACACCTGAAGCCCTCTCCGACGAAGGCTTTGCCCCCTTTGCCCAGGACGCCAGCTCGGTGAGCCGTGGAAACCATGCCTGGCAAATGCTCGACGCCAAGGCGTACTTCGGACAGAGCCAGAACGTCACCGTGGCCGGCTCGTTCCTGATGCGCCTGAGCGCTGACGACGACGCCCCGGACATCTGGCTCAACCGCGCCACCGACCTCAAGGTCCCTGCCGACCTCAACGATGCCGCGCTCGAAGGCGCCGGCTGGCAGCAGATCGTCGCGCAATTCGATGCCGGCGTAACCCGCCAGCACCGGCACTGACCCCTCGCCTTCCTCCGAGAGAAGACTGCTTTCCCATGCCAATTTCATCGCTACGTTCTTTCCTGCGCCTGTCACTGGTCGGCCTGCTGGCCTGCCTGCTGACACCCCTGGTCAGCGCCGACGAGGCCAAGCGCCTGCGCATCGGCATCACCCTGCACCCGTATTACAGCTACGTGGCCAATATCGTCGGCGACAAGGCCGAAGTGGTGCCGCTGATTCCGGCCGGCTTCAACCCCCACGCCTACGAGCCACGGGCCGAGGACATCAAGCGCATCAGCGGGCTCGACGTGATCGTGCTCAACGGCGTCGGCCATGACGACTTTGCCGACCGTATGATCGCGGCCAGTGAAACGCCGAACGTGCCGGTGATCGAGGCCAACGAAAACGTGCCGCTGCTGGCCGCCACCGGCGTCGCTGCGCGAGGCGCGGGCAAAGTGGTCAATCCGCACACTTTCCTGTCGATCAGCGCCTCGATTGCCCAGGTCAACAATATTGCCCGTGAACTGGGCAAACTCGACCCGGCCAACGCCAAGACCTACACCGAGAACGCCCGGGCCTACGGCAAGCGCCTGCGCAAGATGCGCGCCGACGCCCTGGCCAAATTGACCGCGGCGCCGAACGCCGAATTGCGCGTGGCCACGGTTCACGCCGCCTACGACTACCTGCTGCGCGAATTTGGCCTGGAAGTGACGGCGGTGGTCGAGCCGGCCCACGGCATCGAACCGAGCCCCAGCCAGCTGAAAAAGACCATCGACCAGCTGCGTGAGCTGGACGTGAAAGTGATCTTCTCGGAGATGGATTTCCCTTCCACCTACGTCGACACCATCCAGCGCGAATCCGGGGTGAAGCTGTACCCGCTGTCGCATATCTCCTACGGCGAATACACCGCCGACAAGTACGAAAAGGAAATGACCGGCAACCTCAACACCGTGGTGCGGGCGATTCAGGAGTCCGGCGCATGACATCCAAGGAAACCCTCCTGGCCGATGCGCAATCCCCTGTGGGAGCGAGCCTGCTCGCGAAGGCATCCAGTCAGGCAACACCATCATTGAATGACGCAGCGCAATCGCGAGCAGGCTCGCTCCCCCAGGTTTCGGGGCCGACCCTGGATTTCGCCGACGTCAGCCTGACCCTCGGTCGCACGACGATACTCGATAAAGTCACCTTTGAAGTCCGTCCCGGCAGCGTGCATGCGCTGGTCGGTCCCAACGGTGGCGGCAAGAGTTCGCTGATCAAGACTTTGCTCGGGCAGATGCCGCATCAGGGTCGTTTGAGCCTGCAATGGCCGGGCGAGCCGGGGACGATCGGCTACGTGCCCCAGGCGCTGGAATTCGATCGTGGCCTGCCGATGACCGTGGACGATTTCATGGCTGCGATGTGCCAGCGGCGCCCGGCGTTCCTCGGCTTGAGCAAGCACTACGCGAAGGCGATTGGTGAGGCGCTGGAACGGGTCGGCATGCAGGACAAGCGCAAGCGGCGCATGGGCGCACTGTCGGGTGGCGAACGTCAGCGAGTATTGCTGGCACAAGGACTGATCCCTGCGCCGCAACTGCTGGTGCTCGACGAACCGATGTCGGCCCTCGATGAAGCCGGCATCCGCGTGTTCGAACGCTTGCTGGGCGACTGGCGGGCGGCGGGCATTACCGTGCTGTGGATCGAGCACGACCTGGAAGCGGTCGGGCGCCTGGCCGATCACGTCACCGGGCTCAACCGCCGGGTGCTGTTCGACGCCACGCCGCAACAGGCACTGACCCCGGATCGCCTGCTGACCTTGTTTTCGACCCATCCACGGAGCCTTGCCTGATGAGTTACGAAGCCTTTCGCTTGATGGTCCAGGGCTGGGCCTCGTCGGGTTATCTGCCTGAGGCGCTGGCCTATGGCTTTGTGGTCAACGCGCTGCTCGCCGGCTTGCTGATCGGCCCGGTGCTGGGTGGTTTGGGCACCCTGGTGGTGGTCAAGCGCTTCGCGTTTTTCTCCGAAGCGGTGGGTCACGCGGCACTGACCGGCGTGGCCATCGGCATCCTGCTGGGCGAACCCTACACCGGACCTTACGGCAGCCTGTTCGGCTACTGCCTGTTGTTCGGCATCCTGCTCAACTACCTGCGCAACCGCACGGGGCTGGCGCCGGACACCTTGATCGGTGTGTTCCTGTCGGTGTCGTTGGCGTTGGGTGCCAGCCTGCTGCTGATCCTGGCGGGCAAGATCAACGTACACATCCTCGAAAACGTACTGTTCGGTTCGGTACTGACGGTCAACGGCAATGACTTGCTAGTGCTGGCCATCGTCGGCTCGCTCGTCATGGCCCTGGCCTTGCCGCTGTACAACCGCATCATGCTCGCCAGCTTCAACCCGCAATTGGCGGCAGTGCGCGGGGTGGCGGTGAAGTCCCTGGATTATCTGTTCGTGATTCTGGTGACGCTCATCACCGTCGCCGCCGTGAAAGTCATCGGCGCCATCCTGGTCGGTGCGCTGTTGGTGATACCGGCCGCGGCGGCGCGCTTGCTCAGCCAGTCCCTGAAGGGCTTTTTCTGGTGCTCGGTGCTGATCGCCACGGTGAGCACGCTGTGCGGGATTCTCGCGCCGATCGTCTTCGACCTGCCGATCCCGTCCGGTGCCGCGATCATCCTGGTGGCCGGTATCGCCTTCGCCCTGGCCGCCATCGCGCGCGGCGTCGTCCCCAGCCTCAAAGGGAACCTTGGATAAATGTCATTTTCTCTGCGACAACTGACCCTGGCGCTTGCCCTGTGCGGGCTGGCCACCACAACCTTCGGCGCTGACGGCAGCAAACCGCTGCGGGTGCTGGCCTCGTTGCCCATCACCTACGGCCTGGGCGAAGTGCTGCTCAAAGGCACTGACGTCAGCCTTGAACGCGCAGCGCCAGCCAACCTGCCGGGCAGTCGCCAGACCGCCTATTTCACCGGCCGGGGAGCTCCGGCACTGGCCAAATTGGCGACCGACGCCGATGCGGTGATTGGCTTGCGTTCACTGTGGCCGGACGATCCGCTCTACCCGATCTCCCGGCGCAGCAATATCCGCATCATCGAAGTCGATGCCGCCCGACCGGTGGATGGCGCCCTGCCCGGCATTGCGGTGCAGCCGGGTAATAAGGTCGATGGCTTGAACAGTCAGCCGTGGCTGGCCAGCAACAACATGGGGCGCATGGCCGACGTGATGGCGGCGGACCTGGTGCGCCTGGCCCCCACGGCCAAGCCTGCGATCGAGGCGAACCTGGCGGCGTTGAAACAGCGCTTGCTCAAACTCAGCGCCGCCAGCGAAGCGCGTCTGGCCGCTGCCGACAATCTCAGCGTGATGAGTTTGAGCGATCACTTCGGCTACCTGATTGGCGGGCTCAACCTGGAATTGATCGGCCTTGACCCGCGACCGGATGCCGAATGGACGCCTGAGGCACTGAAGACCTTGACCGCGACGCTCAAGGACAACGACGTGGCGGTGGTGTTACATCATCGGCAGCCGTCGGAGGCGGTGAAAGCGGCAGTCACCGAGGGTGGGAGTCGGTTGGTGGTGTTGAGTGTCGACGCCGCCGATCCCCTGGCCGAGCTGGAAGGGGATGTGGATCTGCTGATCAAGGGATTGAGCGGCGCGTAACTGTAGGAGCTGGCTTGCCAGCGAAGAGGCCCTCGAGGACGCCTTCGCCGGCAACCCGGGCTCCTACAAGGGCATATCGTCCCCTCGGACGTAAAAAAGCCCGCTGACCTTTGCGGTTCCGCGGGCTTTTTGCAGGCGCTTGACTCAGTGCGCCACAGCCGCCTGCTCGTCCATCTTCTGGCGCAGGCTCAGAGGACGCATGTCGGTCCAGGTCTCTTCGATGTAGGCCAGGCATTCCTTTTTCAGCCCGCTCTTGCCCACGGTACGCCACCCTTCGGGCACGGCTTTGTAGTCGGGCCAGATCGAGTATTGCTCTTCATGGTTGACCACGACCTGAAAGAGGATGTCCTCACGGTCGAATACTGACGTCATGCTGTCTCTCCATCGCTGTAGGGTGGGCTGTACGCCATGTGCAGCCGCTATGTAGAAGGAACGTTGCAGGGCCCGGAAAATTTAGAGGCTGGCGGTGGCAGCGGCCATCGCCCTGCCGAAAATCTCGGCCACTCGATCGATTTCCGTGGAGGTGATCACCAGCGGCGGCAGGAAGCGCACCACGGCCCCATGACGGCCACCCAGTTCAAGGATCAAGCCGCGCTTGAGGCACTCGCGCTGCACCAGCGGCGCCAGTCGCGCAAACGATGGTGAATGGCCCAGGGCATCCGGCGCGCCGGTCGGATCGACCAGCTCCACCCCGAGCATCAGGCCTCGACCACGAATGTCGCCCAACTGCGGGAAGTCGCGCTGCAGGATGCGCAGGTGCTCGCCCAGGCGTTCGCCCATGGCGGCGGCATGCTCGCAGACCTTGTGTTCGACCAGGTAACGCATCACGGCGGAACCGGCGGCCATCGCCATTTGATTGCCGCGGAAGGTCCCGGCATGGGCGCCCGGCAGCCAGGTGTCGAGCCAGTCGCGATAGACCACCACGGCCAATGGCAAGCTACCGCCGATGGCCTTGGACATCACCACCACGTCCGGAATGATCCCGGCGTGCTCGAAAGCAAACATTTTACCGGTGCGGGCGAAGCCGCTCTGGATCTCGTCGACGATCAACGCCACGCCGGCTTTTTCGGTGATCCGGCGCAAGCCACGCAACCAGTCGAGATCGGCCGGGATGACCCCGCCCTCGCCCTGCACTACTTCGACGATCACTGCCGCGGGCAGTTGCACGCCAGCCTCGGGATCGTTCAACAGGTTTTCCAGGTAGTTGAGGTTGGCCTTGACCCCCTGGGCGCCGCCCAGGCCAAACGGGCAACGGTAATCGTAAGGATACGGCATGAACTGCACCCCACTGCTGAGCAAGGCACCCAGGGGCTTTTTCGGCCCGAGGCTGCCCATCAGGCTCAGCGCGCCCTGGCTCATGCCGTGGTAGCCGCCCTGGAACGACAGCACGGTACTGCGGCCGGTGGCGGTACGCACCAGTTTCAGCGCGGCTTCCACCGCGTCGGTGCCGGTGGGACCGCAGAACTGGATCTTCGCTTCAGCGGCCAAGGCTGGCGGTAACAAGCCGAACAGGTCCTGGACGAACTGATCCTTGACCGGCGTGGTCAGGTCCAGGGTGTGCAGCGGCAGTTCATCCGCCAGCACGCGCTGGATCGCTTCGATCACCACCGGGTGGTTGTGCCCCAGGGCCAGCGTCCCGGCACCGGCCAGGCAATCGATGAAGGTGCGGCCTTCGACGTCTTCGACATACAGGCCCTTGGCGCGCTTGAGTGCCAGGGGAATGCGTCGCGGGTAACTGCGGGCATTTGACTCCTGCTGGCTTTGACGCGCCAGCAACGGCGATTCGTTGAACTGATAAAGCGTCTCGGCCGGCACCGGAGTGATCCGGGCCGACTGGTCTTCCATAAGCCTGGTAGCGACTGACATCTCTCGACCCCTCAATAAGGTTTTCCTGTTCTGGAAACGCATCAGGGCGCCGGGGATTTAGACCCTCGATCGTCTTTCCATGAAGGTGACGCCAGGCCTTTGTGCATGGGGATGGCGTGAAGCCCCGCGACCATGAAGGATCGGGCGCACCGCTGGTAGCCCAGGCGCCGATAAAACGCTTCGCTGGTCTTGGTGCTATAGAGCCGCGCCTGGTGCAGCCCCCGCCCTACCAACCAGCCTTCGAGGTCTTGCACCAGCGCCAGGCCTGCCCCTCGCCGAAATGATTCCGGCTGCACGTAACAGAACGCGAGCGTGCCGCTGGTCGCAGCCATGGCGACGCCAACCGGCTTGTCCTGCAGCAGGGCGATGCTCAGGTACAACCGCTGATCGGTCAGCCATGGCTGGATGTGCTGGATGGTTTTGTTGTGGGTCCAGGTGGCAACGATGTGTGGATCGTTGCGATGGTCGAGCGCGCAACCGACCCGGATGGAACGCTCGATGATGCGGCTGATGATGCCGGCGTCGGCCGGGGTTGCCTGGCAGGTGCGAATCGATGCTTCCATGGTGTTGTCACCTCAATCCGTTGAGTATGAGCAAAACGATAGTCCTGCATGGTCCGGGCGGCCAATGCAGAGAAGTTACATCTCATGTGCGTCAGAGGGGTTGCAGCGGCATCGTCAGTTCCACCCGCAATCCATCCGGCCGGCTGTCGAAACGCAGGGTACAGCCGCAGCGCTGGACGATCGCCTGGACAATCGCCAGGCCGAGGCCGCAGCCGTTGCTCTGGCCGTTGCGCCAGAAGCGTTGGGTCAGGTGTTGCAGGTCGTCTTCGGCAATGCCCGGGCCATGGTCGCGAACCACGAACTGCACGCGGTTACCGGTGGTTTGCAGGCTCAGCTCCACCGGCCCGTTGCCGGGTGTATGGCGCAAGGCGTTGTCCAGGAGATTGCGCAATGCAGCAATCGACAGCACCGCAGGCATTTTCACCGGGGCGGGAGAAACCCTGGTCGGCAGCTGGAGCCTGATGCGTTGACGATCCCCCCCGGCCGCGTCCTGAATCGCCAGTTTCGCCACCTGCTCGGCACTGCATTGCACGCCATCGTCAAACGACAGGCTGCCCTCGACCCGCGCCAGCAGCAGCAGTTGTTCGAGCGTGCGATGCAGACGATCGGCGCCCTCTTCGGCGCGGGCCAGGGATTGATCCCGGGCCGCGCCTTCGGTCATGCGCGCCACTTGCAGGTGGGTCTTGATCGCGGTCAGCGGGCTGCGCAGTTCATGGGCGGCGTCACCGGTCAGCCGCCGTTCGCGTTCGATGGTCTTGCCGATGCGCTGGAACAACTGGTTCTGCGTGTCGAGCAAGGGTTGCAGTTCGCTGGGCAACGGCTGGACCTGCAACGGCTCCAGGGAGTCGGGGCTGCGGCGCATCAAGGCGTCGCGCATGCGGTTAAGCGGCGCCAGCCCCTGGCCGATGCCGAGCCATAGCAGGCACAGGCAGCCGAGCAGCGCCACGCCCACCGGCACCGAAGCGGCCAGCAGGATCGACATGTTCAGCGCCTCGCGTTCGATCTGCCGGTCGGCCGTGGTGATACGAAGGTCGCCACGGGCCAGGGTGAAACTGCGCCACGGCGCGCCGTCGATGATCTGGTCGTGGAAGCCCATTTTCTCGGCCTCCAGGGTTTGGCCCGGATCACTGTGGCTGCGGGCGAGGATTTCCCCGCGCAACGAACTGACCTGGCAGGCCATGCCGCCGGGGATGTTCAGCTGTTCGGCACTGAAATGGGTGCCCTCGCCCTTGCTCGGCAACGCCGGCAATTGCTCCATGAGCCCGGCGACCATGCGCGCCGAGGCCACCAGGCGCTGGTCGAGGGAAAACATCATCTGATTGCGCAGGTCGCTGAGCATCCAGGCCGCAGCCAGCGCCCAGATCAGGGCAAAGGCGCCGCCGAGCGTCAGGCTCAGGCGCAAACGCAGGCTCATCACTTCGTTTGATCTCCGCCATCGGCCGGCCCCAGGCGATAGCCCAGGCCGCGCACGGTCTCGACGATGCCGTTGCCGAGCTTGCGCCGCAGGTGATGGATATGGACGTTGAGGGCATTGCTCTCCAGTTCGTCGTTGAAACCGTAGACGCTGTCCTTGAGCTGCTCGGTCGAAAGCACCCGACCTCGGTTATGCAGCAGCGCCTGCAACAGCGACTGCTCACGGCGCGAAAGGTCCACCGGCTGGCCGGCCAGGGTGGTTTCGCGACTGCTCGGGTCGTAGGTCAGTGCACCGTGCTCGATCAGGTTGACGCTGCGCCCGGCCACCCGCCGCAACAGCGTGTGCAGCCGGGCGGCCAGTTCGCGCAGGTCGAACGGCTTGAGCAGGTAATCGTCGGCACCGGCCTGCAAGCCGTCGACCCGGTCGGTGACCGAGTCGCGGGCCGTGAGGATCAGCACCGGCAACTCCAGGCCGTTGTGGCGCAACTGCTGCAACAGTTTCAGACCGTCCTCATCGGGCAAGCCGAGGTCGAGCACCATCACGTCGAACTCCGCGACCTTGAGCATCGCCCGGGCAGCGGACGCCGTGGCGACGTGCTCCACGGTCAGGCCCTGGGCGGTGAGACCGGCGACGATACCGCTAGCGATCAGCTCATCGTCTTCGCAAACCAGTACGTGCATGGGCGCTCCAGAAGTAAAAACACGAGTGAAACAGCTCAGGATTAAGGCGCAATTATGTCAACTGCGACGGCTGACGAATAGCCCAGCCTTCAGTCTCGACATTAGTTATGTTGTTAACAGCTTAGTTGCATAGAGAAACAAATAACTCTAAATATCATTTTTATAGGAAGAAACAAAGCGATAACGTATCAGCACCACCACTATGCATTCCAACCATCAAACCAGACGCATCACCCCTGCAGACACTAATCGAAGAACGAAAGAGCCTTCACTCAGCTGAAAGGAATCAGCCCATGTCAAATTTCAACAACTTTGTCGCTACAGATTGGCGCTCCGGCAAAGACCGCATTTACTTTTTCTTTAAAGACACCAACAAATACACTCGATTTGATCTGGGCGATCATCGAGTCCCGGATAGCTTCCCTAGAGAAACCACGCAATACGCCTGGCCCGGCTTTCATGAAAATGCCAAGCACCTGCGGTTTGGCTTCACCACCACGGGCCTGGATACAAACGGCGGCTCTGACGACTTTTCCTGGTTTTTTTATTACGACGGCAAAACGCCGATGGTCTGCAAATACGACCAGGATAAAGATAAGGCATTGAATAACTATCGTGTTGAACGTTCGATATGGGCGCCGATACTTCCTTATTTCGAACGCATCGTAGCTGGCACATGGTGGCAACTTACAGGCAAAAAATTCCTGTTTCGCTTCCTCCTCAATGACGGACACTATCTTTCTTTTGACTATCTAAAAAACCGACTGAGCCACGAAGAAATCACTGCCACTTCCATGCCGGGCTTAGAACGCTTTAAACACCGAATCATAACGGCCGCACAAAACGATAGAACGCTTGCCGACAGTTACTACTATATTTTTCTGAACAAAGGTCAATTTCTCATCTACAACATCCAGCAAAACCGTCTGCATTCCGGTCCGCACGGGATGAATGATGAGGCGTGGCCCGGCCTGTTCCGAGACTGAGTAGCCTTGGAGGCGCGGTTAATCATCGGTTAATCGCCGCCCGCCATTGTGCACCTCACTTGCACAGGGATAAGGCTTACCCATGCGTCGACTGCTTTTGTTTTGTATTTTCTTGATCTCTGGTGTGGCCCAGGCAGGAACCAATCCGTTCGAATCCAAACCTGAATTCTTGCCGGTGGACAAGGCGTTCGTCTTCACCTCCGAGCGCCTTGAATCAGGTGAAACACAGCTCTATTGGCAAATCACCGACGGCTATTACCTCTATCAGAAACGCCTTAAATTTGATGGGTTGCCTGCGGAGCAACAGCCTTTTTTACCGCAAGGTGAATCCCACAGCGATGAGTTTTTCGGTGAGCAACAGGTCTATCGCCAAGGCCTGGAACTTAAAATTCCCGCTGGCGCCAGCGGTCAGATCAAGGTGGGTTTCCAGGGCTGTGCCGATGCCGGTTTGTGTTATCCGCCACAAACCCGGGTCGTGGATCTGGGTGGTAAATCCCTGACTGCCGCGGTAGACGAAGCGCCGGACCAGGCCCTGGCCAGCAATCTGCAGCAACGCGCGCTGGGTTGGAGCCTGCTGGTGTTCTTCGGTCTGGGCCTGCTGCTGGCGTTCACCCCCTGTTCGCTGCCGATGCTCCCCATTCTGGCCGGGTTGATCGTCGGCAGTGGCGCGACGCCCCGGCGCGGCGTAACCCTGGCCTGCAGTTATGTCGTGAGCATGGCGCTGGTGTACGCGGCGATGGGTGTGTTGGCGGCATCCCTGGGGGCGAACCTGCAAGCCTGGTTGCAAAACCCTTGGCTGCTGGGCAGTTTCGCGGCGATTTTCGTGCTGCTGGCCTTGCCGATGTTCGGCTTCTTCGAGCTGCAACTGCCGGTGGCGGTGCGTGATCGCCTTGAAAACGTCTCACGCAGTCAGCGCGGGGGCAGCCTGGTCGGCGCTGGTGCCTTGGGCGCATTGTCCGGCCTGCTGGTCGGCCCGTGCATGACTGCACCGCTGGCCGGTGCCTTGCTCTACATCGCCCAGAGCGGCAACGCGCTGCACGGTGGGTTGATCCTGTTTGCCATGGGCATCGGCATCGGTGTGCCGTTGTTGCTGCTGGTGACGGTGGGCAATCGTTTCCTGCCCAAGCCTGGCGCCTGGATGAACCTGCTCAAGGGCATCTTCGGCTTCCTGTTCCTCGCCACGGCATTGTTGATGCTGCGCCCGGTGCTGGATGAGTCGCTGTGGGTCGGCTTGTGTGGAGCATTGTTGCTGGTCGCGGCCTACAGCGCCTGGAAACAGTCGGACGGTTTTGGCCGCGTGGCGCATCTGTTCGGCGCCACCTCGCTCCTGCTGGGTTTCTGGGGCAGCCTGTTGATGATCGGCGCGGCGGGAGGCAGTGATGACCTGTTCAAGCCGTTGCAGGTGTTCCGCGCGTCCAGCGCGTCCAGCGCGGCCGTCGCCGCCGTGCCCAGCGGCCACGACGCCTTCACCACGATCAAGGACCCTGCGGCCCTGCAGCGCGAACTCGACGCGGCGCAAGCGCAGGGCCAATGGGTGCTGCTGGACTACTACGCCGACTGGTGCGTGTCGTGCAAGGTCATGGAAAAACAGGTCTTCGGCAACGCGCAGGTACTGCAAGCCCTGAGCGACGTGCGCTTGCTCCGACTCGACGTCACCGCCGACAATGCCGCCAGCCGTGAACTGCTCGGTCGCTACAAGGTGCCGGGGCCACCGAGCTTGCTGTGGATAGGTGCCGACGGTATCGAGCGACGCAGCCAGCGCATCACCGGCGAAGTCGATGCCGACACTTTCCTGCAACGCTGGACCACCACCCGAGACGCCCGTTAATGCTGACTTTTACCCTCGGCACCTTTGCCATCGCGCTTAACCACCTGCTGCTGATCAGTGCATTGGCGCTGGCGACGTTCGTCGGTTGGCGGGTGGCCAAGCGCGGTGGCGAGAACCCCGAGTCGGTGTTGTTCGGCCTGTTCCTGATTGGCATGCTCGCGGCGCGAATCGGTTTCGTCGCCGTTTACTGGACCCACTATCGCAGCGATCCCTGGCAGGTCATCGACCTGCGCGACGGCGGTTTCCTCGCCTGGCCGGGTGTGATCGCGCTGGTGCTCGCCACGCTTTACCGTGGCTGGCGTCGCCCGGGGCTGCGCCGTCCGCTGGGCTTCGGCGTGGCCAGCGGCCTGGCGTTCTGGTTGCTGGCGACCTTTTCCCTGACCATTTACGAACAGGGCACGCGCCTGCCGGAGATCAGCCTGCGTAATTCCGCCGGTGAAACCGTGCAACTGGCGGATTACAAGGGCGGCCCGCTGGTGATCAATCTCTGGGCCACCTGGTGCCCGCCCTGCCGCCGGGAAATGCCGGTGCTGGAACACGCCCAGATGCAACGCCCGGACCTGACCTTCCTGTTCGTCAACCAGGCCGAAAGCATGCAAAGCGTCAGCACCTTCCTGGAAACCCAGGGCCTGAGCCTGTCCAACGTGCTGTTCGACGCCAGCGGTCGCCTGGGTCAGGCCGTCGGTTCCATGGCCTTGCCGACTACGCTGTTCTATAGCCCCGACGGTCGCCTGTTGGGCAGTCACTTGGGCGAGCTGTCGCAAGCCAGCCTGGCCCGCGCCCTGGAAAACTTCGATTCCGTACCTGCCACTTCTGTAAGGAAACTGCCATGCCCCGCCTCCGCCACCTGTTGACCCTGAGCCTGGGTGCCGCCCTGCTGCACCTGCCAATGGTGCAGGCCGAAGAGCTGCCCGAGGCGATCAAGAAGATCGAAGCCAAGGGTGCGAAAATCGTCGGTCAATTCGACGCCCCCGACGGCCTGCGCGGTTATGCGGCGCAATACCAGAACCGCGGTATGGCGCTGTACCTGACGCCCGATGGCAAGCATGTTTTGCTGGGCAACCTGTATGACGAGAAAGGCAATGACCTGAGCAGCGCGCCGTTGCAGAAACTGGTGTACGCGCCAATGTCCAAGGAAGTCTGGGCCAAGATGGAAACGAGCAACTGGATCGCCGACGGCAAGAAGGATGCGCCACGAATCGTCTACATGTTCAGCGACCCGAACTGCCCTTACTGCAACATGTTCTGGGAACAGTCGCGGCCGTGGGTCAAGGCGGGCAAGGTGCAGTTGCGGCACATCATGGTCGGGATCATTCGCGAGGACAGCCCGGGCAAATCCGCGGCGCTGCTGGCTGCGAAGGACCCGCAAAAAGCCCTGGCGGACCACGAAGCGGCTGGCAAGGGCAGCTCGCTCAAGGCCTTGAAAGAAGTACCGCCGGCGATTCAGGCCAAGCTCGCAGCCAACATGCAATTGATGGAAGACCTGGAGCTGCAGGCCACTCCGGCGATTTTCTATAGGGATGACAAGGGTGAGTTGCAGCAACAGCAAGGGGCGCCTTCGCCGGATAAGTTGGCGCAGATTCTTGGGCCGAAGTAGTTTTCCGAAGATTCGGTGGTGAACTCACCGACGCTATCGCGAGCAAGCCCACTCCCACATTTTGACCGAGATCTACTGTGGGAGCGGGCTTGCTCGCGAAGAACGATTACGCGGTCGCTCGGGTTCTCTCGTTTAGAAACTGCAGCAACGCTTGAGTGACAAACCCCGGATTCTCCAGATTGGAAATATGCCCTGCCTCCGGCACCAGCACATACGGGCATCCAATCAACCCGGCCATTTCCTGCGTTTCACTCGGCGGACGTGGCTTGTCCTGATCCCCACACATCAGCAACGTCGTCGCGGCATTCAATTCCCCCAGGCGTGGCAACAGGTCATCGCGGCCAAAAGTAATCCGCCCCATCGGCACGATGCTTTCACGCAGACGCTCCGGCGGTAGTGCCGCGAGTTTGGCGCGAAACTCCTGATACAGCGCCGACTGCGGATCGATGCCCGGACGGAAAAAGATCGGCGCCACGATATCCAGCAATTGCGGCGAGATGACGCCAGTCTCTTCGATCATCTTGAACAGCGAAAAGTAGTACTGCCGAGTCGGTTCCGGTTCGACTCCGACGTAGGTGTCCATCAACACCAGCCCGTTGAGCCGTTGCGGTGCGGCCAACGCCAGGCGCACACCCCACATGCCACCCACCGACAGGCCGACCAGGGTTACGCGATCGATGTCAAGGTGATCGAGCAGCGCCAGGGCCTGGCGTGCGATGTCATCCAGCGACGTTGTGCCGGCCGGCAGCGGCCCGGATTGACCGTGGCCCCAGAGGTCCAGGGCGATCACCCGATACTGTTGCGACAACGCGGCAATCTGCGGGGCCCACATGGCCTGGTCCCACAGGTAGCTGCCGGCCAGCAGGACTGCCGGGCCGGTGCCTTGATCGAGGTAGTGGAGGGGTTGGCCGTCTATCGTTACGAAGGGCATCGAGTGGCTCCGCCAGTGGAAAGGGAGGAGGAAGACTGAGCGGCTGATGGTCTGTAGTCAATCACACGAATGTATGCATACGTACAACCTCATCGCCAGCCGGCTGGCTCCCACAGTTGAACGCGATCAACTGTGGGAGCCAGCCTGCTGGCGATGAGGGATTCACAGGCGCTAGAGAATCAAAGGCCCTCCAGCTCCGCCATCAGATCATTCAACCGATCCACCTTCTCCTCGGTGATGTCACTGGCCGCCAACCCGTCGATGTACCCGGCCAGTTCCTCCACCGTGCTGCATTCGAACATCGCCCGCAGCGGCACATCGCGCTGCAGGGTTTTCTGCACCCGCGAGGCGATCTGCGTGGCCAGCAGCGAATGCCCGCCCAGTTCGAAGAAGTTGTCGCAAATGCCCACCTTCTCCACCTTCAGCACCTCGGCCCAGATAGCCGCCAATGTCTGCTCCAGCTCGTTGCGCGGCGCCTGGTAGTCCTGGCTTTGCAGCTGGCCGATCTCCAGCGCCGGCAGGGCCTTGCGGTCCAGTTTGCCGTTGGCGTTGAGCGGCAGCTTGTCGAGCCACAGCCAGTGCAGCGGCACCATGTATTCCGGCAGCTCGGCGCGCAGGCGTTGCTTGATGCGTTCCAGGCGTTCAGGCGGATTGAGCGTTGAATCCGCTGCAACCAGATAACCCACCAGATGCTTGCCATTGACCCCTTCCTGCACACCGACCGACGCGTCGCGAACTTCCGGTTGTTCATGCAGGCGCGCTTCGATTTCACCCAGCTCGATGCGGTAGCCGCGAATCTTCACCTGATGGTCGATACGCCCGACGTACTCCAGCACGCCGTCAGTGCGACGACGGGCCAGGTCGCCGGTGCGATACAAACGCTCGCCCGGTGCGCCGAACGGGTTCGGCACGAACACCTGGGCGGTGCGCAGCGGATCGCTGACGTAGCCGCGCCCAACCCCGGTGCCTGCGACGCACAACTCGCCCACCGCACCCAGCGGCACCAGCTCCAGCGCACCGTCGAGCAGGTACAGGCGGTTGTTGTCGGTCGGTGTACCGATCGGCAAATAGCTGCCGCGCGTGGAGGCCATGTCGACGCGGAAGAACGCCACGTCATCCGAGCATTCCGCCGGGCCATAGGCATTCACCAGGCCGATCTGCGGATAGCGCTGCAGCCATTGATGGGCCAGTTCCGGTGGCATCGCCTCCCCCGTCGGCAGCATCCAGCGCAGGCCATCGAGGCTCATGCGCTCCTGGGCGAGCATGCCTTGGATCAGCGAGGGCACGCTTTCCAGCACGCTGATGCCCTGGCTCTGAACGTGGGCGAGCAAACCTTGCGGGTCGTGGGCGATGCTGTTCGGCACGATGTCCACCCGCGCGCCGAACAACGGCGCGGCGAGGAACTGCCACACGGAAATATCGAAACTTTGCGAAGCGGTCTGGGCAATCACGTCAGCTTCGCTCAGGTCCAGGTACGGCACCTTGCTCAACTGGTTATTGAGCATGCCGCGCTGCTCGACCATCACGCCCTTGGGCAAACCGGTGGAACCGGAGGTGTAGATCACGTAGGCCAGGTTATCCGGTCCGCTGAAGATGCCCGGATTGGCCATCGATGCATCGCTCGCCTGCACCTCCTCCCAAACCAGCAACCGAGGCCGACTGGCACAGCCAAACTCTTCCAGCAGTGCAACGGCTTGCTCACGGCAGGCCCGAGTGCACACCAGCAACGGCGTGCGGCTGAGGTCAATGATGCGGCTCAGACGCTGGCTCGGCAGCCCCGGATCCAGCGGCAGATAACCCGCACCCGCCTTGAAGCTGCCGATGATCATGCCAAGCAGATCGAGGCTGCGTTCGGCCAGCAGCGCCACCGGCTGATCCAGCCCGACTCCCGCCACCATCAGCGCATGGCCGAGGCGGTTGCTGCGCTGGTTCAGCTCCAGGTAGCTGTACTGCTGATCCAGGCAACTGGCGGCAATCCGCTGCGGATGCGCAGCCACTTGCGCTTCGAACAAGGCAACGTAGCTCTGTTCCAGCGGGTAGGCGTGTTCGCTCTGGTTGCAGCCGTGAATCAGCAAGTCCTGCTCCTCGGCACCCAGCAGCGGCAGGTCCGCCATGTCGCCATGGAATCCTTCAACCAATGCCAACAGCAGGCGCTTGAACTCGCCAAGCATGCGCTCGACCGTGGACTCATCGAAATAACGCTGGTCGTAGGACAGGTGCAGGCCCAGGTCATCACCCGGATAACATACCGCCGTCAGCGGGAAGTTGGTGTGGGTGCGGCCCGAGTCCGAGGTCGCGTTCAGGCTTTGTGCACGGTCCAGCACCGAGACTTCCACCGGGGCGTTTTCGAACACGAACAGGCTGTCGAACAGCGGCTGGCCCTTGGGCAGTTCGCTTCTTTCCTGAATGCTCACCAGCGGCAGGTACTCGTACTCACGCAGTTGCATGTTGCTGTCGAGCAGACCGCTCAACCATTGACGCACGCTGCAACGCTGATCGTCGTCAGGCATTTTCACTCGCAGCGCGATGCTGTTGATGAACAGGCCGACGGTGCGTTGCATCTCCGGCATCTGCACCGGACGCCCCGCCACGGTGACACCGAACAGTACGTCGCGATCGCCGCTCAAGCGGCGCAATACCAGGGCCCAAGCCGCCTGGGCGAAGGTGTTGATGGTCAGCTGATGGGCCTGAGCCAGCTCACGCAGGCGTGCACCGTCACGGGCATCGAGGCGGGTGTAGCGGTCGCCGACGATCATGCCGCCGCTGTCGCCGGCATGTTCGCGCAGGAACGGCCGGTCACTCGGGATCGGCGTGGTCCGCTCGAAGCCTTGCAGGTTGGTTTTCCACCAATTGCGCGCTTCAGCAAGGCTCTGGTGTTGCAACCAGGCGATGTAGTCGCGGTAACGCGGCGGCACGGTCAACTGCGCTTCCCGGCCTTCGCCGAGGGCGGTGTAGATTTCGAAGAAGTCGTTCATCAGCAACGAACGGCACCAGGCATCGATCAGGATGTGGTGGTTGCTCATCATGAACCAGTAACGCGCCGCGCCCACCCGGATCAGGCGCAGGTGGAACGGTGCCTGATTGAGCAGATCGAACCCGGCCTCGCGCTCGGACTTGAGCAAGGCTTGCAGCTTGGGCTCCTGCGCGGCGTCGGCGATTTCGCTCCAGTCCAGGTACTCGATCGGCGTGCTGCCCGGCTTGTGGATAACCTGCAGCATGTCTTCGCCGACGTTCCAGCAGAACGATGCGCGCAGGGCTTCGTGGCGGGCGATCACCGCTTGCCAGGCCTGGGCGAAACGCTGTGGATCGAGCTCGCTGTTGATGCGGTAACGGTCCTGCATGTAATAGAGGCCGGTGCCCGGTTCCAGCAAGGTGTGCAGCAACATGCCTTCCTGCATCGGCGTCAGCGGGTAGACGTCTTCGATCGCGGTGGCGGGTATCGGCAGCGCGTCCAGTTGCGCCTGGGTCAGCTTCGCCAGCGGGAAGTCCGACGGCGTCAGGCCGCCCGCGTCATCGCCCAGGCAGTGCTCGATCAGGCTGCACAATTCGCCCAGATAAGCATCGGCCAACTGGTTGATGGTCTGTGGCTCAAAACGTTCGGCGCTGAAGGTCCAGCGCAGCACCAACTCGCCGCCATAGACCTGGCTGTCAACGCTCAATTCATTCGGCAGCGGCGCCCCGGCATCGTGGGCCGCGCCGATGGCTTCATCGAGTGGATGGAACAGCGCATCGGCGGCAAAGCTCTGGTCGAACTGACCCAGGTAGTTGAAGGTGATCGGCGCCGCCGGCAGCTCGGCCATGCGCTGGCGGCTCGGCTCATCCGCCAGGTAACGCAGCACGCCATAACCCAGCCCTTTGTGCGGCACGGCACGCAGTTGCTCCTTGATCGCCTTGATCGACGCGCCCTGCCCGGCCGCCTCCTCGATGTTCGAGGGCGTCAGGCGCAGCGGATAGGCGCTGGTGAACCAACCGACGGTGCGGGTCAGGTCGATCTCGTCGAACAGCGCCTCGCGGCCATGGCCTTCGAGTTGAATCAGTGCCGACTCGTGACCACTCCAACGGCACAACACTCTGGCCAACGCGGTCAGCAGCAGGTCGTTGACCTGGGTGCGATAAGCACTCGGCGCCTGTTGCAGCAATTGCCGGGTGCGCTCGCTGTCGAGGCGCACGCTGACGGTTCGCGCATGCCGATGCTCGCGGCCACCTTGTGGACGATCACAGGGCAGTTCGGCGCTCGGCCCGGCCAATTGCGCCTGCCACCAGCTGAGTTCTTCACGCAGGGATTCGCTGCCGGCATAGGCCTGCAAGCGTGCAGCCCAGTCCTTGAAGGCGCTGGTTTTGGCCGGCAGTTTCACCGGTTGTTGCGCATCGAGTTGGCGATAGACGTTTTGCAGATCGTCCAACAGCACGCGCCAGGAAACGCCATCGATCACCAGGTGGTGAACCGCGATGAACAAGCGTTGCTGACCTTCGGGACCATCGACCAGCAGCACACGCAGCAATGGCCCTTCTGCGAGATCGAGGCTGCGCTGGGCGTCGGCGAACAGCTCGGCGCATTTGTCCATGGAGGTGACGCGCACTTGCCACAGTACCGGCATATCGGACAGCGCCTGGTGCCGGGCTTGCCATTGACCGTCCACTTGGCTGAAGCGCAAGCGCAACGCATCGTGCTGTTCAATCACCGCCAACAGCGCTTGCTCCAGGCGATGGGGTTCCAGGGTCACGCTCGGTTGCAACAGCAACGCCTGGTTCCAGTGTTGGCGCTGGGGAATGGCGGTGTCGAAGAACCAGTGCTGGATTGGCGTCAGGCGCGACTCGCCGCTGATCAGGCCTTGCTCGGCGGTGACCTGCTCGGTGCGGGTCGCCACGGCGGCGAGGGTCTGCACGGTCTGGTGCTGGAACAGGTCGCGGGGGCTGAAGTGAATGCCCTGCTGGCGTGCGCGGCTGACCACCTGGATCGACAGGATCGAATCGCCACCGAGTTCGAAGAAGTTGTCGTTGAGCCCGACCTGTTCGACGTTCAGCACTTCGCACCAGATCTGCGTCAACGTCAGCTCCAGCTCGTTGCTGGGCGCCACATACTGCTGGCGGTTCAACTCCGGGTCTGGCGCCGGCAGTGCGCGGCGGTCGAGTTTGCCGTTGGCGGTCAGCGGCATGCTCGCCAGCAGGATCAGGTGCGTGGGCACCATGTAGTCTGGCAGCTGGGATTTGAGGTGCGACTTGAGTGATTCGCGCAGAGCGCTTCGTTGCGCCTCGTCCTGTTCGGCGAAGTCGCAGACCAGATAGCCCACCAGTTGCTTGCCGCTCGGCGCATCGAGCGCCAGCACTACGGCTTCACGCACCGATGCATGTTCCAGCAAACGGGTTTCGATTTCGCCCAACTCGATGCGGAAACCGCGAATCTTCACTTGATGGTCGATACGCCCGAGGTACTCCACCAGGCCATCGGCGCGCTGGCGCACCAGGTCGCCGGTGCGGTAGATACGTCCGCCGTTGCCGGCAAATGGATCGGCCACGAAGCGCTCCGCGGTCATGCCCGCACGCTGGTGATAACCCTGGGCCAGGCCGGCACCACCGACGTACAACTCGCCGGTTGCGCCCTGCGGCACCAACGCCAGGTCGGCATCGAGAATGTAGGCCACGCGGTCGCCGATCACGCTGCCGATCGGCACACTGCCGGCGCCCTCTTCCAACACTTCGGGCGCCAGGCTGGCCAGTGGCATGACCACGGTTTCCGTCGGGCCGTAGGCGTTGAAGAACAGCTCTGGATTGAACGCTGCACGAATCCGCGCCAGGTGTTCACCGGTCAGCGCTTCGCCGCCGGTGATGATCATGCGCACCGGCAGGGTTGAGTTTTGCGTTGCCAGCCACTGCGCCAACTGGCTGCCGTAGCTCGGGGTGAAGCCGAGGATGTTGATGTTGTGGCGACGGATCAGCCCGCAGATTTCTTGCGCGTCCCATTGGCCCTGGGCACGCAGCACAACCTGGGCACCGCTCAGCAGCGGCACCAGCAGACGCTCGGTGGCGGCATCGAAGTTGATCGAATAGAAGTGCAGCTCGCAGTCGTCCGGGCGCATACCGAAACGCTCGATCACCGCGCGGCAATGCATGGCGATCTCGCCGTGGGACACCACCACGCCTTTCGGTTTACCGGTGGAGCCCGAGGTGTAGATCAGGTAGGCCTGGTGTTGCGGCAGGCTGATGTTTGGCAACTCGGTGATCGGGTAGATGGCCAGCGCCGTGCTGTCCTCTTCCAGGCACCAGCGGCCAACGCCCGCGGGCAGATCGCCAAGGGCCTGGAACATCGCCGAGTCACTGAGCAGTAGTCCGACGCCGCTGTCTTCGATCATGTAGTGCAAGCGATCCAGCGGGTATTCCGGGTCCAGCGGCACATAGGCGCCACCGGCCTTGAGGATCGCCAGCAGGCCGACGACCATCTCCAGGGAACGCTCGAGCGCCAGGCCCACGCGCACCTGCGGGCCGACGCCACGCTCGCGGAGCATCCAGGCCAGGCGATTGGCGCGGCGGTCGAGTTCGGCGTAGCTCAGGGTCTGCCCGGCGAAGGTCAGTGCCGACGCATCGGGGCGTGCCAGAGCCTGTTCGCTGAACAGCTGGTGGATGCACTGGTCGAGTCGATGCTCGCCAGGCTCGACGCCGAGGCTGTCGAGCAGCTGTTGTTGTTCGCCGGCTTCGAGCAATGGCAACTCGCTGAGGCGCTGCCGGGGATCGGCAATCAGCGCCTCCAGCAAGTTGCGCCAATGGGCGGCCATCCGCGCAATGCGCGGCTCGTCGAACAGGTCGGTGCTGTAGGTCAGGCAGCAACCGAGGCGATGGTCGAGGTCGGTGACTTCCAGGTTGAGGTCGAACTTGGTCGCGCGGGCATCGTTGGCCAGGTATTCGACGGTCATGCCGGCCAGGGTGCGGCTCTGCTGGAACTCCCAGCGCTGCACGTTGCACATCACCTGGAACAACGGGTTATAGGCGGCGCTGCGCGGTGGCTGCAAGGCTTCCACCAGATGATCGAACGGCAGGTCCTGATGGGACTGGCCTTCGATCACGGTATGACGAACCTGCTCGAACAACTCGCCGACGGACATCTGCCCATCCAGCTGGCAACGCAGCACCTGGGTGTTGAGGAACGCGCCGATCAGCCCTTCGCTTTCCGGGCGAATGCGGTTGGCCACCGGCGCGCCGATGCGCAGGTCGGTCTGGCCGCTGTAGCGGTACAGCAACGTGGCCAGGGCGGCGGTCATGGTCATGAACAGGGTCAGGCCATTTTGCGCGTTGAAGGCGCGGACCCGTGCCGCCAGCTCATCGCTGAGGTCGAATCGGTACAACTCGCCCTGGTGGCTTTGCACCGGCGGACGCGGACGGTCGGCCGGCAATTCCAGCAGCGGATGCTCATGGCCCAGTTGCGCCGTCCAGTAGTCGAGCTGGCGCTGACGCTCACCGGACTCCAGCCATTGGCGCTGCCAGACGCTGTAATCCAGGTACTGCACCGGCAGTGGTGCCAGCGGCGATTCGCGGTCGTCGACCAAGGCTTCGTACAGCGCACTGAGTTCCCGGGCAAAGATGTCCATCGCCCAGCCTTCGGTGACGATGTGGTGCAGGGTCAGCACCAGGTAGTGTTCCTGCTCTGCGGTCTTGACCAGGCAGGCGCGCAGCAGCGGCCCGGTTTCCAGGTCGAAGGGCTGGTGCGCCTCATCGTCGGCCAGTTGCTGGACTTGCCACTCACGGCCATCGGCGTCCAGCGCGGTGAAGTCCTTGCGGTCCAGGCGCACGCCAGGCTCGGCATGCACCTGCTGACGCGCGACGCCATTGACACTCGGGAAAGTGGTGCGCAGGGTTTCATGACGCAGGATCAAGGCCTGCAACGCAGCCTCGAAATGCTCGACATCCAGCACCCCGCGCAAGCGCGCCATGCCGCCGACATTGTAGGCCGGGCTGTCCGGCTCCATCTGCCAGAGGAACCACATGCGCTGCTGGGAATAGGACAGCGGCACCGGTTGGCTGCGGTCGACCTTGGCGATCGGCGGCTGTTCGTTGGTGCGCCCGCTGGCCTGGATCAGGCGTACCTGCTCGGCAAACGCGCCCAGCTCACTGTGTTCGAACAACGCGCGCAGCGGCAACTCGACGTCACAGGCCTGGCGGGTGCGGGAAATGATTTGCGTGGCCAGCAGCGAATGCCCGCCGAGGGCGAAGAAGTCATCGCGCAGGCCGACTTGTGCAAGGCCCAGCACTTGACGCCAGATGTCGGCGATCTGCTGTTCCAGTTCAGTCACAGGCGTGACGTGTTCGCGCACCTGCCACTGCGGTTCCGGCAAGGCCCGACGGTCGAGTTTGCCGCTCGGGCTGAGGGGCATCTGGTCCAGGCGCATCAGTTGTGCCGGGACCATGTATTCCGGCAGTTCGGCCACCAATGCGGTTTTCAGGCGGGTGCTTTGGGCTTCTTCGGATTCAACGGAATCGGCGGTGTAGTAACCGATCAACTGAGCACCGGCTGAAGTTTCGCGGACCAGCACCACCGCTTGGGTGACGCCGTCCTGAGCCAACAGCCGCGCTTCGATTTCTTCCGGCTCGACACGAAAGCCGCGCAGTTTGACCTGCTGATCGAGACGTCCGAGGTATTCGATCACGCCATCGGCGGTCCAGCGCGCACGGTCACCGGTGCGGTACAGGCGCGCGCCCTGCTCGCCCAGTGGATCGACGACAAAACGCTCGGCGGTCAGGCCCGGACGGCCGAGGTAACCGCGGGCCAGGCCGATACCGCTGATGCACAGCTCACCCGGCACACCGGCCGGAACCGGGTTGAGATCGCTGTCGAAGACACGGCAGACCACGTTGCCCAATGGTCGACCTATTGGCGAGCGCTCGCCATCGGCGGCTGTGCAGTGCCAATGGGTCACGTTGATCGCGGTTTCGGTCGGGCCATAGCGGTTGTGCAATTGCACCGCCGGCAGTTGTTCCAGCACGCGGTTGCGCAGTTCAGCCGGCAGCGCTTCGCCACCTGAGAACAGCCGACGCAGGCTGGTGCATTCGGCGCTGAGCGGTTCGTCGATGAACAACGCCAGCAGCGGCGGCACGAAGTGCAGCGTGGTCACGCCGTACGCTCGGACCAGCTGCGCGATGCGATGCGGATCGCGGTGTTCACCCGGCCCGGCAATCAGCAGCCGGGCCCCGGTGATCAACGGCCAGAAGCACTCCCACACCGACACGTCGAAACTGATCGGCGCTTTTTGCATCAGCACATCGGTTTCATTCAAGCGGTAAGTGTTCTGCATCCATTGCAGACGTTCGGCGAGGGCCGCGTGGCTGTTGCCGACGCCTTTCGGTTGGCCGGTCGAGCCGGAGGTGTAGATCACATAGGCCAGGTTGTCGCCGTGCAGGTGCAGGCCCGGCGCATGGCTCGGCCAACTCTCCAGATGCAGTGCATCCATGGCGATGACGCTGACGCCTTCGCTGGCCGGCAGGCGATCGAGCAACCGTGTTTGCGTCAGCAGCAAATCGACGTTGCTGTCGCTGAGCATGTAGGCCAGGCGTTCGGCCGGGTAATCCGGATCGAGCGGCACATAAGCGCCACCGGCCTTGATGATCGCCAGCAGGCCGATCAACAGTTGCGGCGAACGCTCGGCAGCGATGGCCACGCAGACATCCGGACCGACGCCTTTGTCGCGCAGGTAATGGGCCAGGCGATTGGCCTGGGTGTGCAGCTCGGCGAAATCGAGGCTGCCACCCTCCCACATCAACGCGGTGCGTTGCGGGGTCTGGCGTGCCTGTTGGTTGAGCAGTTCCGGCAGCCATTGGCTGGCGGGCCGGCACGGTGCAACGGCCCACCCGGCTTGCTGATCTATTTCAGTTGCGGTCAGCAGTGGCAGGTCGGCGATGGCGGTTTCCGGTTGCTCACTGACGGCGCGTAACAGGTGGCTGTAATGCTCGGCCAGGCGTTCGATGGTCGCGGTATCGAACAGCTCGCTGGCGTAGTCGAACGACAGGCTCAAACGACCGTTGCGGTCTTCTTCGCTCTGCAACTGCAGGTCGAACTTGGCCTCGCGGCTGTGCCACGACAGCTCTTCGGCGAGCAGCCCGGGCAGGCGTTTCAGAGCGCTGAGATCCCGTTGCTGGTGATTGAACATGACCTGGAATAGCCCTTGTTCACGGGCCTGGGGGAAGGCCTCGAGCAGTTGCTCGAACGGCAGGTCCTGATGCGCCTGCGCACCCAACGCGGCCTGCCGGGATTGCGCCAGCAATTCTACGAATGACAGGCGCGAATCCACCTCGGCGCGCAGCACCTGGGTGTTGATGAAGAAGCCGATCAGACCTTGGGTTTCCAGGCGCGGACGGTTGGCATTCGGCACGCCGATGCGAATGTCGCGCTGACCGCTGTAGCGATGCAACAAGGTCTGGAACGCGGCGAGCAACAGCATGTACGGCGTGGCTTCGTGAGCCTGGGCGGTGCGGCGAATCGCATCGCAAAGCGTCGCGTCCAGCCGCACGGTGTGGCGGGCGGCGCTGTGCAGCTGTTGCGCCGAGCGCGGGTGGTCGGTGGCCAGGCTGAGGGTTGGATGCTCATCGCCCAGCTGCGCTTTCCAGTAAGCCAGTTGACGCTCGCCCTCCCCTTGCGCCAGCCATTGGCGCTGCCAGCTGCCATAGTCGGCGTACTGGGTCGGCAGTGGCGCAAGCGTGGCCTGTTGTCCTTGAGACGCCGCCGCGTACAGCCGGGAAAATTCGTCGATCAACACACTCATCGACCAGCCGTCAGCGATGATGTGGTGCATCGTCACCAGCAACTGATGATCTTCGTCGTCGAGGCGCACCAGCGTTACCCAGAGCAACGGACCTTTCTCCAGATCGAACTGGGTGCGCGCTTCGTCCTCGCGGATTTGCCAGGCCCGGGCTTCACGCTCGGCCATCGGCAGATCACTGATGTCGATGCACTGCAAATTGAATTGCGTTGCCGCATCGACCTGCTGCAACGCCACACCGTCACGCTCGAAGAAGTGCGTGCGCAGGGATTCGTGGCGCTCGATCAACTGCTGGAAACTGCTGTGCAGCGCGTCTTCGTCCAGTTCGCCGCGCAGGCGCAAGGCACCGGGGATGTTGTAGGCGCTGCTCTGCGGATCGAGTTGCCAGGTGATCCACAGGCGATTTTGCGCCAGGGATTGCGGCATGGCCTCGGTGCGCGACAGCGTGCTGATCGCGCCTTGGGTGAGACCTCCGTCCTGCTGTTGCCGGGCCACCGCTTCGGCGAACGCGCCCAGGGTCGGCGCTTCGAACAGCAGGCGCAGGTTCAGCTCCAGGCCGAGTTGTTCGCGCAGACGAGCCACCACCTGCGTGGCCGCGATGGAGTTACCGCCGAGCAGGAAGAAGTGATCGTCGGCAGCAACCTGCTTGACCTGCAATTGCTCGCACCAGATTTGGCCGATCAGGCTTTGCAACTCCGAGCCGGATTCGCTGTTGCCTGCGCTTTCGCTGACCGCCGAAGGGAATACCGCGTAACTGTCGAGGCTGCCATCCGCCAGGCGATTGCGGCACGCCGAGCGTTGCAGTTTGCCGCTGGACGTCTTGGGCAAGGCGCCCGGATTGAGCAGCACCACCACGCTCGGTGCTTGCTGATAGGCCTCGGCCACCGCCTGGCGGATGGCCTTGATCAAGGCCTCGGGCGGCAGGATTTTTTGCACGCTGCGGCTGATTTCCGCGGCGATGCCGATGCCTTCCTCACCGTCGACATTCACCGCAAAGGCCGCGACGCGCCCCTTGCGCACCACCTCCACTTCACGCTCGACGGTCTGCTCGATGTCCTGTGGATAAAGGTTGTGCCCGCGCACGATCAGCATGTCTTTCAGGCGCCCGGTGATGAACAGCTCACCGTCGCGTTTGAAGCCCAGGTCACCGGTGCGCAGCCAGGTTTTGCCGGCATGCTGGACGAACGTCTTGGCCGAGGCCTCGGGGTTGCGCCAGTAACCGTGGGCGATACTCGGGCCGGCGGCCCAGACTTCACCGACCGCATTGTCAGCCAGTTCGCTGAGCGACGCCGGGTCGATGATCAACACCGCGTGCTCCGGCTGGCTGATGCCGCAGCTCATGATCGCGCTGCCCTCGCCGGCTTCGGCACGGTTCTGCGCCAGGGCCTGGTCGTCCACCCGCAAATTGCCGATGCCCTGGCCACGCGGAGTACCGGCAACGAACAGCGTGGCTTCCGCCAGACCGTAGGAGGCCATGAAACTGTCTTCAGTGAAACCGCAGCTGGCGAACTTCTCGGCGAAACGTTCCAGGGTGTCGAGACGAATCGGTTCCGATCCGGAATAGGCCACGCGCCAGCCGCTCAAATCGAGGCGTTCCAGGGCCGTCTCACTGACCCGTTCGCTGCACAGGCGATAGGCAAAATCCGGCCCGCCGCTGATGGTGCCGCCGTATTCACTGATCGCTTCGAGCCAGCGCAGCGGCCGGCCGAGGAAGTACGCCGGCGACATCAACACGCACGGCACGCCACTGAAAATCGGCTGCAACAGGCCGCCGATCAAACCCATGTCGTGGTACAGCGGCAACCAGCTGACGATCACATCGTCGGGGTTCAGGTCGATGCCGAAACCGCGGCGGATCAGCAATTCGTTGGCCACCAGATTGCCGTGGCTGACCTGCACGCCTTTAGGCAATGCAGTGGAACCGGAGGTGTATTGCAGGAAGGCGATGTCATCGCCTGCCAGGTCCGGCGCGACCCAGCGTTCGGCGTGGACGCTGTCGAGGGTATCGACACACAGCAACGGCGGCGCCCCTTCAATCTGCAGCAGCGAATCGCGCAGGCCGGCGCTGGTCAGCAACAGGCGCGGCTCGGCATCGCCGATGATCGACAGTAAACGCTCCTGATGATGCCGACGCGTCGACTCCGGCGGATAGGCCGGCACCGCGATCACCCCGGCATACAGGCAACCGAAAAACGCCGCGACGTAATCAGGACCACTGGGAAACAGCAACACCGCGCGATCGCCAAAACCGGCCTCGGCCTGCAGCGCGCCGGCAATGGTCCGCGCGCGCTGATCCAGCTCGCGATAACTGAGCACCACAGCCTGGTCCTGGGTTTCGGCGAGAAAACGCAAGGCCACCCGATCCGGCGTCAGGGCCGCGCGGCGCTGGAGGGCTTGGACCAGTGTGCTGGGGAGTTCGAACGCGTCGGTCATGAGGTTTCCTGCCTGAATTCGGCTTGCAATTGGAATCGGTGTCGTAACGTCACGCCCCATTGGGGGGCATGCAGGACGCGGTCTTCGCCGACCGCGCAAGGCATTGGCAATGCTGTGGTGTCCGGGGCTGCAGCCCGAAGCCATTCACCAATGAGAACGGATGACCTTGGCAAATAATTAGTCGACTGCCCTGCGCGCCAACCAGGCTGTGGCGCGACAGCGTGTCGCAGTTCTCACTCTGCACCTTTGAGGAGCATTACTTCTCTTTCTCAATTGACAATCATTATCATTCAACATAATTTGTCGCTCGATGTGTAGGGCGACCCCCCGGATCTTCTTGTCGTCCCACCAACCTTTTGGCAGCAGGGTGATATCCATGACGGAACAAGTGTCCACACGCAGGTGCGATTCGCCGCTACTTCAGGCATTCGTCGACAATCGACTGATACTGGTCAAGATTGCAGCGCGCATCACCGGCTGCCGCTCGCGCGCTGAAGATGTGGTGCAGGACGCGTTCTTCCGCCTGCAATCGGCGCCGAACATCACCTCCTCCTTCAAGGCGCAGCTCAGCTACCTGTTCCAGATCGTGCGCAACCTGGCGATCGACCACTACCGCAAGCAGGCCCTGGAGCTGAAGTATTCCGGACCGGAAGAAGAAGGCCTGAACGTGGTCATCCAGGGCGCCTCCCCGGAAACCTCGCACATCAACTTTTCCACCCTGGAAAACATCGCCGACGCCCTGACCGAACTGCCAAGCCGGACGCGTTATGCCTTTGAGATGTACCGCTTGCATGGCGTGCCGCAGAAGGACATTGCCAAGGAGTTGGGGGTGTCACCGACGCTGGTGAACTTCATGATTCGCGATGCGTTGGTGCATTGCCGGAAGGTGTCGGGGAGTCGGGCGGATACGTTTGCACAGCGTTGAAACTTGATCGTCGGATCAAGAAGGCCGTTCTGAAATTCGCGACGAATCAGTCGCCCTGCAGCAAACCTGAGCTGTATTCGCTGAAACTGCTGCCAAGCGCACTGCCCTGGAAATTCAATTTGCCGGGGTTGTTGCTGTGACTTGGGATAAAGCCGGCAGACGGCTGGCAGTCTTCGGAATAACAGCTGTGGCTACTTGTCCCCGAACAGGCGCTCAACAGTAAAGCGCTGGCGATGAGCGCGACTTTGATTTGGGTTGAGATCATTTTCGGATTCCTGCGGGGAGGTGCGGTGATTTGAGCTGGCACCTCCATCCTAGGCCGCTGACCCGTCGCCTATAATGAAACCTGGATGAGTGACAGGGTTCGTTCAGGATTGGTGATTTTCGCACAGCTCTCCTGGCGTCCATCCAATCTCTCCCCCTCCCCCAAACTTATGTATTAAAGACAGCTGTGTTCCGGGAGCTTACATTCGCTCACCGGCAAGGACGCATTCCAAACAGACACTCACGCCGAAGGCACTGAGTAAAAAGCGTTACATAGCCGTCCTCCTCATAGTCATCATCTTCGCCATCCTTGCCTTGGCGTTGTATGGCTGGTATCGCAACCTGCAAGACGATGAAGATGACCTTGTTTAGCCTGCGTTCCTTTCTGCCTCTATCATCTCCAGCAACCGGCTAAATCTGTGCAGAAAATAAAATGATCCACGTCGAGACATACCTCGCGACAGCCTGTTGATTCAAGCGGGCGCTTGACGGTGTAAGATGCCCGACAAACGTCCATCATCGAGGCTGCCATGACTGGGATATCCCTGGACCTGCCGGAAGACCTGTCGAATTCTCTCGCCGAACTGGCCAAGACAAACGGCCAAACTGCAAGCTACCTGGCGATGGATGTTCTGCGCGACTACATCGAGCACGAAAGGACGCTGACCGCACAGATCGAATTGGCGGTAAAGGAAGCCGACCAAGGCAATTTCGCCACCGAAGACCAAGTGGCGGCGATGCGTGCTCGGCGCTGGAGTCGGAATGCGGGTTGAGTGGCTGGAAAAAGCACTTAAAAACCTGGAAGACGAAGCCAACTATATTGCTCTTGAAAATCCCAAGGCCGCTGACGACTTTTCCGATGCAATTTTCGCCAGTGTAGATAAATTGGCTCAGTTTCCGGCCATGGGCCGTGAAGGGCGAGTCAAACAGACGCGCGAATGGGCAGTACCAAACTGGTCCTATCTAATTCCTTATCGCGTGCGCGGCGATCGCCTTCAAATCCTCGGTGTCTTTCACACTCGACAACGCCCCCGCACCAAGTGGTGAAGGTAGAGGACTGCGCCTTCCCAACACCTCCTGTTCATCCGTATGCAATCCAAAAAACCACCTGTCCAATGGTGGCGTTACCGCTGACTTGTTCTCATGTGGCACTCAGGAACGCGAGTCGGATGCAGGCTCCCCTGGAGCTACCCCAAACAATCGATCGGCTATCTGCCGACCTCGCTCCAGCCCTTCCTGCGTCAACCAGATCGATTTGTTCCTTTTCACCGGATTGCTGATGAAACCCTGTTCATGCAATTGGTTCATGATCTCGAAGTCGAACCCTTTCCAGGCATTGCCGTCGTCAGAACTGAAGGTTGCCAACAGGGCAAGCACGGCGTCTTCAATCAGTTTTTCGTCGTATTCCATGATCGTTGCTCCGCTCGTATTCATTGGGCTCTGCGCCAGGCACAAGCTCAGGTTACCCGAGTAGGGTTTCTACGGTGCGCGTCCGAGTTTGGCGCAGGTCTCCAGGTAATCGGTGACGGCCTCTTCAAATGCCGCTCGGAGTTCACTGACCGACTCGCCATGAAAACCCACGACATCCTTGATATCCACGATGTGTCCAACAAACAGGCCGTCTTCGTCACTGTAGTCAATGCGGGCGGCGTAGCCGTTGCAGTTCATCATATTCACGGGGTAACTCCTGCCTGGTCAAGGAAAGCCCGGGCGTCACACAAGATTCAGATTTTTGCAGGTCGGTGACCAGAATATCGAGGTGAGTCTCGATCGAGTTGTAGGCAATGTCCGAGATTTATGTAGCTCGGTTACGCTTGCTGAACCTACAGCAGCCGCTCAACGAGGCTTCTTCACCCGCTCATCCACCGCACTACGCTCTCGCTTCCCCACTGCCACTAACGAAACCACGATGCGCGTTTCAATAACCTCACACACCAGCCTGTACCCGGACGATTTCAACTTGATCTTGTAGCAGTCCGGCATCCCATGCAGCGCATCCGCTGGCACTCTGGGATTTTCCAATCGTTCGGCGAGCTTTTTTGAGTTGGTCGCGAAAGGCTTCAGGTGGTAGTCGAGGGCGCGCTCGGCGGCGTCGTGGAGTTTTTTTGAATCGAGGGTTTCGTACGGGGATGCCGGGTCGGTGTCCGGCGGGTTGGGTGTGACCTTGAACATGGATGGAACTCCGATGCTATTTAACAGGAGCCATCACCTCCTCGCTACCAAACGAAGGGTGGCGACCATACGAAGGTTGGTAGACCGGGCATCGTAACCGGCGCTCCCGAAGGAGCCCTGCGCATGGCCACCATAAAAACACCGCCCTAACATTGGACAGTAAAAGGTGACGCAAGGCGTCGATGCTACGGGCCTACCAAACCCGATCACTGGTTTTTTCAGTGACCGGCAAACGATAGAACCCATGCCCTGGACGCACAAGCCGGCGGATTCTGTCTCAGCTGTAGGCAACGACGCAAGGTGTTGTAGTCAGTGCGAAGTATCACTGGGTATTTTTAAACACGCGCTCAACAGTCGTTGAAAACGTAACTAAATACGGTGTTTCCGATGGCTGAAGAAAGGCGCAAGCCTCACCAAACCCCCAATCCTGATAAACTCCCCCACCTCCCAGCCTCACCGATTCCAGATCCCCCATGTCCGTATCCAACGCCACACCCGCCCCGCTCTCCCGCCGTTTCTCCGTCGCTCCGATGATGGACTGGACCGACCGTCACTGCCGTTTCTTCCTGCGCCTGCTTTCCAAACACGCGCTGCTCTACACCGAAATGGTCACCACCGGTGCCCTGCTCAACGGCGATCACGAGCGCTTCCTGCGACACAATGAAGCCGAGCATCCGTTGGCGTTGCAGTTGGGTGGCAGTGTGCCGCTGGATTTGGCGGCCTGTGCGCGGATGGCGCAGGAGCATGGGTACGATGAGGTGAATCTGAATGTTGGCTGCCCCAGTGACCGGGTGCAGAACAATATGATCGGGGCGTGCCTGATGGGGCATCCGCAGTTGGTGGCCGATTGTGTGAAGGCGATGCGTGATGCGGTGTCGATTCCGGTGACGGTCAAGCATCGGATCGGGATCAATGGGCGTGACAGCTATGAAGAGCTGTGCGATTTCGTTGGCACGGTGCGTGATGCCGGTTGCACCAGCTTTACGGTGCATGCGCGGATTGCGATTCTGGAGGGGTTGTCGCCGAAGGAGAATCGCGACATTCCGCCGCTGCGGTATGACGTGGCTGCGCGGTTGAAGGCGGATTTTCCGGAGCTGGAGATTATTCTCAACGGCGGGATCAAGAGCCTGGAAGCCTGTCATGAGCACTTACAGACGTTCGACGGGGTGATGCTCGGGCGTGAGGCTTATCACAATCCCTATGTGATGGCCGAGGTGGATCAGCAGTTGTTTGGCAGCACCGCGCCGGTGATCACTCGCGCCGAGGCGTTGGCGCAGTTGCGACCTTATATCGCTGCGCACCTGGAAGCCGGTGGCGCGATGCACCATATCACTCGCCATGTGCTGGGGCTGGGTACCGGGTTTCCGGGGGCGCGCAAGTTTCGCCAGTTGCTGTCGGTGGATATCCACAAGGCGAAGGATCCGTTGGCCTTGCTGGATCAGGCGGCCGGGTTGCTTGAGGGGCGTTGATCGCCTCGTTGTTTCAGCGTTTGGGCAAGTCGATGGTCACTTTCAAGCCGCCCCATTCGCTTTCCTGCAGCAGTAACTCCCCGCCCCAGGTGTCGACGATGTCGCGCACGATGCCCAGGCCCAGGCCATGGCCGTCGGTCTGTTCATCCAGGCGGGTGCCGCGGCTGATTACCTGATCGCGCTGGTCTTGGGGAATTCCCGGGCCGTCGTCTTCTACGCTTAGCTCAAAGGCTTGTGCGGTTTCGACCACGCTGAGGCGAACTTCGGCGTCCGCCCATTTGCAGGCGTTGTCCAACAGGTTGCCGAGCAGTTCCAGCAGGTCTTCGCGGTCCCAGGGCAATTGCAGGCCTGTGGGCGCGGCATAGCTGAGGTGCAGGTGTTCGCCGTGAATCATGTTCAGAGTGGCGAGTAAGCCCGGCAGTTCGGTATCGCAATCGAACAAGGCTCCCGGCAATGCGTCGCCGGCCAGGCGGGCGCGGTTGAGTTCGCGGTTGAGTCGCAGGCGGACCTGTTCCAGTTGCTCCTTGAGCACCTGGCGCAGTTGCGGGTGGGCGTCGAGTTGCTCGCTGGAGGCCAGGCTCAATAACACCGCCAGCGGGGTTTTCAAGGCGTGGCCGAGGTTGCCCAGGGCGTTGCGCGAACGCTTGAGGCTGTCTTCGGTGTGGGCCAGCAAATGGTTGATCTGGGTCACCAGCGGTTCCAGCTCGATCGGCACCCGGTCGTCGAGTTGCGAGCGCTGGCCCTGTTGCAGTTGCGCGATCTGTTCCCGGGCCTTTTCCAGCGGGCGCAAGGCGCGACGCACGGTGAGCCGTTGCAGCAGCAGGATCAGCAGCAGGCCCGCCAATCCCAGCCCGAGGCCGATCTGCCGCATGCGCTGGAAGCTGTCGCGCACCGGGGTGTAGTCCTGGGCCACGCTGATGGAAATCGACTGGCCGAGGCGCCGATAGTCCGAACGCAGCACCAGCAGTTGCTGGCCTTCCGGGCCCAATTGCAGGTTGCTCTCAAGGCCCGGGCGTTCGAGGCGTGGCAGTTCCTGGTCCCAGAGTGAACGGGAGCGCCAATGGCTGTCGGCAAAATCGATACGGAAATAGTGGCCGGAAAACGGCCGCTGGTAAGCCGGCGACAGCAGCCGCTCATCCAGTTGCAAACCCTGGGGGCCGCGCACCAGCGCCACCAACAGGTTTTCGCTGTCGTTGCGCAACCCGGCTTCGAGGTAGCGCTGCAATCCCACTTCGAACAGCCACAGGCTGGTTTGCGCCAACACCAGGCCGACGATCACCATCACGCTGATCAGGCCCAGGCTCAAACGGCGCTGGATTGACCTCACCGGGCTTGCCCACCGAGCAGGTAACCCTGGCCGCGACGGGTTTCTATCACACTGCGCCCGAGTTTGCGCCGCAGGTGATTGACGTGGACTTCCAGCACGTTCGAATCGCGCTCGGTTTCACCGTCGTAGAGATGTTCGGCCAGGTGGCTTTTGGACAGGATCTGTTCCGGGTGCAGCATGAAGTAGCGCAACAGGCGAAACTCGGCGGCGGTGAGCTGGATGTCGGCGCCGTCGCGGGTCACGCACTGGCGGCCCTCATCCAGTTGCAGCCCGGCGGCCTTCAGGGTCGGTTGATTGACCTGGCCGTGGGAGCGGCGCAACAGGGCCTGGATGCGCAGGTGCAGTTCTTCCGGGTGGAAAGGCTTGGTCAGGTAGTCGTCGGCGCCGGCCTTGAGGCCTTCGATGCGCTCGGCCCAGGAACCGCGGGCGGTGAGGATCAGCACCGGCGTCGCCAGGCCAGCGGCGCGCCACTGCGACAATACCTCAAGCCCGGGCAGCCCCGGCAGGCCGAGGTCGAGGATGATCAGGTCATAGGGTTCGGTGCTGCCCTGGTGCACTGCATCGCGGCCGTCGGCCAGCCAGTCCACGGCATAGCCTTGGCGATTGAGGCCGGCCAGCAGTTCGTCGGCCAGCGGCACGTGGTCTTCCACCAGGAGCAAACGCATCGGTCAATCTTCCTTGTCTTTGAGTAAATGGCCGGTGGTGGCGTCGATGTCCAGCTCGCGGACTACGCCTTCGCTGGTCAGCAATTCGACTTCATAAATGTAGACGTCGTGTTTCTCCTCGAGCTCGGCTTCCAGCAGCTTGGCCCCCGGATAACGATCCAGCGCTTGTTGCAGAAGCTGCTCGAGCGGCAGGATCACGCCCTGTTGGCGCAGGCGCAGGGCCTCGTCCTGGTCGAGGTCGCGGGCCACGGCCACCGAGCAGAACACCAGCAGCGCCAGGGCCAGGCGGCCGCTGGCGCGTCGATGGGAAAAGGATTGCAGCGTCATTACGTGTCCTGATGATCCTTGAGAATCTGCCCGCTGACGGCGTCCAGCTCCAGGTCCCACTCGATGCCCTGCGGGTCGCGCAGTTCAACCTGGTAGATGTACTTGCCGTACTCTTCTTCCAGTTCGGTTTCAGTGACGGTGGAACCGGGGTGCTTGGCCAGCGCCGTGGCATTGAGCTTCTCGAAAGACACAATGGTACCAGCGTCGCGCAGCCTCAGGGCTTCGTCGGGGCCGAGGTCGCGTGCCTGGGCGAGGTTGGCGGTCAGGCTGATGAGGGATGCGGCGAACAGGGCAGTAAAGGATTTCATGGGGTGTCTCCGTATTTTTTATGTGTTGCCTACGGGGGCCACCTTAGCGAAACGAACTTAATTGAAACTGAATTGCCATCATGCACAACTATTGTGCCAGTACTTCATCCGCCCTGCCGCCTTCGCGCTGGATCACCAGGTGGATGAAGTGCAGCTTGGCGATCACCGCCGGCGGCAGCACGAAGGGGTAGAAATCCGGCTGGCCCATGCTGCGCGACAGCTCGTTGAGCATGCCGGCCAGTTCGATCCAGGCGTTGACGAATGACAGGAACGCGGCACCGCCGGGGTGCTGCGGATCGTAAAGGGTACTGGAGGGAAACGGCTGGTAGTCGAAATCCATTTCCCGCGCGCTCATGCCAAAGCCGAGCGCGGTGTCGACGGCGTCCATCATGTGCAGGTAGTGGGCCCAGGTTTCAGCCCAGTCTTCCCATGGGTGCATGGTGGCGTAGGCGCTGACGTACTGCTGCTGCCAGTCGAGCGGCGCACCTTGCTGATAATGCCGTTCCAGGGAATCGGCGTAGCTGGCACGTTCATCGCCGAACAGGTCGCGAAAGGGTTGCAGCCAATCGCTGTTGGCAATCAAGCGGTCCCAATAGTAATGCCCGACTTCGTGGCGGAAATGGCCGAGCAAGGTGCGATAGGGTTCGTGCATCTGCACCCGCACCTGTTCGCGATGGGCGTCGTCGGCTTCCTTGATATCGAGAGTGATCAGGCCGTTGGCGTGGCCGGTGGTCGGTGCCTTGCCTTCGAGATCGACACCGATGACGTCGAAGGCCAGGCCGGTTTCTTCGTCCAGGGTTTTCGGGATGACCTGCAATCCGAGGCTGAGCAGTTGTGCGATCAGGCGGCGCTTGGCGGTTTCCACCTTGCGCCAGCGCTCGTGGTTTTCGGCGATGGATAAATCGGGGATGGTACGGTTCAGGCTGCAGGCGATGCATAGGGCATCGTGGTCATTGGCCGATAGCAGCCAATTGCAGGCGGCGGGAGAATCGAGATTGGCGCAGCGACGGAACACGCCGGCAGAGGGATCGACATCGAGCAGCCAGGTGTCGGGCTGCACGCCCGGTTGCAGCGAGGACAGGCGACTCTGCTCGGGTTGATAGCCCAGGGCGGCCGAACAGGCCAGGCACTGGCTGTTGCGAAAGAACAGTGATTGCCCGCAACGACAGGGCCAGATCTTGCTGTTGCGCGAGCTTTCGCCCATGAAGGGGGCGGCGATGCGCGAACTGAGCTGTTCGAAGAAGCGGTACATGAGCGATCTCTCCCTGGGGGCTTGCCAAGACTAGATCATGGCGGGGGGGTGATCGTTCCCGGTTTCTTGTGGTGAGGTGAGATCGCCATTGCTGGCAAGCCAGCTCCTACAGAGGGATGGTGGTGGATCATCCGCTTTTTTGGTGGGGCTGCTGCCGTCTTCGCTGGCAAGCCAGCTCCTACAGGATTGCGTGGTTCTGTAGGAGCTGGCTTGCCGGCGAATGGCGTTACACGGTTATGCCGTGCTTGCTCAGGAACTCGACGAACGCCTCTTCGTCCAGCACCTTCAGCCCCAGCTCATTGGCCTTGGTCAACTTCGACCCCGCCCCCGGCCCTGCGACTACGCAATGGGTCTTGGCCGATACCGAGCCGGCCACTTTGGCACCGAGGCTTTCGAGTTTGTCCTTGGCCACATCGCGGCTCATCAATTCCAGCGAACCGGTGAGCACCCAGGTCTGGCCGGCCAGCGGCAGGCCTTCGACGACTTTCTTCTCGCTCTGCCAATGCATGCCGAAATCGGCCAGTTGCTTCTCGGCGGCCTCGGCCAGTTGACGATTAGCCTCGACGGCGAAAAACTCGCGAACCGAGTTGGCCTGCTTCTCGGGCAATGCCTGACGCATGTCCAGCCAATCGGCACTGATCACCGCTTGCAGCGAACCGAACTTTTCAGCCAGCTTCTGCGCCCCGCCCGGCCCTACCGAAGGGATGTGCAGCTTGTCGAGGAAACCGCCCAGGGTGGTGCTGGCGGCAAACTCGGCGCCCAGCTCGCCCTGGTCCTGAATCTGCAAGCCGTGCTTGAGCAGTTCGTCAATCACCTGCTGGTTGTGCGCGTCCTCGAAGAAGCTGTGAATTTCGTGGGCCACTTCCAGGCCGACGTCCGGCAAGTAGGTCAGTACTTGCGGCAAGGCCTGCTGCACCCGCTCCAGCGAACCCAGGGAACGCGCCAGCACCTTGGCCGTCTCTTCGCCGACATCGGGAATCCCCAGCGCGTAGATGAAGCGTGCCAGGCTCGGCTTCTTGCTGTCGGCGATGGCGCTGAGCAGCTTGTTGGTCGACAGTTCGGCAAAGCCTTCCAGGTCGACGATGTCTTCGAACTTCAAGGCGTACAGGTCGGCCGGCGAACTCACCAGGCCTTCATCGACCAGTTGTTCGACGCTCTTGTCACCGAGGCCTTCGATGTCCATGGCCCGGCGCGAGACGAAATGAATGATCGCCTGCTTGAGTTGCGCACCACAGGCCAGGCGCCCGACGCAGCGATACACCGCGCCTTCGCTGACGGTCTCGCGGCCCTTGCTGCGCTTGACCAGTTGCGTGCGTTCGACGTGGGAGCCGCACACCGGGCATTGCTCTGGAATCTGTACCGGCCGGGCGTTTTCCGGGCGGCGCTCGGTGACTACCTGCACCACTTGCGGAATCACGTCGCCGGCGCGGCGGATGATCACCGTGTCGCCGATCATCAGGCCCAGGCGGGCCACTTCGTCCATGTTGTGCAACGTTGCGTTAGCCACGGTGACACCGGCGACCTTGACCGGCTTCAAGCGCGCCACCGGCGTCACCGCGCCGGTGCGACCGACCTGGAACTCGACGTCGAGCAACTCGGTGAGTTCTTCCATGGCCGGGAATTTATGGGCGATGGCCCAGCGCGGTTCGCGGGCGCGGAAGCCCAGTTCCCGCTGGGAGGCGATGCTGTTGACCTTGAATACCACGCCGTCGATTTCATAGGGCAGCGCGTTGCGGCGCTCGCCGATGTCGCGGTAGTAATCCAGGCATTCATCGATGCCGTTCGCCAGTTTCAGCTCGTGGCTGATGGGCATGCCCCAGGCCTTGAGCTGCTGCAGGTTGCCAATGTGGGTATCGGCGATGTCCGCCGACACCTGGCCGATGCCGTAGCAGCAGAACTCCAGCGGACGGTTGGCGGTAATCTTCGAGTCCAGCTGGCGCAAGCTGCCGGCCGCGGCGTTGCGCGGGTTGGCGAAGGTCTTGCCGCCGACTTCCAGTTGCGAGGCATTGAGCCGTTCGAAACCGGCCTTGGACATGAACACTTCGCCGCGCACTTCCAGGGTCGCCGGCCAGCCGCTGCCATGTAGCTTGAGCGGGATATTGCGCACGGTGCGCACATTGACGCTGATGTCTTCACCGGTGGTGCCGTCGCCGCGGGTGGCACCGCGCACCAGCATGCCGTCCTGATAAAGCAGGCTGACCGCCAGGCCATCGAGCTTGGGTTCGCAGCTGTATTGCACCGCCGCGCCAGCACCGAACAGATCACCGGCCGGCAGGTCCAGGCCTTCGGTCACCCGACGGTCGAACTCGCGCATGTCGGTTTCTTCGAAGGCGTTGCCCAGGCTGAGCATCGGCACTTCGTGGCGCACCTGGGTGAACGCCGACAGTGCTGCGCTGCCGACCCGCTGGGTGGGCGAGTCGCGGGTGACCAGGTCGGGATTGGCCGCTTCGAGGGCCTTGAGCTCGTTGAACAACCGGTCGTACTCGGCGTCCGGGATGCTCGGCTCGTCCAGCACGTGGTAGCGATAGTTGTGCAGATCCAGCTCGGCGCGTAGCTCTAGAATGCGGTCTTGGGCGGCAGTCATGGGTGGTCTCTCATAAAGCAAAAGAGCAGCCGAGGCTGCTCAATTTGTTGATGCTGTACAAATCATTGTAGGAGTCCGGCTTGCCGGCGAAGGCGTATTTGAAATCGCCTTCGCCGGCAAGCCGGGCTCCTACAGGGTGTGGAAGTCGCCACACACTGCTGGTTTTAACGTTTTTGGGTCAGTGCGCGACGTTCGAATTCAACGATGCGCTGACGGTAGTGCTCGATCGTCTGGGCGGTCAGTACGCTGCGCTGGTCGTCCTTCAGTTCGCCGTTCAGTTCTTGCGACAATTTACGTGCCGCCGCCACCATCACGTCGAAGGCTTGCTTGGGATGACGCGGGCCTGGCAGGCCGAGGAAGAAGCTCACTGCCGGGGTGCTGAAGTGGTCGATGTCATCCAGGTCGAAGACGCCAGGCTTGACCGCGTTGGCCATGGAGAACAGCACTTCGCCATTGCCCGCCATGCTTTCGTGACGGTGGAAAATATCCATTTCGCCAAAACGCAGGCCGCTTTCGAGAATGTTCTGCAGCAGCGCCGGGCCTTTGAAGCCGGCAGGATCGCGGCAGATCACGCTGATGACCAGCACTTCTTCGGCTTGCGGCTGTTCCTTGTCGCTGACCGATGGCGCGGGCTTGGTGTCATCCGGGAAATCGTCGTCACGGCTGCTGAAGCTCGGGCCGCCGTCCAGGTCCAGGCTGAGGTTCATGTCGCCCTGGGAAGGCTCGCCATGGCCACGCTTGCCACGCTTGGAGCCAGAATCGCGGGAGTCCCGGGCCGGCATGCTCACCGACGGCAGGTCATGCTCGTCCAGTTGCGGTTCCTTGTGCGTATCCAGTACGCGAGACGGTCCCAACACCTCGGGGCTGGCGTCCTCTTCGGGCAGGTTGGACAGGCTCCGGTCAAGACGGAATTTCAGTTTTCCCTTGCCGCCGCGCATACGGCGCCAGCCATCGAAAAGAATACCGGCAATGACAATAATGCCGATGACGATCAGCCACTCGCGCAGACCGATTTCCATGTAATCCCGTGCCTCTATAAAAAATGCTGAAAAATAAGGGGCTTACATTCTGTAAACCGCTTTAAAACGTGGCGCCAACTCTATGTTCTGACAGGCGTTTTACCCACGTATACGAAAAATTGACATTAAACTAGCACGACCAAAGGCAACTTTACACCGTCTGGCACGTTGGTCCCGCGAATATGTCGATTGGCCAGCAAGTCGGCATGGCAAATTGAGTCCCACCGTAAAAAAATCCCCCCTGAAAGCCACGCCTCAGGCATCCACCATCGCCATGGCCTCTTCGACATCTACCGCCACCAGACGCGAGCAACCCGGTTCGTGCATCGTCACCCCCATGAGTTGATCGGCCATTTCCATGGCGATCTTGTTGTGGGTGATATAGATGAACTGCACCGTCTGCGACATCTCCTTGACCAGTCGCGCATAACGTCCAACGTTAGCGTCATCCAATGGCGCGTCCACTTCATCGAGCATGCAGAACGGCGCCGGGTTCAACTTGAAGATCGCAAAAACCAGGGCCAATGCGGTCAGGGCTTTTTCACCCCCGGAGAGCAAATGGATGGTGCTGTTCTTCTTTCCGGGTGGCTGCGCCATGATCGTCACCCCTGTATCGAGTAGATCTTCGCCCGTCAGTTCCAAATACGCGCGGCCTCCACCGAAAACTTTTGGGAAAAGTGCCTGTAAACCGCCATTGATCTGATCAAAGGTATCTTTGAAACGGTTTCGGGTTTCCTTGTCGATCTTGCGAATCACGTTTTCGAGCGTATCGAGGGCTTCGACCAGATCATCGTTCTGGGCGTCCAGATAACGTTTTCGCTCCGATTGTTGCTGGTACTCATCAATGGCCGCGAGGTTGATCGCGCCCAGGCGCTGGATCCGCGCGGCAATGCGCTCGAGCTCTTCCTCGGCGGCTTTCTCGCTGGCCTCGGCAGTCAGGGTGGCCAGCACGCCGTGCAAGTCGTAGCCGTCTTCGAGCAACTGGTCCTGCAGCGCCTTGCGCCGCACGGTCAGGGCTTGCCATTCCATGCGCTGGGTTTCGAGCTGGCTGCGAATCAGCTGGGACTGTTGTTCGGCCTGGTTGCGGCGCTTCTCGGCCTCACGCAATTCGCGGTCGACATCTTCCAGGGCGATCTGTGCGGTCTTGAGTTCTTCGTCGACAGTCATGCGCTTGTCGAGCAGTTCTTCGAGTTTCAGGCGCAGCTCTTCCAGCGGCGCCTCGCCCTCCTCCAGGTTCAGGCTCAACTGCTCGCGTTTTTCCGTCAGGCGCTCGGCCTGCATCTCCAGGCGCTCCAAGGCCTGGCGCGTGGAGTCGTGCTGGGCCTTGAGCGAGCCCAGGCGCACCGCCAGTTGATGGGCGTGATCCTTGTGCTGGCGGGCTTCCTGGCGCACCCGGTCAAGGCGTTCGCGCAAGCTGTCACGCTGGGCCAGCAGCAGCTCGCGCTGCTCGGTGTCCAGGGCCATGGCGTCGAGGGCTTCCTGCAATTGCAGGCGCGCTTCGCCGATATTTTCGTGCTCCAGGGCGCGTTGCTCGCCCAACTCCTCGATTTCTTCGTCAAGACGCGTGCGCCGCAGGGCCAACTGCTCGGCCTTGGCTTTACCGGCCGACAGCTGGGCTTTTAGCTCGCCTTGCTGACGGGCTTCGTCCTGCAGCAAGCGACGCAGGTGTTCGCGACCGTTTTCCTGCTGGCGCTGTTGCGCCCGCAGATTTTGCAATTCGGTTTCCAGGGTCTCGACCGCCGCTTCGCGCTCTTCGCGCTCAAGGCCCAGTTTGTGGATTTCCTGGCCACGGGCGAGCATGCCACTTTCCGCTTCACTGGCACGGCGCACCCGCAGAAAGTGCCGACCGACCCAATAGCCGTCGCGACTGATCAGGCTCTGGCCGGCGGCCAACTGGCCACGCATGGCCAGGGCTTGCTCCAGGCTCTCGACCGGCTTGACCTGGCCCAGCCACGGCGACAGATCGATCTGCGCCTCGACCTTGTCGAGCAAACTGCCGGGCACTCGCTGGCCATCGCTGGCCGGGCTGAGCAGGCGCAGGTCGCCCTGGGCAAAGCTGGACAGGTCAAAGTCGTTGAAGTCATCCACCAGTACCGCTTGCAGGTCGGCACCGAGCACGGTTTCCACCGCCAGTTCCCAACCGGCTTCGACCTTCAGGCCTTCAGCCAGGCGCGGGCGATCTGCCAGGTGCTGCTCGCGCAGCCATTCGGCGGTGCCGGTGCCCGGGTCGAGCGCGGCTTGCTGCAAGGCTTCGAGCGAAGCCAGGCGACCGTTGAGGCGTTGCAGATCGCCCTGGGCCTGTTGCTGTGCCGTCAGCGCGTGCTGCAGTTGCTGGCGCAGTTGCTCGAGCTTTTCGACCTGAGCTTCTTCGCTGGTCTGCAAATCCTCGAGGGTCGCCTCGGATTCAGCGAGCTGCTCGCTGAGCGCCATGATCGCCGCATCTTCCGGATCCGCCGAGAGCAAAGCGCGCTCTTCGCCCAGACGTTTCTGCCGATCGGAGAGGCGCTCCAGGCTGGTTTCCAGCTGCTGGATTCGCGACTGCTGGACTTCAGACTGGCGCCGCGGCTCGGCAGCGCTCAGGTTGAAGGTGTCCCACTGCTCCTGCCAGCCGTGCATGGTGGTTTCGGATTCTTCCAGCGCGGCGGCGGCCTCTTCGGCGGCGGCGCTGGTGACTTCCTGCTCCGGCGTGAGCATGTCCAGTTCTTCGCCGAGGGTCAGCAGCAGCGTGCGGTCGTGGCCCAGGTGCGATTCGGTCTCCAGGCGCGCGCGCTCGGCTTCTTTCAAATCGTCCTGCAACTGGCGCAAACGCTGCTGCCCGTGCTGGATGCTCTGCTCGACCCGGGCAATGTCGCCACCGACCGAGTAGAAGCGCCCCTGCACCAGATTGAAGCGCTCGGAGAGGTCGTGATGGCCGTCGCGCAGGCGTTCGATGCTGGCGTCAGCGTTGCGCTGTTCGGCCACCAGGGCTTCGAAACTGATTTCCTGGGTGCCGATGATCGCTTCGCGCTGGCCGACCTGTTCGTTCAGGTCTTGCCAGCGCAGGGCCGACAGTTGTGCCTTGAGCTGACGCTCCTCGCCCTTGAGTTCCTGATACTTCTTGGCCGCTTCGGCCTGACGGTGCAAGCGTTCGAGTTGACGCTCGAGCTCTTCGCGCAAGTCGGTCAGGCGCTCGAGGTTTTCGTGGGTGCGGCGGATGCGGTTTTCGGTTTCGCGCCGACGCTCCTTGTACTTGGAGATCCCCGCCGCTTCTTCGATGAAGTTGCGCAGATCTTCAGGTTTGGACTCGATCAGCTTGGAGATCATCCCCTGCTCGATGATCGAGTAACTGCGCGGGCCGAGGCCGGTACCGAGAAAGATATCGGTGATGTCGCGGCGACGGCATTTGGTGCCGTTAAGGTAATAAGTGGTCTGGCTGTCGCGGGTGACTTTGCGGCGGATGGAAATTTCCGCATAGGCGGCGTATTCACCGAGCAATGTGCCGTCGGTGTTATCGAACACCAGCTCGATGCTCGCCTGGCTCACGGGTTTGCGGCTGGTCGACCCGTTGAAGATGACGTCGGTCATCGACTCGCCGCGCAAGTTCTTCGCCGAGCTTTCGCCCATCACCCAGCGCACGGCGTCGATGATGTTCGACTTGCCGCAACCATTGGGCCCGACCACCGCCGCCATGTTGCTGGGGAAGTTCACCGTGGTCGGGTCGACGAAGGATTTGAACCCCGCCAGCTTGATGCACTTTAGCCGCACGCTTATGCGTCCGTCAGGGCAGAGATCACCAGATCGCAGCTGCGCTGGCCGTAGGCGGTCAGCACTTCGCGGATCTGTGCAAAGTCACGGGCAATCACGGCGGCGAGCAGGCGCTCGAACAACGCCAGGTATTCGCTCATCGAGGCCTTGCGCTGGTCCAGGGCGAGGAAATACGCACGGCTCATGGCCGGCTGCAGGTTCTCGACCGTTTCCTGCAGGTACGGGTTGTTGGCGAACGGATACGTGGCGCGCATCACATTAAAACTGTCGTCGACGAAGGTATGGATGTCCTGGCGTTCGAAGCTGGCCGTCAGGCGCTGCTGGATCTGCACGAATGGCGCAAGGTCCGCCTGGACTTTCCAGCCAGTGGCCACGGCGTTGGCGAGCAGGATGTACATCTCGCTCATCAGCGTGCACAAGCTCTTGACCTTGTGCGCGGTGAGCTCGGTGACGTGGGCGCCACGGCGCGGCAGGATGGCGATCAGGTGCCGGCGCTCGAGAATCAGCAAGGCCTCGCGGACCGAACCGCGGCTGACGTCGAGTGCCTGGGTGACCTTCTGTTCCTGGATGCGCTCCCCGGGCTTCATCTCGCCGCGAATGATGCGTTCGGCGAGGTGATGCGCGATTTGCTCGGCGAGGCTGTCCGGCGCCTTGAACGTCATGGTTGTCCTTCAAACTCTTCGATTTGTACAAGCGGCGCAGTGTAGCGCAATTGATACGTCGTGGCGCAGGGCCTGCCCGCTGGTTTTGGCACGATTCAAGCAAAAAGCAGGGTGTTGATCGAGGGTCAATAATGAAGAAATCAGGCGTTAATCGACAAAATGTATTTTCCTGACCTTTAAGTCAGAAAATCATTGACCGGAAAGTCAGACCTGCTAAATTCGGTTCATGTCGCTTAACAACAATAATGAGTCTGCGAGGCCTTCCGTGATCCAGTTTTTATTAAACCAGGAACTCCGTAGCGAGCACGCCCTGGACCCGAACCTGACCGTGCTCAATTATCTGCGCGACCATGTGGGCAAACCCGGCACCAAAGAAGGCTGCGCCAGCGGTGACTGTGGCGCGTGCACCGTGGTCGTCGGCGAGTTGCAGACCGATGACGATGGCCGCGATCACATTCGCTACCGCAGCCTCAACTCGTGCCTGACGTTCGTGTCGTCCCTGCACGGCAAGCAACTGATCAGCGTTGAAGACCTCAAGCACAAGGGTGAGCTGCACAGCGTGCAGAAGGCCATGGTCGAGTGCCACGGTTCGCAATGCGGGTTCTGCACCCCGGGTTTCGTGATGTCGTTGTTTGCCCTGCAAAAGAACAGCGATGCACCGGATCAGCACAAGGCCCACGAAGCCCTGGCCGGCAACCTCTGCCGCTGCACCGGCTATCGGCCGATCCTGGAAGCCGCCGAGCAGTCCTGCTGCGGTAAAAAGCCGGATCAGTTCGATGCCAATGAAGCCCAGACCATCGCCCGGCTCAAAGCCATCGCGCCCACCGATATCGGCGAACTCAACAGTGGCGACAAGCGCTGCCTGGTGCCGCTGACCGTGGCCGACCTGGCCGACCTCTACGACGCTTATCCACAGGCCCGACTGTTGGCCGGCGGCACCGACCTGGCGCTGGAAGTGACCCAGTTCCACCGCACCCTGCCAGTGATGATCTACGTCGGCAACGTCGCCGAGATGAAGCGCATCGACCGCTTCGACGACCGCCTGGAAATCGGCGCCGCCACCGCCCTCTCCGATTGCTACGAAGCGTTGAAGGCCGAGTACCCGGACTTCGGCGAACTGCTGCAGCGCTTCGCCTCCTTGCAGATCCGCAACCAGGGCACCCTGGGCGGCAACATCGGCAACGCCTCGCCCATCGGCGACTCGCCACCGCTGCTGATTGCCCTGGGCGCACAGATTGTCCTGTGCAAAGGCGATACCCGCCGCACGCTGGCCCTGGAAGACTACTTCATCGATTACCGCGTCACCGCGCGCCAGGAAAGCGAGTTCATCGAGAAGATCATTGTGCCGCGCGCCAGCGTCGAACAGCTGTTTCGCGCCTACAAGGTGTCCAAGCGCCTGGACGATGACATCTCTGCCGTGTGCGCGGCGTTCAACCTGCGCCTGGAAAACGGTGTGATCGCCGATGCCCGCGTGGCGTTCGGTGGCATGGCGGCCATTCCCAAGCGCGCCAACAGTTGCGAAACCGCGTTGATCGGTGCGCCCTTCAACAGCGCCACCGTGGAACGCGCCTGCGCCGCCCTGGCGGAAGATTTCACGCCGCTGTCGGACTTCCGCGCCAGCAAGGAATATCGCCTGCTCAGCGCGCAGAACCTGCTGCGCAAATACTTCATCGAACTGCAAACGCCGCACATCGAGACTCGGGTGACCGCTTATGTCTAACCATCACGCCGTAGAGAAGACCCAGGCCGAACTGGCTGAACTGTTCGCCAAGGACCTGACCACCGGTGTCGGCCGCAGCGTCAAGCACGACAGCGCCGCCAAGCACGTGTCCGGTGAAGCGCAGTACATCGACGATCGCCTGGAGTTTCCCAACCAGCTGCACGTTTATGCGCGCCTGTCCGACCGCGCCCACGCCCGGATCATCAGCATCGACACCCAGCCGTGCTACGCCTTCGAAGGCGTGCGCATCGCCATCACCCATGAGGACGTGCCGGGCCTGAAAGACATCGGCCCGCTGCTGCCAGGTGACCCGCTGCTGGCGATCGACGACGTGCAATTCGTCGGCCAGCCGGTGCTCGCTGTTGCCGCGAAAGACCTGGAAACCGCACGCAAGGCGGCGATGGCCGCGATCATCGAATACGAAGACCTGGAGCCGGTGCTGGACGTGGTCGAAGCCTTGCGCAAGCGCCATTTCGTGCTCGACAGCCACACCCATCAGCGCGGCGATTCGGCCACGGCGCTGGCCACCGCCGAGCACCGCATCCAGGGCACCCTGCACATCGGAGGCCAGGAACACTTCTACCTGGAAACCCAGATTTCCTCGGTGATGCCCACCGAAGACGGCGGCATGATCGTCTACTGCTCGACCCAGAACCCCACCGAAGTGCAGAAGCTGGTGGCCGAAGTGCTGGACGTGTCGATGAACAAGATCGTCGTCGACATGCGCCGCATGGGCGGCGGTTTTGGCGGCAAGGAAACGCAAGCGGCGAGCCCGGCGTGCCTGTGCGCGGTGATCGCGCACCTCACCGGCCAACCGACCAAGATGCGCCTGCCACGGGTCGAAGACATGCTGATGACCGGCAAGCGCCACCCGTTCTACGTCGAATACGACGTAGGCTTCGACAGCACCGGGCGCCTGCACGGGATTGCCCTGGAACTGGCCGGCAACTGCGGTTGCTCGCCGGACCTGTCAGCGTCGATCGTCGACCGGGCGATGTTCCACTCCGACAACTCGTACTACCTGGGCGACGCGACCATCAACGGTCACCGCTGCAAGACCAACACCGCCTCGAACACCGCGTACCGTGGCTTCGGCGGCCCGCAAGGCATGGTCGCCATCGAAGAAGTGATGGACGCCATCGCCCGGCATCTGGCCCTCGACCCGTTGGCGGTGCGCAAGGCCAACTATTACGGCAAGACCGAGCGCAACGTCACCCACTACTACCAGACCGTCGAGCACAACATGCTCGAGGAAATGACCGCGGAACTGGAAGAAAGTAGCCAGTACGCCGAGCGCCGCGAAGCGATCCGGCGCTACAACGCCAACAGCCCGATCCTGAAAAAGGGCCTGGCCCTGACCCCGGTGAAATTCGGCATCTCCTTCACCGCCAGCTTCCTCAACCAGGCCGGTGCCCTGGTGCACGTCTACACCGACGGCAGCATCCACTTGAACCATGGCGGCACCGAAATGGGCCAAGGCCTGAATACCAAGGTCGCGCAGGTCGTGGCCGAAGTGTTCCAGGTGGAAATGGACCGCGTGCAGATCACGGCGACCAACACCGACAAGGTGCCGAACACCTCACCGACCGCGGCTTCCAGCGGCGCTGATCTGAACGGTAAAGCTGCGCAAAACGCGGCAGAAACCATCAAGCAACGCCTGGTGGAATTCGCCGTTCGCCAGTACAAGGTCAGTGAAGAAGACGTGGAATTCCACAACGGCCACGTACGGGTTCGCGATCACATCCTGACCTTCGAAGCGCTGATCCAGCAGGCGTATTTCGCCCAGGTGTCGCTGTCGAGTACCGGGTTCTACAAGACCCCGAAAATCTACTACGACCGCAGCCAGGCCCGTGGTCGTCCGTTCTATTACTTCGCCTTCGGCGCCGCCTGCTGCGAGGTGATCATCGACACCCTGACCGGCGAGTACAAGATGCTGCGCACCGACATCCTCCACGACGTCGGCGCCTCGCTGAACCCGGCCATCGACATCGGCCAGGTCGAGGGCGGCTTCATCCAGGGCATGGGTTGGCTGACCATGGAAGAGCTGGTGTGGAACAACAAGGGCAAGTTGATGACCAACGGCCCGGCCAGCTACAAGATCCCGGCCGTGGCGGACATGCCGCTGGACCTGCGGGTGAAGCTGGTGGAAAACCGCAAGAACCCGGAAGACACGGTGTTCCATTCCAAGGCCGTGGGCGAGCCGCCGTTCATGCTCGGCATCGCTGCGTGGTGCGCGATCAAGGACGCCGTGGCCAGTCTGGGTGATTACAAACATCAACCGAAGATCGACGCGCCGGCGACGCCGGAGCGGGTGTTGTGGGGGTGTGAACAGATGCGCCAGTTGAAGGTGGCGAAGGCTGTTGAGGCCGAAACCGAGTTGGCTTCGCTCTGATACCGAGGCGCGGCCAATCGCCAGCAGGCTGGCTCCCACAGGGAAATGCATTCCAACTGTGGGAGCCAGCCTGCTGGCGATGAGGCCGGGACAGACAACAGAGATGTTGAGGTGAAACATGTACAACTGGATCGACGCCCTCGCCGACCTGCAAAACCAGGGTGAACCCTGCGTGCTGGTGACCATCATCGAAGAGCTCGGCTCGACGCCGCGCAACGCCGGTTCGAAGATGGTCGTCAGCGCCCGCCAGACCTTCGACACCATCGGTGGCGGGCACCTGGAATACAAGGCCATGCAGATCGCCCGCGAGATGCTCGCCAGCGGCAAGCAGGACACCCATCTGGAGCGCTTCAGCCTCGGCGCCAGCCTGGGCCAGTGCTGCGGCGGCGCCACCGTGCTGCTGTTCGAACCGATGGGCCAGGTCCAGGCGCAGATCGCCGTATTCGGCGCCGGCCACGTCGGTCGCGCATTGGTGCCATTGCTGGCCAGCCTGCCCTGCCGGGTGCGCTGGATCGACTCGCGCGATGACGAATTCCCGGACCAGGTCCCCCACGGCGTGCGCAAGATCGTCAGCGAAGAACCAGTGGACGAAATCGACGACCTGCCCGCCGGCAGCTACTGCATCGTCATGACCCACAACCACCAGCTCGACCTCGAACTCACCGCCGCGATTCTCAAGCGCAACGATTTCGCCTACTTCGGCCTGATCGGCTCGAAGACCAAACGGGTGAAGTTCGAACATCGCCTGCGCGACCGCGGTTTCGACAGCAGCGTGGTGCAACGCATGCGCTGCCCGATGGGCATTGGCGAAGTCAAAGGCAAATTGCCTGTGGAAATCGCCATCTCCATCGCCGGCGAGATCATTGCCACGTACAACGCCAATTTCGGCCAGCAAACCTCCGGCGCCGAACCGATTGCCAAGCTGCTGCCCGCCTCTCGCCGCAGTCAGGCGACAAAATTGAAAGCCTCCAATTGATGAGCTTCATAAATAGAGAACAACCATGCCTCTGACTCGCAAAGCCTACCGCGCCGCCATCCTGCACAGCATCGCCGACCCCGCCGAAGTCGGGATCGAAGCCTCGTACGAATACTTCGAGGACGGCCTGTTGGTGATCGACAACGGCAAGATCAGCGCCCTCGGCCACGCCAGTGATTTGTTGCCAAGCTTGCCATCCGATATCGAGATCACCCATTACCAGGATGCGCTGATCACCCCAGGATTCATCGACACCCACATCCACCTGCCGCAAACCGGCATGGTCGGTGCTTATGGCGAGCAACTGCTGGACTGGCTCAACACCTACACCTTCCCTTGTGAAAGCCAATTTGCCGACAAGGCCCACGCCGACCAGGTCGCGGACATCTTCATCAAGGAACTGCTGCGCAACGGCACCACCACCGCGCTGGTGTTCGGCAGCGTGCATCCGCAATCGGTGAACTCGTTCTTCGAAGCCGCCGAGCAGCTGGACCTGCGCATGATCGCCGGCAAGGTGATGATGGACCGCAATGCCCCGGACTACCTGACCGACACCGCCGAATCCAGCTATGTGGAAAGCAAGGCGCTGATTGAGCGCTGGCACGGCAAGGGCCGTCTGCACTATGCCGTCACCCCACGCTTCGCCCCGACCAGCACCCCGGAACAGCTGACCCTGGCCGGCCAGTTGCTGACCGAATACCCGGATCTGTACATGCAGACCCACATCAGCGAAAACCTCAAGGAAATCGAGTGGGTCAAGGAGCTGTTCCCGGAACGCAAGGGGTACCTCGACGTCTACGACCACTACCAGTTGCTCGGTGAGCGCTCGGTATTCGCCCACGGTGTACACCTGTGCGATGACGAGTGCGCGCGACTGGCGGAAACCGGTTCGGCCATCTCGTTCTGCCCGACTTCGAACTTCTTCCTCGGCAGCGGTTTGTTCAACCTGCCGATGGCCGAGAAGCACAAACTCAATGTCGGCATCGGCACCGACGTGGGCGGCGGTACCAGTTTCTCGCTGCTGCAAACCCTCAACGAAGCCTACAAGGTCATGCAACTGCAAGGTGCGCGCCTGAGCCCGTTCAAGTCGCTGTACCTGGCCACCCTCGGCGGCGCGCGTGCGCTGCGCCTGGAAGACAAGATCGGCAACCTGCAACCGGGCACCGATGCCGACTTCCTGGTGCTGGACTACAACGCCACGCCGTTGCTGGGTTATCGCTTGCAGCAGGCCAATAACATTGCCGAGACGTTGTTTGTGTTGATGACGCTGGGGGATGACCGGACTGTGTTGCAGACCTATGCGGCGGGGAATCTGGTGCATCAGCGGTAAGTTTTTTTCAGGCATAAAAAATCCCCCGCCGCTTTTCAGCCCGGGGGATTTTTATTGCCTGTCCTGCCGCCATCGCCAGCAGGCTGGCTCCCACAGTTGACCTTCAGGGATCACGAATTTTGCATTCGACACAAAACCCTGTGGGAGCCAGCCTGCTGGCGATAGGCGCGACGCGGTCCCTCAGATTTTTGCCGGCGAGCGCCCAGGCTTCTTGGTCTGCAGCAAATGCGAAAACACCGCATGCAAATCATCCGATGCACTTTCTTCATCGAGATTGAGCTTGCTGTCGATGTGATCCATGTGATGCATCATCAGGTTCACCGCCAGTTCAGCGTCGCGCTTTTCAATGGCGTCGATCAACTGGGTGTGCTCGTCGTAGGAGCAATGGGAACGGTTGCCGCTTTCATACTGGGCGATGATCAGCGAAGTCTGGGACACCAGGCTGCGCTGGAAGCTGATCAATGGGGCGTTTTTCGCCGCTTCGGCCAGTTTCAGGTGGAACTCGCCCGACAGGCGGATGCCGGCACCGCGGTCGCCACGGGAAAAGCTGTCGCGCTCGTCGTTGACCATCTGCCGCAATTCGGCAATCTGTTCGGCGGTGGCGTGCTCGACCGCCAGCTCAGTGATCGCCCGCTCCACCAGACGCCGGGCCATGAACACCTGGCGCGCCTCTTCGACACTCGGGCTGGCAACCACGGCACCTCGATTCGGGCGCAGCAACACCACGCCTTCATGGGCCAGGCGCGACAGCGCGCGGCGAATGATGGTGCGGCTGACCCCGAAAATTTCCCCCAGCGCTTCTTCGCTCAACTTGGTGCCGGGCGCCAGGCGCTGTTCGAGGATGGCCTCGAAGATATGCGCGTAGACAATATCGTCCTGGGTTCCGCTGCGGCCGGCCTTGCCTGCTCGCGGCTGTTTCTTTAGGGGTTGCAACTGTTCGTTCATGGGCACTCGAGTCGGGAGAACTGCGGCGAATTGACGGTGACTGTAATACGGCACAGTGGGTCGCTGGCAAGTATCGCGTAAAAATCACTGCGATTGTACACAATGGTTAGTGCCAACACGACTGTACGGCTGTTTGTCACATCCGCTGTATTGCAACGATCCATCAGGTTTGAGTTTAGGCTTTAAAGCAGAATCCGCAGCCAACGCACGTAAAAGGAACACCGCCGTCATGAACGACGCCACGCACACCCAACTGCGCCCTTTGGCCGACACCTCTCCATCAGCCATCGTCGCCGGGTTCATCGCGATGATGACCGGCTACACCAGTTCCCTGGTGCTGATGTTCCAGGCCGGGCAAGCGGCCGGGCTGACCAGCGGGCAGATTTCGTCGTGGATCTGGGCGATTTCCATCGGCATGGCGGTGTGCTCGATCGGCCTGTCCCTGCGCTATCGCACCCCCATCACCATTGCCTGGTCGACCCCGGGTGCGGCCTTGCTGATCACCAGCCTGGGGGGCGTGACCTACGGCGAAGCCATCGGTGCCTATATTACCTGCGCGCTGCTGGTGACGATCTGCGGGCTGACCGGCAGTTTCGAACGCCTGGTGAAAAAGATTCCCGCGTCCCTGGCGGCGGCGTTGCTGGCGGGGATCCTGTTCAAGATCGGCAGCGAGATTTTCGTCGCGGCGCAGCATCGCACCGCGCTGGTGCTGGGCATGTTCTTCACCTACCTGGTGGTCAAGCGCCTGTCGCCGCGTTATGCCGTGTTGGGCGCATTGCTGATCGGCACGGCCTTGTCCGGCCTCATGGGGCTGCTGGACTTCAGCGCATTCCACCTGGAAGTGGCCACGCCTGTCTGGACCACACCGCATTTCTCCCTTGCCGCGACCATCAGTATCGGCATCCCGTTGTTCGTGGTCGCGATGACCTCGCAAAACATGCCGGGCATTGCCGTGCTGCGCGCCGACGGCTACAACGTGCCGGCGTCGCCGCTGATCACCACCACGGGCATCGCCTCGTTGCTGCTTGCGCCATTCGGTTCCCACGGGATCAACCTGGCCGCCATCAGCGCGGCGATCTGTACCGGGCCCCATGCCCACGAGGATCGCAACAAGCGTTATACGGCGGCGGTCTGGTGCGGGATTTTCTACGGCATCGCCGGCGTGTTCGGCGCGACGCTCGCAGCCTTGTTTGCCGCGCTGCCCAAGGAGCTGGTGCTGTCGATTGCCGCACTGGCGTTGTTCGGTTCGATCATCAATGGCCTGAGCATCGCCATGAGCGAAGCGAAGGAGCGTGAAGCGGCGCTGATCACCTTCATGGTCACGGCATCGGGGCTGACGCTGTTTTCCATCGGTTCGGCGTTCTGGGGAATTGTGGCGGGGGTGGTGACGCTGATTATTCTGAACTGGCGCAGGCCCCTGTAGGAGCGAGCTTGCTCGCGATGAACCTGAGAGCGCCACGGGGTGTCAGGTTTCCCGCGTTATCGTTGACGACCATCGCGAGCAAGCTCGCTCCTACAAAAAAAACGGCGACTCTAGGGTCGCCGTTTTTTAGAACATCATGCTACCGGATTGATCGGCTTTTCCGGGTACCAGACGTCCAGCAGCGGGCTGACTTCAACGCTGGTCAGCTCGGTGCGGCCTTTGAGCCAGGCTTCAACGGCGGCGCGTTGTTCAGCGCTGACCGAGCCACGCTTGATCAGGCAAACCAGACCGTAATCATCACCGCCGACATAGCCCAGACCGTTGGCTTCCATGGCTTCTTTGAGGAACGCCTCGAGGAAGGCATCAATGGCTTCTTCGGACAGATCTTCCTTGAAATCCAGGTTCAGTTCGAAACCCAGCTCTTGAAATTCATCAACGCACAGTTTTTTGCGCAGACGCTGGGAGCGGTTAGTCGCCATTGGAACAATCCTCATAAGTAATAACGGGCCGCACTTTAGCAGTTTAAGCCGCCAATTGCCCGACTCTCTGGGCTGCGACGCCTACCGTCGGTAAAAAATAGCCGATTGGTGGCCCCGTGCACGGCACAAGCCGTGGCACCTTGGGGCATAATGCCGACACTTTCATGACCACTGAGGGAATTTATCTTCATGCCCTCATCTTTTTTTCCCCTCGGCTGTAGGGTTTTATCTACATGATCAAATCGTTGCGTCCATTGCTCCTGGCCGGCCTGCTTTTCCCCCTGGCCCTCCCCGTTTGTGCTGACCCGATCAATACCAGCCTGTCGCCCAACGTCGAAAAAGCCCTCAAGGCCAGCAAGTTGCAGGACAACGCCCTGTCGCTGGTGATGATTCCGCTCAACGGCCCCGGCACCCCGACCATTTTCAACGCCGACGTTTCGGTCAACCCGGCGTCGACCATGAAGCTGGTCACCACCTATGCGGCGCTGGAAATGCTAGGCCCCAATCATCAGTGGAAAACCGAGTTCTATACCGATGGCACCCTCAGCGGGGGCATCCTCAACGGCAACCTCTACCTCAAGGGTGGCGGCGATCCGAAGCTGAACATGGAAAAACTCTGGCTGCTGATGCGCGACCTGCGCGCCAACGGCGTGACCCAGGTCACCGGCGACCTGGTGCTGGACAAGAACTTCTTCGTGCAACCGCAACTGCCCGAATTCAACGACGACGGCAACGACGAGAACAAGCCGTTCCTGGTCAAGCCCGATGCGCTGCTGGTCAACCTCAAGGCCCTGCGCTTCGTCGCGCGCAATGACTCGGGCAAAGTGCTGGTGTCGGTGGAACCGCCGATCGCCAGCATCCGCATCGACAACCAGGTCAAGGCGCTCAATTCCAAGCAGTGCACCGGTGGCGTGCGTTACAACCCGGTGCCCCAGGCCGATGGCAGCGTGACCGTGACGGTCGGCGGCCAGTTGGGCGAAGGCTGCAGTTCACAGACTTACCTGTCGTTGCTGGACCACGCCACCTACACCGCCGGCGCCGTGCGCGCGATCTGGAAAGAACTGGGCGGCAGCATCCAGGGCAAGGATGTGCTGGCACCAACACCGAAGGACGCCAAGGTACTGGCGCGGGCGTTCTCGCCGGACCTGGCGGAAATCATCCGCGACATCAACAAATACAGTAACAACACCATGGCCCAGCAGCTGTTCCTGAGCCTGGGCCAGAAGTACCGCACCGATGCCGACGCCGACGACGCCAAAGCCGCCCAGCGTGTGGTGCGCCAGTGGCTGGCGAAGAAAGGCATCACCGCGCCGCACCTGGTGATGGAGAATGGCTCCGGCCTGTCCCGCGCCGAACGCGTCAGTGCCCGGGAAATGGCGTCGATGCTGCAAGCCGCCTGGCGCAGCCCTTACGCCGCCGAGTACATCAGCTCGATGCCGATTGCCGGTACCGACGGCACCATGCGCAAGCGCCTGAAGACCACCGCCATGCGCGGTGAAGCCCACGTCAAGACCGGCACCCTGAACACCGTGCGGGCGATTGCCGGCTTCAGCCGCGACGTCAACGGCAACACCTGGGCGGTGGTGGCGATCCTCAACGACAAGGCACCGTTTGGCGCGTCGTCGGTGCTCGACCAGGTGCTGCTGGACCTGTATCGCCAGCCGAAACTGGCGCAGACCGCTTCGGTGTTGTAGCACCAACGACCTCTGTAGGAGCCGGCTTGCTGGCTCCTACAGATCGTGTGTGGGCCGGATCAAGTCATCTCGCCCTGCACCCGATCCCTGCCCTCCTGCTTCGCCACATAAACCCCCGAATCCGCCCGCAACAACAGCGCATCCGCGCCTTCGTCCTGGCGCCAGCTGGCCACGCCGAAGCTGGCGGTGACGACGCCTACCTCATCGATCGGCGCGCTACGCAGGCTTTGCCACAACTCCAGCGCCAGCAGATGGGCCTGCTCGCTGCCGATGTCCGGGCACAGGACCATGAACTCCTCACCGCCCAGGCGGCAGAACACATCCGTGCGCCGCAGCCGATGGCCAACGCGTTCGCACACGGCCTGCAACACCCGATCGCCCACGGCATGGCCGTACTGGTCGTTGATGCGCTTGAAATGGTCGATATCGAGCATGATCACCGATAGTTCGCCGCCTCCGCGCTCCACCCGGGCCATCTCGGTGGTCAGGCGTTCCTGGAAATAGCGCCGGTTGTGGATGCCGGTCAGGGAGTCGGTGACCGACAGCGCCCGCAGTTCTTCTTCCACCCGCTTGGTGTCGGTAATGTCCGAGATGTAGCCATGCCAGAGCACGCCGCCGCCGGGCAGCTCTTCCGGGGTCGCCTCGCCGCGGACCCAGCGCAGGCCGCGCTGGGGCAGTTGCACGCGGTATTCCTCGCGCCAGTGGCTGAGGGTTTCGGCCGAGGCCCGGATCGAGGCACGCACGCGCGTGGTGTCCTGGGGATGAATCCGCGTGAAGATCGCTTCGGCGTTGAGCAGCAGCACGTCCGGCTCCAGTTCATAGATCTCGCGAATGCCGTCGCTGGCGTAAATCACGCTGAAGCGCCCGTCGAACTCCATCTTGAATTGGTAGATCCCGCCGGGCACATGGGCGCTGAGCTTCTTCAACAACAGGTCCCGTGCGGCCAGTGCCTCATGCACGCGCTTGCGTTCGGTGATGTCGATGCAGATCGCCAGGTGCCCGACCCACAGGCCCTGCTCATCGAACACCGGCGTGGCCAGCATGTTGACGATCAGGTGGCTGCCATCGCCACGCACCAGCGTCCACTCCCGCGCCTCATGGCCGCCCTCCACGCGCCCCTCGACCAGCATCGCATGGCAAGCCGGTACAGGTTTGCCATAACGCGCGCTCAATTCCGCCGAACGTGCCGCGAGCTCCCGGGGCAAGTGCAGGTTTTCCAGGGTCATGCGCCCGACCACTTCGGCGACGGTATATCCGAGCATCTGCTCGGCGCCGGCATTGAAGGTGCTGATCACCCCGCGCAGGTCCGTGGCGATGATCGCGACCTGGGTCGCGGCATCCAGCACCCCGCGCAACTGGCCATGGGTACCGCGCAACTCTTGTTCCCGGGCGCGCAGTTCCTCGGTTCTTTGCTCGACCATTTTCAGCGCCCGTTGCCGCTGACTGACCAGTACATAGAGCAAGGCGCTGAGCAACACGCTGAGCAAACCACCGAGCACCACCAGGGTGGTCACTGACGAGTGATTGGCCTGAATGAAAGCCTCGCTGGGCTGGATGTCGACCTGATACTCATGATCGGCCAGACGCAACAGGCGAGTCGCGGACAAGTCGCTTACCGCTGGCGCATTGGGCGACTGAAAAAGCACCTCATGCTGCTCATCGACGGACAGGTCGAGAATGCGCACCGAGAGGTAATCCCGGCCCGCCTCCGGCAGCCCGTCTGCCAGCAATTGGCGCATGCTGATCACCGCCATGACATAACCGAACGGTTTGCCCGTTGCGTCGCCGGCGCCGCTGCGCAGCGTCACCGGGGCCACCAACAGTACGCCCCGCGCATAAGCCGGCTCGATATTGACCAGGTGCAACGGTTGCGACACGGCCATGCCCTGGCGCTGATCGGCCCGTTGCAGCGTGGCGCGGCGCAACGGCTGGGCCAGCAAGTCATAGCCCAATGGCGCGCCGAGCCTGCTTTGCGTCTGGCTATAGAGCACCGCCACGTACTCGTCCCGCTCGGCGGCCAATTGCAGTTGGCCGTCGGCGCTGAGTTCGCGCAGGGTGAAATCATCCATACCCCCCTCCCGCGCTCGGCGTTCGAAGGCTGGCCGCTGTTCCCGGGTGACCCGTTCGGCAAACGAGTACGCCTGGGTCCGGTGCAACAGGGGTTGGGTGTAGCCGTTGAATTCCTCGCGGGACACCGCATCGGAGTTGGCAAAGAACCGGCGCAGGCCATCGAGGCGCTGCTCCTGGTCCTGGAAACGTTCTTCGATACGGCTGTAGCGTTCGCTGGCCAGCAACTGGAAGCGTTGCCGCAATTGATGGTGAAACAGGTTCAGCGTCGACCAGGCGAGCAACGCCGTGAGAATCCCGCCGACGAGCAAGACCATGAGCGCAACCAGCCCGGCCGAGACATCTTCGCTGATAAAACCCAGGATCTTGGGGCGCACGGCGTGCAACGACATAGACGCAACTCAAAACGCCAGGTGCGGGAAAGCCCATTGGCCATGAGTTGAGTTATAGCTATTAGCCACTAATTTGACCAGCCCTGTAGGAGCGAGCTGGCTCGCGATGGATCCGAGGGCACCGCGTGCATTCAGAAAGCACGCGTTATCGTTATCGACCATCGCGAGCAGAGCTCGCTCCTACAGGGATCCAGTGTCAGCGAGCGGTGATTTTCCACGCGCGATGGATCTTGGCGTTACGGGAAAAATCCGGGTCGATGGTCTGGGCAGTGATCTCTTCGATCGCGTAGCGCTCGCTGAGGTTGGGCTCGAGCTCGAACTTGCGGAAGTTGTTGGAGAAGTACAACACACCGCCCGGTGCCAGGCGCGCCATGGCCAGGTCGATCAGTTGCACCTGGTCACGCTGCACGTCGAAGATCCCTTCCATGCGCTTGGAGTTGGAGAAGGTCGGCGGGTCGATGAAGATCAGGTCGTATTCTTCACGGCAGGCTTCCAGCCAGACCATCACGTCACTCTGCTCCAGGCGGTTCTTGTCGGAGAAACCGTTCAGCGACAGGTTGCGACGCGCCCAGTCCAGGTAGGTTTTCGACAGGTCGACGCTGGTGGTACTGCGCGCGCCGCCCTTGGCCGCATGGACACTGGCGGTGGCGGTGTAGCAATACAGGTTGAGGAAGCGCTTGCCGGCGGCCTCTTTCTGGATGCGCATGCGCATCGGCCGGTGGTCGAGGAACAACCCGGTATCGAGGTAATCGGTGAGGTTGACCAGCAGCTTCACCCCGCCTTCGTTGACCTCGACGAACTTGCCCTGGGCGGCCTGGCGCTCGTACTGCTTGGTGCCGCTCTGGCGCTCACGGCGCTTGACCACCACGCGGCTCTTGTCGACGTTCAGGGCCTGGGGGATCGCCGCCAGGGCGTCGAACATGCGCGCCGAGGCCTTCTCCGGATCGATGGATTTCGGCGCGGCGTATTCCTGGACGTGGACCCAGTCGTGGTACAGGTCGATGGCCATGGAGTATTCCGGCATGTCGGCATCGTAGACGCGATAGCAGTCGATGCCTTCACGCTTGACCCACTTGCCCAGCGCCTTGAGGTTTTTCTGCAGGCGGTTGGCAAACATCTGCCCGCCTTCGCTCAGGCGCGGCTGCTCGATCACCGGCGCCGGTGCTGGCGTTGGTTTGATCGGGTTGCCGTTCTTGTTGTACTGGCGCTCTTGCGGCTCGCTCGGTGCCTGGTCGTAAGCGGCCTGCTCACGCTCGGCCTGACGCTGTTCCGGGGTACGCCGCTCGCCGGTGACGAACTGATCCGGCAACACCTTGATCAGCAACAGCTTGCACGGCAAGGCGCCGTTCCAGAACGAATACTGCTTGTGGCTGCGGATGCCCATGCGCTTGCCCAGGTCCGGGGCGCCGGTGAACACGGCGGCTTCCCAGTTCAGGCACGCCTGGCGCAGTCGTTCGCCAAGGTTCTGGTAGAGGTAGAGCAGGCTCGCCTCGTCGCCCAGACGCTCGCCGTACGGAGGGTTGCAGATCACCAGGCCTTTCTGGTTCTGGTCCGGACGCGGCTCGAAGGTCGCGACTTCGCCCTGGTAGATCTTGATCCACTCGCTCAGGCCGGCACGCTCGACGTTGTTGCGACCCGGTTGAATCAGGCGCGGGTCGGCTTCATAACCGCGAATCCACAACGGTGGCTTGGCCAGGCCGGCCGCCGCACGCTCAGAGGCTTCTTCATGGAGTTTTTTCCACAGCGCCGGCACGTGGCCGAGCCAGGCGGTGAAGCCCCATTGCTCGCGGCGCAGGTTCGGCGCGATGTCGGCAGCGATCATCGCCGCTTCGACCAGGAAGGTACCGACACCGCACATCGGGTCAGCCAGGGCGCCGCCTTCAGCGGCAATACGCGGCCAGCCGGAACGGATCAGGATCGCCGCCGCGAGGTTTTCCTTCAGCGGCGCCGCACCTTGCTGCAGGCGATAGCCGCGCTGGTGCAGGCTGTGGCCGGACAGGTCGAGCGAAAGAATCGCTTCACCGCGATCCAGGCGCAGATGGATGCGCAGGTCCGGGTTGAGCTTGTCGATGGACGGACGGTCGCCCTGTGGAGTGCGCAGTTTGTCGACGATAGCGTCCTTGACCTTCAAGGCGCCGAAGTGGGTGTTGTCGATGCCTGAACCGTGACCGCTGAATTCGACGGCCAGGGTGCCGTCATTGAGCATGTGGTCTTGCCACTCGATGTCGAGGACACCGTGGTAGAGGTCTTCGGCGTCTTTCATCGGGAAACGCTTGAGGACCAGCAGCACCCGGTTGGCCAGGCGCGACCACAGGCACAGGCGGTACGCGGTTTCCATGGTGGCCATGCCACGCACGGCAGAAGTGTGCTCACGCGCTTCTTCAAGGCCAAGCCCGACGGCTTCCTCGATGAGCAGGCCTTCAAGGCCTTTAGGGCAAGTGAGGAAGAGTTCGAAACGATCGGACATGGGGATTCGGAGCCTTTGCTGAGTGGACCGGCAACGCATTGCCGGCCCGGTTTTCAATCAGGCGCTTTTCTCGAAGAGCGCCCGCGTGGCACGAAGGTGTGCCATTCCACCCTTGCTGCCCGGGTTAAATGAGCTTAGATGCAAGGACAGATAAAAAAGTTGATGCAACAAAATGACATAAGTCGACCCTTCGTCGAATAGTCCATCCCGGCAACGGGAGGCATTCTCAGCAAAGGATTAACCTGATCATCCAACGCAGGGCCGATCATACCGGGGTTTGATCATTAAAGACGCCACAAACATCATGTTACTTAGTGCCATAGCACATTAACGGTTACGTCCTTATGACAAAACGATCATTCCCTCGATGTGACGCATTGGTTAGAACTCAATACAGGTTGGCGCCGCAATGACGTCAACACCTTGGCTCGTCACGCCGGCAACGAGCCCCCAACGGCAGAGTTTTTCTGCCAGACCTCGATTGAGGTCGACGCGATACATACAGTCAACAAGTGAGGGCAACACCCTATGAGAAGACTTAAGCGTGATCCGTTGGAAAGAGCATTTTTGCGCGGATATCAATATGGCGTTGGTGGTAAATCCCGTGAGCTTTGCCCATTTACTCTACCGTCGGTACGCCAAGCCTGGATTAACGGCTGGCGAGAAGGACGCGGCGACAACTGGGACGGTATGACCGGCACTGCGGGAATCCACAGACTCAACGAACTTCACGCCGTCGGCTAACACAGGGCACACACTCCGACACACAATCTGATTTTGCAGCGAATTAACCACGCACGTCCCATCCGGACGGCGGGCTACGGCCCAGGGGCTCCTTTGAAGGGGCCCTTTTTTATGCCTGTACTTCGGTCAACACAATTCCCTGTAGGAGCCCGGCTTGCCGGCGATGGCGTCCTCGAGATCGCCATCGCCGGCAAGCCGGCTCCTACAAGGATCAGCGCAAGGCTGCGATGGCGTCTACCGACTCGCGGATGAGCGCCGGGCCCTTGTAGATGAAGCCCGAGTAGATCTGCACCAGGCTCGCACCGGCGGTGATTTTCTCGGCAGCGTGCTTGCCTTCGGTGATGCCTCCCGCCGCGATAATCGGCAAGCGCCCCCCCAGCTCCGAAGCCAGCACCTTCACGGTATGCGTACTCTTGTCACGCACCGGCGCTCCAGACAGACCGCCCGCCTCGTCACCGTGTTCCATGCCTTCAACACCCACGCGACTCAAGGTGGTGTTGGTGGCGATGACCGCGTCCATTCCGGTTTCGATCAACGCCTGGGCGACCTGCGCGGTTTCTTCGTCGGTCATGTCCGGGGCGATCTTGATCGCCAGCGGCACGTGCTTGCCGTGGCGCAACGCCAGTTCTGCCCGGCGCGTGGCAAGGTCCGCCAGCAACTGCTTGAGCGAGTCACCAAACTGCAGGCTGCGCAGGCCCGGGGTATTGGGCGAGCTGACGTTGACCGTCACGTAGCTGGCATGGGCGTAGACCTTGTCCAGGCAGATCAGGTAGTCGTCGACCGCACGCTCGACCGGTGTGTCGAAGTTCTTGCCGATATTGATGCCCAGCACACCCTTGTACTTGGCGGCCGCCACGCGGGCCAGCAGGTGATCGACACCCAGGTTGTTGAAGCCCATGCGGTTGATGATCGCCTCGGCCTCCGGCAGACGGAACAACCGCGGTTTCGGATTGCCCGGTTGCGGGCGAGGGGTAATGGTGCCGATCTCGACAAAACCAAAACCCAGTTGCGCAAAGCCGTCGATGGCGGCGCCATTCTTGTCCAGGCCGGCGGCCAGGCCCACCGGGTTCGGGAACTCCAGGCCCATGACGTTCACCGGCAGTCTTGCCGGGGCCTTGCACAGCAAACCGTTGAGCCCCAGACGCCCGCCCGCGCCGATCAGGTCCAGGGACAGATCGTGGGAGGTTTCCGGGGAAAGTTTGAACAACAGCTGACGGGCCAGGGTGTACATGGGCGGGTTTGACTCGAATGGCGGCGAAATGAGGCGGCGATTATACCCGCGCATCGGGGTCGCAAGCGAGGCGCGCGACAAAATCAGCGGGCGATGGCATATGCCTTGCACCAGCACAGGCATCAGCACGCAGGCCAACGGCGGAATGCGTGCCAGGACAATGGCGTCGTCAGCCGGGCCTGCTCTTAGGGGTCTGGGACGACGTTTTTTTTGGAAGGTGCGAAATCGATGAACGAACCCTCAATCGGCCCCCTGGCCTGGGTCAATGGCAGCGATGCCCCGGAAAAGAGCGAAATCAACCTCGGCTTCATGGCCCTGAGCGACTGCGCTTCGGTCGTTGTCGCCGCCACCCAGGGCTTTGCCCAGCCCTACGGATTGACCTTGAACCTCAAGCGCCAGTCGTCCTGGGCCAACCTGCGGGACAAACTGGTCAGCGGCGAACTCGACGCCGCCCACAGCCTCTATGGCTTGATCTATGCCGTACACCTGGGCATCGGCGGCGTGGCCCCCACCGACATGGCGGTGCTCATGGGCCTGAACCAGAACGGCCAGAGCATCAATCTCTCCCACGGCTTGCAAGCCGCCGGCGTGACCAGTCCTGAAGCACTGGACCGTCATGTGCACCAAAGTCGCCCAAAACTGACCTTCGCCCAGACCTTTCCCACCGGCACCCATGCCATGTGGCTGTATTATTGGCTGGCGAGCCAGGGCATTCACCCGCTGCACGACGTCGACAGCGTGGTGGTGCCGCCACCGCAAATGGTCGCGCACCTGCAAGCCGGGCGTATCGACGGCTTCTGCGTCGGCGAGCCCTGGGCCGACAGCGCGGTGAAGCAGGACCTCGGGTTTACCCTGGCCACGTCCCAGGCCATCTGGCCCGACCACCCGGAAAAAGTCCTCGGCTGTACCCGCGCCTTCGTCGAGCAATACCCCAACACCGCCCGTGCGCTGGTGATGGCGATCCTCGAAGCCAGCCACTTCATCGACGACAGCACCGAGAATCGCCGTAGTACCGCGCAATTGCTCAGCGCACCGCAGTACCTCGATGCGCCGCTGCCGTGCATCGAACCGCGTCTGCTGGGTGACTACGCCGACGGTCTGGGCAATCGATGGCAAGACCCGCACGCCCTGCGCTTCCATGGGCAGGGGGCGGTCAACGTGCCCTACCTGTCCGATGGCATGTGGTTCATGACCCAGTTTCGTCGCTGGGGCCTGTTGCGCGACGATCCCGACTACCTCGCCGTAGCCCTTCAGGTCCAACAACTAGACTTATACCGTGAGGCCGCCAGCGCCGTCGGTGTCACCGCCCCGGGCAACGTGATGCGCAGCAGCCAGCTGATCGACGGCAAGGTCTGGGACGGTTCGGACCCAACCGGTTACGCCCGCAGCTTCAAGTTGCACGCCATGAGCGACAGCTCGCCCCTTCTCGCCAGCCGCTGACAGGAGACTGCGAACATGTTGCGTATCCTGCTGATCAACGACACCGCGAAAAAAGTCGGACGCCTGAAAGCCGCCCTCACCGAGGCCGGTTTCGAGGTCATCGACGAATCCGGGCTGACCATCGACCTGCCCGAACGCGTCGAAACGGTGCGCCCGGACGTGATCCTGATCGATACCGAGTCACCGAGCCGCGATGTCATGGAGCAAGTGGTGCTGGTCAGCCGCGACCAGCCACGGCCGATCGTGATGTTTACCGACGAACACGACCCCGATGTGATGCGCCAGGCGATCAAGTCCGGGGTCAGTGCCTACATCGTCGAAGGTATTCACGCACAACGCCTGCAACCGATTCTCGACGTGGCCATGGCGCGCTTCGAAAGCGACCAGGCCCTGCGCGCCCAACTGCATGCCCGCGACCAGCAACTGGCCGAGCGCAAGCGCATCGAGCTGGCCAAGGGGCTGCTGATGAAGATGAAGGACTGCAACGAAGAAGAGGCCTACACCCTGATGCGTCGCCAGGCGATGAGCCGCCAGCAGAAGCTGATCCAGGTGGCGGAGCAGATCATTGCCATGAGTGAGTTGCTTGGCTGAGTTTTGCGGTGCCTTTGAAGGCCTCTTCGCGAGCAAACCCGCTCCCACAGGGTGAATGCATTTCAAATGTGGGAGCGGCGGTGCGGCGATTCGACTTGCTCGCGAATGGCCGCGACTCGGTACCGCCTGTTGGCACAGATCTCGCTAGGTAATCACCACAGGTAACCAACGGCGGTTGCCCCACCTACGACAAAGACGTCGCTCACCTCGTTTGCCCCATGGCGAATCAGGTGGCGGCGTTTTTTTGTTTTGGCCCCCGTTCGAGACTCCTATCAGCTGAGGTGCGCGATGAATTCAAGCTTCTGGAAATCCGGCCATACCCCGACCCTGTTCGCGGCCTTCCTCTATTTCGACCTGAGCTTCATGGTCTGGTACCTGCTCGGCCCGCTGGCCGTGCAGATCGCCGCAGACCTGCACCTGACCACCCAACAACGCGGGCTGGTAGTCGCCACGCCGATTCTGGCCGGGGCGGTACTGCGCTTTGCGATGGGGATGCTGGCTGATCGCCTGTCCCCCAAGACCGCCGGCTTGATCGGCCAGGTGATCGTCATCTGTGCGTTGTTCGGTGCCTGGAAACTCGGTATCCACAGCTATGAGCAAGCCTTGCTGCTGGGGCTGTTCCTCGGCATGGCCGGCGCCTCATTTGCCGTCGCCCTGCCCCTGGCATCGCAGTGGTATCCGCCGCAGCATCAGGGCAAGGCCATGGGCATCGCCGGGGCCGGTAACTCCGGCACCGTACTGGCGGCGCTGATTGCACCGGTCCTGGCTGGCGCCTTTGGCTGGAGCAACGTGTTCGGCTTCGCGCTGATCCCGTTGATCCTGACACTGATCGTTTTCGCCTGGCTGGCGAAAAACGCGCCTGAGCGGCCGAAAGCCAAGTCCATGGCCGATTACTTCAAGGCCTTGGGCGACCGCGACAGCTGGTGGTTCATGTTTTTCTACAGCGTGACCTTCGGGGGGTTCATCGGCCTGGCCAGCGCCCTGCCCGGTTACTTCAACGACCAATACAGCCTGAGCCCGGTCACCGCCGGTTACTACACCGCAGCCTGTGTGTTCGGTGGCAGCCTGATGCGTCCGCTGGGCGGCGCCCTGGCCGATCGCTTCGGCGGCATTCGCACCCTGCTTGGGATGTACACCGTGGCCGCCATCTGCATCGCTGCCGTTGGTTTCAACTTGCCGAGTTCCTATGCCGCGCTGGCCCTGTTCGTGTGCACCATGCTCGGTTTGGGGGCAGGCAACGGCGCAGTTTTCCAGCTGGTGCCACAGCGCTTCCGTCGCGAGATCGGCGTCATGACCGGGCTGATCGGCATGGCCGGCGGCATCGGGGGATTTGCCCTGGCGGCAGGCATGGGGGCGATCAAGCAGAGCACCGGCAGCTACCAGATGGCCTTGTGGTTGTTCGCCAGCCTCGGGGTGCTCGCCTGGTTCGGCCTGCATGGTGTGAAACGTCGCTGGAGGACCACCTGGGGTTCGGCCGCCGTAACGGCTGCACGGGTCTGACAGCGCCATGAGCCTGCAACTGAGTTTCGCCCAAGCCAGCGCCATCGGCCCGCGCGAAGAGAATCAGGATGCCCTGCGCCTGGTCACGCCGGCCCCGGCGCTGGCGGCCAGCAAGGGCTACCTGTTCGCCATCGCTGATGGTGTCAGCCAGTGCGCCGACGGTGGCTTGGCGGCTCGCTCGACCTTGCAGGCCTTGGCGCTGGACTACTACGCCACGCCGGAAACCTGGGGGGTTGCCCAGGCACTGGATCGGTTGCTGCTGGCGCAAAACCGCTGGCTGCAGGCCAACGGCGCAGGCCAACCGCTGCTGACCACCGTCAGCGCCCTGGTCCTGCGCGGCCGGCGCTTTACCCTGGCCCATGTCGGCGATTGCCGGGTGTATCGCTGGCACGCCGGGCAGTTGCAGCGGATCAGCGAAGATCACGTCTGGGACCAGCCGGGCATGCAGCACGTACTCAAGCGCGCACTGGGACTGGATCAGCACCTGGTGCTGGATTTTCTCGATGGTGAGTTGCGCATCGATGAAAGCTTCGTGCTGCTCAGCGACGGTGTCTGGGCGGTCCTGGGCGACACCGCCATTGCGGGAATCCTGCGTGATCAACCGGACCTCGACAGCGCCGTCCAAACCCTGGTCAACGCCGCGCACCTGGCGGGCAGCCAGGATAACGCCAGCGCGTTGCTCGTGCGGGTTGATGCCCTGGGTGAAGCGAGTATCGGTGATGCCTTGATCCATCTGCAGCAATGGCCGCTGCCGCCGGCACTGAAACCTGGGCAGGTGTTCGAAGGCTGGCAGATTGAAGGGATTCTCGGCCAGAGCCAGCAATCGTTGCTCTATCGCGTGCGCGACAGCCAACAGCAACCCTGGCTGCTGAAAACCCTGCCCGCCCGCCTTCACGACGATCATCAGGCCGGGCAAGCCTTGCTCTCCGAAGAATGGTTCCTCAAGCGTGTGGCCGGGCGGCATTTTCCGCAAGTGCATGCGGCCAGCCAACGTCAGCATCTGTACTACGTGATGCGCGAGTATCCGGGCTCGACCCTGGCGCAACTGCAGGAGCAGATCGGACCATTGCCCCTGGCGCAGTGGCAGGATGTGGCGGAACGCCTGCTGCGAGCGGTCGGCCTGCTGCATCGACGGCAGATCCTCCATCGCGATATCAAGCCGCAGAACCTGCTGTCAGGGGACGACGGCGAGTTGCGCCTGCTGGATTTCGGCCTCGCCTACTGCCCCGGCCTGTCTGAAGATCAACCCAGCGTCCTGCCGGGAACCCCCAGCTACATCGCCCCGGAGGCCTTCCGCGGCGATGCACCGACGCCGCAACAGGACCTGTATGCGGTGGGGGTGACTTTGTATTTTCTGCTCACAGGGCAGTATCCCTACGGTGAAATAGAAGCCTTTCAACGCCCCCGCTTCGGCGTGCCGGTCAGTGCCAGTCGCTACCGCCCCGACCTGCCGGAATGGCTGGCGCAAAGCCTGGAACGTGCGGTGGCCGCAGACCCGGCCCAGCGTTTTGAAACGGCCGAGGAATGGTTGCGGCTGCTGGAACAGGGGGAGCAATGCAGTTCAAGCGTACGGCCCAGGCCTTTGCTGGAGCGCGAACCGCTGAAGGTATGGCGCACATTGGCCTTGCTGTCGCTGGTGGCGAACCTGGGTTTGCTGTTCCTGGCGTTCCATGGCTGAGCTTGTTTTGCCTTCAAAACCGATCATCGTCATTTCGTGAGGAAAAACACTATGAACGCAAAGGTCTGGCTGGTGGGTGCGGGACCCGGTGATCCTGAATTGCTGACCCTCAAGGCGGTGCGCGCTTTGAAAGAGGCAGATGTGGTGCTGATCGATGACCTGGTCAATGGCGCGATCCTCGAACACTGCCCTGAGGCACGGATCGTTGCGGTGGGTAAACGCGGTGGTTGCCGCTCCACACCGCAAGCGTTCATCCATCGTTTGATGTTGCGTTACGCCCGGCAGGGCAAATGCGTGGTGCGACTCAAAGGGGGTGACCCGTGCATTTTCGGGCGTGGTGGCGAAGAGGCTCAGTGGCTGCGCGAGCGCGGGGTTGAGGTAGAGCTGGTCAATGGCATCACTGCCGGGCTAGCGGGCGCCACGCAATGCGATATCCCGCTGACCCTGCGCGGTGTGGCGCGCGGCGTGACTCTGGTCACCGCCCATACCCAGGACGGCAGCAGCCTGAACTGGCAGGCACTGGCCCAGGGCGGTACGACCCTGGTGATCTACATGGGCGTGGCCAAACTCAGCGAAATCCGCGAGCAGCTGTTGGCTGGCGGGATGGCGGCGGACACACCGGTGGCGATGATCGAAAACGCTTCATTGCCCCATCAGCGGGAATGCAGGAGTGATCTGACAGCCATGGAGGAAGATGCCTGCGCCTTTGAGCTGAAAAGCCCGGCCATTTTGGTGATTGGTGCGGTGGCGGCGAGCAGCTGGCGAGAAGATCAAAAGATCACCCGAAACGCGGCCCGAACCTGCGGCAGCTCCATGGGTCCTGCGTAAATCCTCAAATCGCAGGCAAAGAAAAGCCCGGCCTGAGCCGGGCTTTTCTCACAGCTGCGGGCTAATTACTTAGCTTGAGCTTCAACCTGCGCTTCTACGCGACGGTTTACAGCGCGGCCAGCGTCAGTTTTGTTGTCAGCAACTGGGCGGGATTCGCCGTAGCCAACAGACTGAACGCGGGACGATTCAACACCGTACTGGTTGGTCAGAACCTGCTTAACGGCGTTTGCACGACGCTCGGACAGTTTCTGGTTGTAAGCGTCAGGACCGACGGAGTCAGTGTGACCTTCAACAGTAGTGGTGGTGGATGGGTACTGCTTCATGAAGTCAGCCAGGTTCTTGATGTCGCCGTAGCTGTTAGGCTTGACTACCGACTTGTCGAAGTCGAATTTCACGTCCAGCTCAACACGAACAACTTCAGCAACTGCTGGGCAGCCGTCAGCGTCAACAGTTACGTTGGCTGGGGTGTCCGGGCACTTGTCAACGTTGTCGCAAACGCCATCGTTGTCGCTGTCGGAGCAAACTTCTGGAGCTGGAACTGGAGCAGGAGCTGGTTTGGAGCCGCCACCGAAGTTCACACCGATACCGACGCTAGGAGCCCACTCGGTGTTGCCCTGGTCGATGTTGTATTGAGCTTCAACGCCAGCACGGGCGTAGAAGTTCTCGGTGAAGTACAGCTTGGCGCCGCCGCCAACGTTGGCGAAGGTGGAACGGTTACGGCCGTTCGAACCATTCTGGTCGATGCTCTGGTCGGAGAAACCGCCGGAGAGGTACGGACGCACCATGTCGCCTGGGTTGTTGAAGTGGTACAGAGCGTCCAGAGCGGTGTTGGCGCCCTTCACGTTCTGGCCATCATCGGTAACGGCGTTGTGGACTTCGTCGTAAGCCAGACGCAGTTCAACGTCGTCAGTCAGGAAGTAACCGATCGAACCGCCCGGCAGGATGCCGTCGTTCTTGAAGTTACGGTCGCTATCGAAATACTGCTTCTTTGCGTAGCCTTCGATTTCAACTGCGCCTTGGCCCTGTGCCAGAGCGCCGAACGAAGTGGCGGCAATAAGAGAACCAATGGCCAAGCCCAAGGTGTTTTTCAGTTTCATCCGTTAAATCCCCATCTGGTGATTGTGAAGCAGTCCCGCAAACCGGGGGACAACTCGGCAGCAAGTCTATCAGAACTTGCCTACACGTAAGAGATATTTGCGCTGAACTAAGTTTCAGCAATGCCTGCAAATTTCTCACGCAATTTATCTAGAGCGCGTTTGTACCGCATTTTTGTTGCGCTCAAGCCCATGTGCATGATGTCTGCGATCTCCTGAAACTCCAGCTCTGCGACAAATCGTAGCACCAAAATTTCGCGGTCAATCGGGTTCACATACACTAACCAACGATCAAGTCCACCCTTCTCCTCGGGTTTCGGCGCCTTTTCTTCGGACGCTTCCTCGAGGGGGTCAAGACTCAATGCGTCCATCAAGCGACGCTTTCGCCTTTCCTTGCGATACTGCGTAATGCACTCGTTGTACGTGATGCTATATAGCCATGTCTTGAACTTCGATTTGCCCTCGAAGTTCTTCAGGCCATACAGCACCTTCAACATGACCTCCTGACAGACATCATCAGCGTCGCGATCGTTCCCGAGATACCTTGCACAGACGTTAAATAATGTTCGCTGGTAACGCCGCATCAGTTCTTCATACGCGCGCGTCACGTGAAACAGCTCGGTATGCGAGCGCGCGACCAACTCCTCATCAGAGAGCTCGCGGGGGTCATAGCGCGTGGATAGCGATTGGGCTTTATTCAAAACAAGTCGTGCCGACAGTCAGGTCAATGTCCGCCGCAGCCAACATCAGGCGGCATTTTGCGGCGGCATACATTAGCAGGGTTTGCCGGGTTAGCGGCTACTCACATGCTGCTCGAGGAGGATCCGATTGGAAAGAGAGACTAGCTCACCCTCATCGGTCAGCAATGTAGTTTTAACCGTGCCGATCTCTTCGATCTGCCCTTCGACCTCTCCAACTCGCACTTGTTGCCCAACCTGGTACAACTCACGCACATAGATTCCCGCAAGAATCTGACCGGCAATTTCCCGGCTTCCCAGCCCCATGGCCAGCGCAACCGCCAGACCAACGGTAATCAATACGATCACGATCACATGGTTGAGCAGGTCCGTCTTGACCTCCAACTGACTGATCGCAACCGAGATACTGATGATGATCACCAGGCCCTGGGCAATTCTCCCAAGCCCCGAAGCGTAGTCGAGTCCTACGCCTTCTGCCGCACCGCGCACCAGCCCATTGGCCAATTGCGCCAGCAAGACACCCACCAGCAGCACCAGCGCCGCGCCGAACACTTTCGGCAAATACAACGCAAGCATATCCAGCGTAGCTGAAACTCTCTCAAGTCCAAGGGATTCTGCGGCAGAAACCAAAAAAATAAGCAGAACGAACCAATAGACGATCTTGCCGATCAGTGTCGATATGGGTACTTGCAGCCCGGCGCGGGACATCAACTTGGTCAAACCGGTACCGCCCATCAAGCGATCCAGACCCAGTTTGGCGAGTAATTTGGACAGCAGGGTATCCAGCAGCTTGGCCACGACAAAACCGAGCAGGAGCACGACCAATGCGCCAAACAGGTTCGGAATGAAGTTCGCAACCTTGGTCCATAACGCAGTCATTGCAGTGACGAGGCTCTGTGTCCAGAGATCAAGTTCCATATTCAATCAGCCTTATCAGCAGTGCGAGCGGTAGGTTTACGAAGACGGGAGACCGGCGTGACATGGGACGAGCCGTTATTGAGGGCGATCATCAGGGCGGGCAACCAGCGGCCCAGCAGGCTGAACAAATCACCGGCGCCGACCTGGCGATTGGCGGTTTTCAGGACACGGCCCAGGCACGCATCGTCGTCCCGGGTGGACGGTGATGCATTGAGCATGTCGCGCAAAGACTGTTCAAACGGATCGTGCATACGCACCTCTCGTGATGTCTGTGAAAGACGCGGTCAAATTTGCCCGGGTCACATGGCGCATTTTCAAACCCAGCGCAAACGTCGGAATAACCACCACTGCCCAAGCGCCACCGAGATCATCAGCAGGCAGGCGACGAGGAAGCCATAGGGGCTTTGTGAAAATGGAATGCCCCCGACGTTGATCCCCAAAAGACCGGTCAGAAAACTCATCGGTAAAAAAATCCCGGTGACGATACCAAAGCGATACATCGTGCGGTTCATGCGCACGCTCAATCGCCGGTCTTCAGCCTCCAGGACCAGCCCCACCCGCTCCCGCGTCAACTCAAGCTCTTCCAGATAACGGGTCAGGCTGTTGTTCAATTCGTTCCAGTAATCGCCGTCGTCCTCGACGAACCAGGGCAGCTTGATCCGCGTCAGTTGGCCAAAAATGTCCCGCTGCGGAGCGAGAAAGCGCTTCAACGCAGCGGCCCGGCGACGGATCTGTAAAACAGCGCCGTGCTCGGGCGTGTACCGTTCGTCGGAATCCAGCTTTTCTTCTTCCTCATCGACCACTTCCGAGAGGCAACTGACCAGATCCTGCACCTTGTTGGTGAGGTACTGAGCCATGTAGAGAATGAGTTCGGAGGCGGTTTTCGGTCCCTTGCCCTCCTCCAGTTGCACCAGCAGTTCTTCGGTGGCACGCAACGGACGCAAACGCAGGGAAATCACCCGCTGGGCGGAGCCGAAGATCCGCACCGACACCATGTCTTCGGGCTCGGCTCCCGGATTGAGGTTCACCCCGCGCAAAAATAGCAGCAGTTCGCTGTCCGAAAGCTGTAGCAGGCGCGGTCGGGTGTTTTCTTCAAGCAAGAGGTCGCAGCTGAACTCGCTCAGGCCACTGTACTTGCGCAGCCAGGTCTGGGTCTGCGGGTGACTGCGATCCCAGTGCAGCCACAGGCTTTCGTGAGCCTGCAGCTGCAATTCGTCGAGTTCTGTCCGGGCTATCGAACGCGCACCGCCTTTACCGTCCAGCACCAGGGCATGTACCAGCCCCCACTGCGCGTTTTCTTCCTCGAACATCCGCATTCCTTGGCTCAAATAATTACTCAGGCATTTTCAACGGGCTGGGCGAGACGATCACGCCGTTGTTGTCCGCATAGATGTAATGGCCAGGGTGGAAGGTCACGCCGGCGAAGGTCACGGCAACGTTCAGATCGCCGATACCGCGCTTGTCGGTCTTCATAGGGTGGCTGGCCAATGCCTGAACCCCCAGGTCGGTTTGTGCGATGACGTCGACGTCACGGATGCAACCGTAGATCACCAGCCCTTCCCAGCCGTTTTTCGCGGCTTTCTCGGCGATCATATCGCCCAGCAATGCACGGCGCAGGGAGCCACCACCATCGACCACCAACACCTTGCCATTACCCTTGAGCTCGGCCTGCTCCTTTACCAGCGAGTTGTCTTCGAAGCACTTGATGGTCACGATCTCGCCGCCGAAGGAATCCCGGCCACCGAAATTGCTGAACATCGGTTCCAGCACCTGCACCAGCTCCGGATAGGCGTCGCACAGGTCAGGCGTGAGGTAATGGTTCATCGAGAAACTCCTGTAAAGAGGAAGAAAGCACGAACATCATTACTGATTCAGTCATAGAAAATGACCGGAACAGCTCAATGCGTCATATCTTAGCCGCAAGCCGACCAGAGCGAAATGCCCTTGATAGAGCGTCCAGCTTAGATCGCCGTGGCCAAATCCGCTTGATCACCGAGCAACGGCGTGTGCTGATCCGTCAGCCAGCGCGCTACCAAGGGCCAGACTTCAGCCTGGGCGGCTTTGCTGACCAACATTTCCACATGACCGAAATTATCGGCAAAACCCTGCTCGCGTCCCAGGTTGATAAATTGCTTGTGCTCGGAACCTACCTGATCGAACAACTTGCGGCACGCCCAGGCCGGGTCCTGATGATCGCCTGCGGCACTCACCGCCAGCACCGGCATCCTGACCTCGGCCAGGCCCGCCCACCAGTCCTTGTCTGCATCGCCAAAGCGCCCAAACAGGCCGTACCAGCGCATGCTTTCCAGGGCCAGGCCGATCGGCTCGTCCTCGGGGCCACGCTTGAGCCGTGAACCGGACAGCTGGGCAAAACGCTTGAGGATGAAACGACCGCTCCATTCCACTGGTGGAATCTTCAACGGCCAGTAAGTGCGGCTGACTTGCGTGCCAAAAAACGCCGCGGACGCAACCACCGGTTCGCCAATGTATTCGCCACCCAGCGCGGCCGCCAAGGTAATGCCGCCCAGCGAATGGCCGATCCAGTGCGGGACTTGGCCGCTTTGCTCGCGCACGAAGGCGCCAATGGCTGGCAGATCGTATCGCGCGTAGTCGGCAACACGGTTCTTGCGATAGTTCTGGTTGCGCTGGGACAGGCCGTGACCGCGCATTTCGGCGATCCAGACATCGAACCCCAGGCGTGTCAGATAGGCACCCAGGCCCAGCCCCTTGGGGGAGAACCAGAAACGTCGATTGGAAAAGCTGCCGTGCAACAAGATGACCGGCACGCCACGCGATGCGGGTTCATCAGCCATGCCGAGGCGCGTCACCGCCAGTTCTACGGTGCCGTCGGGGCTGTTACCGGGTTTCAACCGGTAGACGTCTTCGCTCAGATCGCCGCGCCGCTCGGCGCTGATCAGAGCGACAGGAAACAGGTTGCTGCTGCTTTGCATAATCTCTTGCACAAAAAAGGGCGGCATCCGGAGGAGCCCGCCCTACTTGAATCAAAACGGCCGCCCCTGTCGGAGCGAGCTTGCTCGCGATGGACTCCGGGACAACGCGTTCATCCAGCAAACACGCGTTATCGTTGACGTCCATCGCGAGCGAGCTCGCTCCTACAGGGGGAGCGGCCCGTTCACACCGGATCAGGCCTGCGCCTGACCCTCAGCCAGGAAGAACCAGGTTTCCAGTACGGAATCGGGGTTCAACGAAACGCTTTCGATGCCCTGCTCCATCAGCCACTTGGCCAGGTCCGGGTGGTCCGAAGGACCCTGGCCGCAGATGCCGATGTATTTGCCAGCCTTGTTGCAGGCAGCAATGGCGTTGGCCAGCAGCTTCTTGACCGCCGGGTTACGCTCATCGAACAGGTGCGCGATGATCCCGGAGTCACGGTCCAGGCCCAGGGTGAGCTGGGTCAGGTCGTTGGAGCCGATGGAGAAGCCGTCGAAGAACTCGAGGAACTCTTCAGCCAGGATCGCGTTGGACGGCAGTTCGCACATCATGATGATGCGCAGACCGTTGTCGCCGCGGGCCAGGCCGTTTTCGGCCAGCAGGTCGATCACTTGGCTGGCTTCGCCCAGGGTACGGACGAACGGCACCATGATTTCGACGTTGGTCAGGCCCATCTCGTTGCGCACGCGCTTGAGGGCGCGGCATTCGAGTTCGAAGCAGTCACGGAACGATTCGCTGATGTAACGCGAAGCGCCGCGGAAGCCGAGCATCGGGTTCTCTTCTTCCGGCTCGTAGAGCTTGCCGCCGATCAGGTTGGCGTATTCGTTGGACTTGAAGTCCGACAGGCGCACGATGACCTTTTTCGGCGTGAACGCTGCCGCCAGGGTGCTGATGCCTTCGACCAGTTTGTCGACGTAGAAGTCGACCGGATCACTGTAACCGGCGATGCGCTTGTCGACGCTTTCCTTGATGTCCTGTGGCAGGCCGTCGTAGTTCAGCAGGGCTTTCGGGTGCACGCCGATCATGCGGTTGATGATGAATTCCAGGCGGGCCAGGCCCACACCAGCGTTCGGCAGCTGTGCGAAATCGAATGCGCGGTCCGGGTTGCCGACGTTCATCATGATCTTGAACGGCAGGTCCGGCATGGCGTCAACGGAGTTCTTCTTGATGTCGAAGCCCAGTTCGCCTTCGAAGATGAAACCGGTGTCGCCTTCAGCGCAGGAAACGGTCACGCCCTGGCCGTCTTTCAACAGCTGGGTGGCGTTGCCGCAACCGACCACGGCCGGAATGCCCAGCTCACGGGCGATGATCGCCGCGTGGCAGGTACGACCGCCACGGTTGGTGACGATGGCGCTGGCGCGCTTCATGACCGGTTCCCAGTCCGGGTCAGTCATGTCGGACACCAGTACGTCGCCTGGCTGGACCTTGTCCATCTCGGACACGTCCTTGATGATGCGGACCTTGCCGGCGCCGATGCGCTGGCCAATGGCACGGCCTTCGACCAGCACGGTGCCGGTTTCTTTCAACAGGTAACGTTCCATGACGTTGGCCTGGGTACGGCTTTTCACGGTTTCAGGACGGGCCTGCACGATGTACAGCTTGCCGTCGTCACCGTCCTTGGCCCATTCGATGTCCATCGGGCACTTGTAGTGCTTCTCGATGATCATCGCCTGCTTGGCCAGCTCGCTGACTTCGGCGTCGGTCAGGCAGAAACGCGCGCGTTCGGCCTTGTCGACGTCGACGGTCTTGACCGAACGACCAGCCTTGGCCTCGTCGCCGTAGATCATCTTGATAGCCTTGCTGCCCAGGTTGCGGCGCAGGATCGCCGGGCGACCGGCAGCCAGCGTGCCTTTGTGGACGTAGAACTCATCCGGATTCACCGCGCCTTGCACGACGGTTTCACCCAGGCCGTATGCGCCGGTGATGAACACCACGTCACGGAAGCCCGACTCGGTATCGAGGGTGAACATCACGCCGGCGGTGCCGGTTTCGGAGCGGACCATGCGCTGCACGCCAGCCGACAGGGCGACCAGCTTGTGGTCGAAGCCCTGGTGTACGCGGTAGGAAATGGCGCGATCGTTGAACAGGGAAGCGAACACCTCTTTGGCGGCACGAATGACGTTTTCGACACCACGGATGTTCAGGAAGGTTTCCTGCTGACCGGCGAAGGAGGCATCGGGCAGGTCTTCGGCGGTAGCGGAAGAGCGCACGGCCACGGCCACGTCAGGGTTGCCGGCGGACAGCGTGGCGAACGCCGTGCGGATCTCGGCATTCAGTTTTTCCGGGAACTCGGCTTCCATGATCCATTGGCGGATCTGGGCGCCGGTCTTGGCCAGGGCATTCACGTCGTCGACGTCCAGGGCATCCAGGGCGTCATGAATCTGCTGGTTCAGGCCGCTCAGTTCGAGGAAATCACGATATGCCTGAGCGGTCGTGGCGAAGCCACCGGGTACCGATACACCGGCACCCGCAAGGTTGCTGATCATCTCGCCCAGGGATGCGTTCTTGCCCCCCACGTGCTCAACGTCGTCTTTGCCGAGCTTGTCGAGGGAAACTACGTACTCTACCAAGGTGATCTCTCCACTAACTGTGTTGGAAAAGCTCAGAAACCGGCTGCTTAAATGTGCATTTACCGGCTATATGGCCTGGACCTGGAAAATAAGTGAGAATGCGGGCCAATGGCGGCCGGCAAATCGCGCCTATCATATCCAAGATTCGTCACTAGCTTAAGGCCCAAGGTGCAAATGAAACGATCTGCTTTCTTTATCTCCGATGGCACGGGCATTACCGCCGAAACCCTCGGCCAAAGCCTTTTGGCGCAGTTCGAAAACATTACCTTCAGCAAAGTCACGCGGCCGTACATCGACAACGTGGACAAAGCGCGGGCCATGGTACAACAAATCAACAAAGCCGCCGAAACCGACGGCTTCCGTCCGATTATCTTCGACACCATCGTCAATCAGGACATTCGTGAGATCCTCGCGACTTCCAATGGTTTCATGATCGACATTTTCTCGACCTTCCTGGCGCCCCTTGAACAGGAACTGACCGAGCATTCTTCATACACCGTGGGCAAATCCCACTCCATCGGTGCCAACACCAATTACATGGAGCGTATCGAGGCGGTGAACTTCGCCCTCGACAACGACGACGGTGCCCGCACGCATTATTACGACAAGGCCGACCTGATCCTGGTCGGCGTATCGCGCTGCGGCAAGACCCCCACCTGCCTGTACATGGCCATGCAATTCGGCATCCGCGCGGCCAACTACCCGCTGACCGAAGACGACATGGAGCGCCTGCAATTGCCAAGCGCCCTGCGTGCCCACCAGCACAAGCTGTTCGGCCTGACCATCGACCCGGACCGCCTCACCGCGATCCGCAACGAGCGCAAGCCCAACAGCCGCTATTCGAGCTACGCCCAGTGCGAGTTCGAAGTGCGCGAGGTGGAAAACCTGTTCCGCCGCGAGAACATTCCGAATATCAACTCCACGCATTTTTCCGTGGAAGAGATCTCCGCGAAGATTCTTGTGGAGAAAGGTGTGGAGCGGCGCTTCAAATAATTCTCTATTGCCTGTTCTGGCCTCATCGCCAGCAGGCTGGCTCCCACAGTTGATCTGCGGTGAATACAAATCAACTGTGGGAGCCAGCCTGCTGGCGATTGAACGATAACGCGGTCTCCTAGATAACAAACAGATCCACAAACCGGTTCACCGCTGTCGCCTCAAGCCCCGCCTGATCCTTGCACAACGCAAAAATCTCCTCGCTACGCTGCCCCGTGAATCGGGTCAGCAGGTTCGCCCTGAACTTGTCCTCCAACAACGGAATGCCCTCGCCGCGGCGCCGACGATGACCGATCGGATACTCCACCACCACGTTCTCGGTGCTGGACCCATCCTTGAAAAACACCTGGATGGCATTGGCGATCGAGCGCTTGTCGGCCTCCAGGTATTCGCGGGTGAAACGCGGATCTTCGACAATGACCATCTTGTCGCGCAGCACATCAATGATCGGATGCGCCCTGTGAAAATCATCTTCGTAGTGCTCGGCCACCAGGTTGCCGAACGCTAGTGGCACCGCTGCCATGTACTGAATGCAGTGATCGCGGTCGGCGGCATTGGCCAGCGGGCCGACCTTGGAAATGATGCGGATCGCCGATTGTTGGGTGGTGATGACGATCCGATCGATTTCATGCAGGCGATTGCGCACCTGCGGGTGCAGGGTCACCGCGGCTTCACAGGCCGTTTGCGCGTGGAACTCGGCGGGAAAACTGATCTTGAACAGCACGTTTTCCATTACATAACTGCCGTAAGGCCGCGCGAAGCTGAACCCACGCAGGTCTTGCGGCTTGAGCGCAAGGTCGTTGTTGGTGTGACTGAACAGCACGTCGTAAAAGCCCCATTGCCTGGCACTCAACACGCCTGGAATGCCCGTCTCGCCACGCATGGCGATGTCTGCCAGGCGCACACCACGACTGGAGGCATCCCCCGCCGCCCAGGATTTGCGCGAGCCGGCATTCGGCGCATGGCGATAGGTTCGCAATGCCTGGCCGTCAGCGAACGCATGGGACAACGCCGAGAGCAACTGCTCACGATTGGCGCCCATGAGTTTGGCGGTGACCGCGGTGGAGGCGACTTTCACCAGGATGACGTGGTCGAGGCCGACACGGTTGAAGGAGTTTTCCAACGCGATCACGCCCTGGATCTCATGGGCCATGATCATCGCTTCAAGCACCGTGCGCACGGTCAGCGGCGCCTCACCATTGGCAAGACGCTTTTGCGACAGGTGGTCAGCCACCGCGAGAATGCCACCGAGGTTATCCGACGGATGGCCCCATTCAGCCGCGAGCCAGGTGTCGTTGTAATCAAGCCAGCGCACAATACACCCAATGTCCCACGCGGCCTTGACCGGGTCGAGTCGGTAACTGGTGCCTGGCACTCGGGCGCCAAACGGCACGACGGTGCCTTCGACCATGGGCCCCAGGTGCTTGGTGCATTCCGGGAAACGCAGGGCCAGCAGGCCGCAGCCGAGGGTATCCATCAGGCAATTGCGGGCAGTGTCGAGGGCTTCCCGGGACTCGATCTTGTAGTTCAGGACGTAATCGGCAATGTCCTGCAGGACCTGGTCGTAGTCGGGGCGGTTGTTGAGGTCGACGTTGGCGCTCATGTTCGATTCACCTGTGTGGAGCTGGCTTGCCAGCGAAAGCGGTGTCATACATAACAATGATGTTGAATTTGACGGCCTCTTCGCTGGCAAGCCAGCTCCTACAGGCGATGGCGATTTCAAGGACGCCATCGCCGGCAAGCCGGGCTCCTACAGGGGCTGTTGCGGTTAGAAGGAGTCACCCGGTACGCGAACGAAACCTTCCATCAACACCCGTGCACTACGGCTCATGATGGCCTTGTTCACGGTCCATTCGCCGTTGACCTGGCTGGCTTCAGCTCCAACGCGCAGGGTGCCCGACGGGTGACCGAAGCGCACCGCGTTGCGTTCGACACCGCCCGCTGCAAGGTTGACCAAGGTGCCGGAAATCGCTGCCGCGGTGCCGATGGCGACAGCCGCCGTGCCCATCATCGCGTGGTGCAACTTGCCCATGGACAGTGCACGTACCAGCAGGTCGACATCGCCCGCCGCTACCGTTTTACCACTGGACGACACGTAGTCCGCAGGCTTGGCCACGAACGCCACTTTCGGCGTGTGCTGACGCTTGGCCGCTTCGTCGACGTTGGATATCAGGCCCATGCGCAGTGCGCCGTAGGCACGGATGGTTTCGAACATCAGCAACGCTTTCGGATCGCCGTTGATCGCGCCTTGCAACTCGGTGCCCTTGTAGCCGATGTCTTCGGCATTGACGAAGATGGTCGGGATACCGGCGTTGATCATGGTGGCCTTGAAGGTCCCTACGCCAGGCACTTCCAGGTCATCGACCAGGTTGCCGGTAGGGAACATCGAACCGCCACCACCCTCCTCTTCCGCTGCCGGGTCGAGGAATTCGACCTGCACTTCCGCCGCCGGGAAGGTCACGCCGTCGAGTTCGAAATCGCCGGTTTCCTGCACTTCGCCGTTGGTGATCGGCACGTGGGCGATGATGGTCTTGCCAATGTTGGCTTGCCACACGCGGACCACGGCAATGCCGTTGTGCGGGATGCGGCTGGCGTCCACCAGGCCGTTGCTGACGGCGAACGAACCGACCGCCGCGGTCAGGTTGCCGCAGTTGCCGCTCCAGTCGACGAATGGCTTGTCGATCGACACCTGACCGAACAGGTAATCGACGTCGTGATCGGCCTTGATGCTTTTCGACAGGATCACGGTTTTGCTGGTGCTGGACGTCGCGCCGCCCATGCCGTCGATCTGCTTGTCGTACGGGTCGGGGCTGCCGATCACGCGCAGCAACAGCGCATCTCGGGCCGGGCCTGGAACCTGTGCTGATTCAGGCAGATCTTTCAGGCTGAAGAACACGCCTTTGCTGGTGCCGCCGCGCATGTAAGTAGCGGGAATTTTGATTTGCGGTGCATGAGCCATGGTGTTGCTTACTCCTTAGCTAGAAAACAGACACGGGACTCAAAGTCCCGTGTCGGCGCAGCAAGTGTTAAACGGCTACCGCCGATTCTTCGAGGAAGTCCTGGGCGAAGCGTTGCAACACGCCGCCAGCCTCGTAGATCGACACTTCTTCAGCGGTGTCGAGGCGGCAGGTTACCGGCACATCGACGCGCTCGCCGTTCTTGCGATGGATCACCAGGGTCAGCTCGGCACGCGGGGTGCGGTCGCCGATAACGTCGTAGGTTTCACTGCCGTCGATGGCCAGGGTGTGACGGTTGGTGCCCGGCTTGAACTCCAGCGGCAACACGCCCATGCCCACCAGGTTGGTGCGGTGGATGCGCTCGAAGCCTTCGGCAGCAATCGCTTCCACGCCGGCCAGGCGCACGCCCTTCGCTGCCCAGTCGCGGGACGAACCCTGACCGTAGTCGGCACCGGCGATAATGATCAGCGGCTGCTTGCGATCCATGTAGGTCTCGATGGCTTCCCACATGCGCATCACTTTGCCTTCCGGCTCGACGCGGGCCAGGGAACCCTGCTTGACCTTGCCGTTTTCCTGAACCATTTCGTTGAACAGTTTCGGGTTGGCGAAGGTTGCGCGTTGTGCAGTCAAATGGTCGCCCCTATGAGTCGCGTAGGAGTTGAAGTCCTCTTCCGGCAGGCCCATTTTCGCCAGGTATTCGCCGGCGGCGCTGTCCATCATGATCGCGTTGGATGGCGACAGGTGGTCGGTGGTGATGTTGTCCGGCAGTACCGCCAGCGGGCGCATGCCCTTGAGCGGACGCGCGCCGGCCAGTGCGCCTTCCCAGTACGGCGGACGGCGAATGTAGGTACTCATCTCGCGCCAGTCGTACAGCGGCGCGACTTTGGGACCTGTGTCTTCGTGGATGGCGAACATCGGGATGTAGACCTGGCGGAACTGCTCCGGCTTCACCGAGGCTTTCACTACGGCGTCGATTTCTTCGTCGCTCGGCCAGATGTCCTTCAGGCGGATTTCCTTGCCGTCGACCACGCCCAGCACATCCTTCTCGATATCGAAACGGATGGTACCGGCGATCGCGTAGGCGACGACCAGAGGCGGCGAAGCGAGGAACGCCTGCTTGGCGTACGGGTGAATCCGCCCGTCGAAGTTACGGTTACCGGACAGTACCGCCGTGGCGTACAGGTCGCGGTCGATGATCTCTTGCTGGATCACCGGGTCCAGCGCGCCGGACATGCCGTTGCAGGTGGTGCAGGCGAAGGCCACGACGCCGAAACCGAGCTGTTCCAGCTCATCGGTCAGGCCGGCTTCGTCGAGGTACAGGGCCACGGTTTTCGAGCCCGGTGCCAGGGACGACTTGACCCACGGCTTGCGGGTCAGGCCGAGCTTGTTGGCATTGCGTGCCAGCAGGCCGGCGGCGATCACGTTGCGCGGGTTGCTGGTGTTGGTGCAACTGGTGATGGCGGCGATGATCACCGCGCCGTCCGGCATTTGCCCCGGCACATCGTCCCACTGACCGGAGATGCCTTTGGCAGCCAGGTCCGACACCGCGACACGGGCGTGCGGGTTGCTCGGGCCGGCCATGTTGCGCACTACCGAAGACAGGTCGAAGGTCAGGCCGCGCTCGTACTGCGCGCCTTTGAGGCTGTCTGCCCACAGGCCGGTGGTCTTCGCGTAGTTCTCGACCAGCTGCACCTGCTCGTCTTCACGACCGGTGAGCTTGAGGTAGTCGATGGTCTGCTGGTCGATGTAGAACATCGCCGCGGTGGCGCCGTATTCCGGGGCCATGTTGGAGATGGTTGCGCGGTCACCCAGGGTCAGCGCCGCGGCGCCTTCACCGAAGAACTCCAGCCATGCGCCAACCACTTTTTGCTTGCGCAGGAACTCGGTCAGCGCCAGCACCATGTCGGTGGCGGTGATGCCCGGTTGCAGCTTGCCGGTGAGCTCGACGCCGACGCTTTCCGGCAGGCGCATCCAGGAGGCACGGCCCAGCATCACGCTTTCGGCTTCCAGGCCGCCAACGCCGATGGCGATCACGCCCAGCGCATCGACGTGCGGGGTGTGGCTGTCGGTGCCGACGCAGGTGTCAGGGAATGCCACGCCGTCACGTACCTGGATCACCGGAGACATTTTCTCCAGGTTGATCTGGTGCATGATGCCGTTGCCCGGCGGAATCACGTCGACGTTCTTGAACGCCTTCTTGGTCCAGTTGATGAAGTGGAAACGGTCTTCGTTGCGACGGTCTTCAATGGCGCGGTTCTTCTCGAACGCCTCCGGATCGAAACCACCGCGCTCGACGGCCAGGGAGTGGTCGACGATCAGTTGCGTCGGCACCACCGGGTTCACTTGCGCAGGATCGCCGCCTTGCAGGGCGATGGCGTCACGCAGGCCGGCGAGGTCGACCAGCGCGGTCTGGCCGAGAATGTCGTGGCACACCACACGGGCCGGGAACCACGGGAAATCGAGGTCGCGCTTGCGCTCGATGAATTGCTTGAGGGATTCGGTCAGCGTGGCCGGGTCGCAGCGACGCACCAGGTTTTCCGCCAGCACGCGGGAGGTGTACGGCAGGGTGTCATAGGCGCCGGGCTGGATGGCCTCGACCGCCGCGCGGACGTCGAAGTAATCCAGGTGGCTGCCGGGCAGCGTTTTACGGAATTCAGTGTTCATCGTCAGGACTCGGGTCACGGTAGTTACAAAGGGTGGGGCCTGGCACAGCTCCCGAATTCAACACGGACCTCTGTAGGAGCTGGCTTGCCAGCGATTGCGGTGGGTCAATCAACGAAGATGTTGGATGACAAACCGTCTTCGCTGGCAAGCCAGCACCTACAGGGTCACCGGTTCATTCAGTGACCTGTGCAGGCATTCCCACCATTCAGCGTTGTTCGATTGGCACGAACTTGCGCTGTTCGACGCCGGTGTATTCGGCGCTCGGGCGGATGATGCGGTTGTTGGCGCGTTGTTCGTACACGTGGGCCGCCCAGCCGGTCAGGCGCGAGCAGACGAAGATCGGTGTGAACAACTTGGTCGGGATGCCCATGAAGTGGTACGCCGAGGCATGGTAGAAGTCGGCGTTCGGGAACAGTTTCTTCTGCTCCCACATGGTCTTGTCGATGGCTTCGGAAACCGGGAACAACACCTTGTCACCCACTTCGTCGGCGAGTTTTTTCGACCAGGCCTTGATCACCTCGTTACGCGGATCGTTGTCCTTATAGATCGCGTGGCCGAAGCCCATGATCTTGTCCTTGCGCTCGAGCATGCCGAGGGTGCCCTTGATCGCGTCTTCAGGCGACGAGAAACGCTCGATCATTTCCATCGCCGCTTCGTTGGCGCCGCCGTGCAGCGGACCACGCAGCGAACCGATGGCCGCGGTGATGCACGAATACAGGTCGGACAGGGTCGACGCGCACACACGGGCGGTGAAGGTCGAGGCGTTGAATTCGTGCTCCGCGTAGAGGATCAGCGAAACGTTCATCACCTTGACGTGCAGCTCGCTCGGCTTCTTGCCGTGCAGCAAGTGCAGGAAGTGACCACCGATAGACTGCTCGTCGCTCACGCATTCGATGCGCTTGCCTTCGTGGCTGAAGCGGTACCAGTAGGTCATGATCGCCGGGAAAGCAGCCAGCAGGCGGTCAGTCTTGTCGTGTTGCTCGCAGAAGTCGTTCTCCGGCTCCAGGTTGCCCAGGAACGAGCAGCCGGTGCGCATCACGTCCATCGGGTGGGCGTCGGCAGGGATGCGTTCCAGCACTTCTTTCAGCGCTTGCGGCAGGTCACGCAGCTTGCTCAGCTTGGTGATGTAGGCGTTCAGTTGCGCCTTGCTCGGCAGTTCGCCGTACAGCAGCAGGTAGGCCACTTCTTCGAACTGTGCGTCAGCCGCCAGTTCACGAACGTCATAACCACGATAGGTCAGACCGGCACCCGACTGGCCCACGGTGGACAGTGCGGTTTGCCCGGCAACCTGGCCACGGAGCCCGGCGCCACTGAGTACTTTTGCTTCGGCCATTTGTGCTGTCTCCAATTCTTCTTGAATTTGTCAGGGAAACTTGTAGGAGCGAGCTTGCTCGCGAAGGTGGACGGCACACCTCGGCGCATCAGGGACACCACGTAATCGTTGACGTCCATCGCGAGCAAGCTCGCTCCTACATGTACAGGGTTTGATTATTTCTTCGCGGCGAACAACGCATCGAGCTTCTGCTCGAAGGTGTGGTAGTCGATGCGATCGTAAAGCTCCATGCGGGTCTGCATGGTGTCGATGACATTCGCCTGCGTGCCATCGCGGCGCAGCGCGTTGTAGACGTTTTCCGCGGCCTTGTTCATGGCGCGGAAGGCCGACAGCGGGTACAGCACCAGCGACACGTCGACAGCGGCGAGTTGCTCGGTGGTGTACAGCGGCGTCGCGCCGAATTCGGTGATGTTGGCCAGGATCGGCGCTTTCACACGGCTGGCGAACAGCTTGTACATTTCCAGCTCGGTGATGGCTTCCGGGAAAATCATGTCGGCGCCAGCTTCGATGCAGGCAGCGGCACGATCCAGGGCAGATTCCAGGCCTTCCACCGCCAGGGCGTCGGTGCGGGCCATGATCACGAAGCTGTCGTCGGTACGGGCATCGACCGCCGCCTTGATGCGATCGACCATTTCCTGCTGGGTCACGATCTCTTTATTAGGACGGTGGCCGCAACGCTTGGCGCCAACCTGGTCCTCGATGTGAATCGCCGCCGCGCCGAACTTGATCATCGACTTCACGGTACGGGCAACGTTGAAGGCCGAAGAACCGAAACCGGTGTCCACGTCCACCAGCAGTGGCAGGTCGCAAACGTCGGTGATGCGACGCACGTCGGTCAGCACGTCATCCAGGCCGGTGATGCCCAGGTCCGGCAGGCCGAGGGAGCCGGCAGCCACCCCGCCACCCGACAGGTAGATCGCCTTGAAACCGGCGCGCTTGGCCAGCAGCGCATGGTTGGCGTTGATCGCGCCGACCACTTGCAATGGATGCTCACTGGCGACCGCATCGCGGAAACGCTGGCCTGGAGTGCTCTTGTTCAAACTCATGACTCACCTCGTTTGGCTGTCGGGTTGGCGCCGTCCTGGTAATGACGGGCGATGTTGCGTTTGGAGGCGCCGATGTGACGGCGCATCAACAACTCGGCCAGTTCACCGTCACGGTCGGCGATGGCATCGAGAATTCGGTGGTGCTCTGCGAACGCCTGGTGTGGGCGATTGGGCGTGCTGGAAAATTTCATCCGGTACATGCGCACCAATTGATACAGCTCGCCGCAGAGCATTTGCGTCAGGGTGCGGTTGCCGCTGCCCTGGATAATCCGGTAGTGGAAGTCGAAATCGCCTTCCTGCTGGTAGTAACCGCGACCTGCCTGGAAGGCCTCGTCGCGCTCGTGGGTTTCGAGGACGCGGCGCAGTTCGTCGATTTCTTCGACGCTCATGCGCTCGGCGGCCAGACGACAGGCCATGCCTTCAAGGGATTCGCGGATTTCGTAGAGCTCGACCAACTCGGCATGATCGAGCGACACCACCCGCGCCCCGACGTGCGGCACGCGCACCAGCAGGCGCTGGCCTTCCAGACGGTGGATGGCCTCGCGCAGCGGGCCACGGCTGATGCCATAGGTGCGGGCCAGCTCCGGCTCGGAGATTTTGCTGCCCGGGGCGATATCGCCCTTGACGATGGCCGCCTGAATACGCCGGAAGACGTTCTCGGAAAGTGTTTCCGAGTCGTCTTGAACGATGAGCGGGGGATCCAGTTGATCCAACATATTGTCGACACCTTGAAAGCCAGTGCCGCAAAAACTAACCAAAACAGGCGCGCCAGTCAAAGGATAATTCGACATTGTCGACAATCGTCTAATAACCGACTGCACCATAACCAAGCAGAGCCCTCTGTTTATAGCCGCCCCCCAGCGGTGGCGCCATAAACCCACCGTGCTAGAATGCCGCCCGCATTTGTCTGTCACATCTGCACGGCTTGTCATAAATAGCTGATAGGCCTACGAGGGAGCTTGCGCAGCGATGCCAGGGCCTTGAACCGAAATACGCACCGCTGCGCACCAGGATTTATGAGACTCAAGCCCTTCTCCACACTCCTTTATTGTCTTTGCCTGCCCGGTTTTGCAGTGGCGGGGGAAAAGACCGTCTATGGCCTCAATGAATACGCATCGCTGGGCGGTATCGACCTCGAAGTGGCCGCCAAACTCGATACCGGCGCGAAAACCGCGTCCCTGAGTGCCCGCGACATCAAGCGTTTCAAACGCAATGGCGAGTCCTGGGTGCGCTTCTACCTGGCCATCGACGCGGCCCATTCGCACCCGATCGAACGACCGCTGGCCCGTGTCAGCAAGATCAAGCGCCGGGCCGGTGACTACGATCCGGAAGAAGGCAAGAAGTACACCGCCCGCCCGGTGATCGAGCTGGATATCTGCATGGGTTCGGCTTTACGCAGCATCGAAGTGAACCTGACCGACCGTAGCGCGTTCCAATATCCGCTCCTGATCGGCTCCGAAGCGCTCAAACGCTTCGATGCGCTGGTCGATCCCAGTCTTAAATACGCTGCCGGCAAACCCGCCTGCGCCACCGACGCTCATACCGCCGAGTAATTCAAATGCGCTCTCTTACCCTTCATCTGAAAATGCTGATCGCCATCCTGGTGGTGCTGGGCATTTCAGTCACGGCCTACCAGATCTTCGTGCTCGGCATTCCCGTGACGGAAGACGCCACCGACGACTTGTGGAACATCGACGCCAAGGTCGAGTTCGTCGCCAGTGCCAAGGACCCGGTCAAGATCCAGATGTTCGTGCCACCGCTGAGCCGCGATTACGTGAGCCTCAACGAAAGCTTCATCTCCAATAACTACGGCGTGGCCGTGAACCGTGTCGACGGCAACCGCAAGGTCACCTGGTCGGCGCGCCGGGCCAAAGGCAACCAGACTCTTTATTACCGCCTGGTGCTGACCAAGCGCTACACCGCCGAAAAAGCCAAGGTCAAGGGTCCGACCTTCCGCGACAGCATTGCCCTGGAAGGTCCGGAGAAACTCGCCGCCGAAGCGCTGCTGGCGCCGATTCGCCAGCACTCGGCCGACGTCGAGACCTTCATCAGCGAAGCGATCAAGCGGGTCAACAACAGCAACGACGACAATGCCAAGATGCTCCTGGCCGGCGACCCGACTCCGGCGCACAAGGCGAAGATCGTCGAGCTGTTGCTGTCCATCGCCCACGTCCCGGTGGAAAAGGTCCATACCATTCGCCTGGTGGCCGACCAACCGCAAACCCCGGAACTCTGGCTGCGCAGCTTCAACGGCACCGACTGGCTGTACTTCAACCCGGAGACCGGCGAACAGGGCCTGCCGACTGACCGCCTGCTGTGGTGGACCGGCGACGAAAACCTGATCACCGTCGATGGCGGCAAGAAGGCCACTGTGACCTTCAGCATGAACAACAGCGAAATGAACGCCATTCGCCTGGCCAAGCTGACCGACGAAAACACCGACGCCAACTTCCTCGAATACTCGCTGTACGGCCTGCCGCTGCAGACCCAGCAGACCTTCATGATCATGGTGATGATCCCGATCGGCGTGCTGGTGATCCTGATCCTGCGCAACCTGATCGGCCTGCAGACCCTCGGCACCTTTACCCCGGTGCTGATCGCCCTGGCCTTCCGCGAAACCCAGCTCGGCTTCGGCATCGTGCTGTTTACCATCATCACCGCCCTGGGGCTGTCGCTGCGCTCCTACCTTGAACACCTGAAGCTGCAAATGCTGCCGAGGCTGTCGGTGGTGCTGACGTTCGTGGTGGTATTGATCGCGGCCATCAGCCTGTTCAGCCACAAGCTCGGCCTGGAGCGCGGACTGTCGGTGGCATTGTTCCCGATGGTGATCCTGACCATGACCATCGAACGCCTGTCGATCACCTGGGAAGAACGCGGCGCCAGCCATGCCATGAAAGTGGCGATCGGCACCCTGTTCGCGGCCTCCCTGGCGCACCTGATCATGAGCGTGCCGGAACTGGTGTACTTCGTGTTCACCTTCCCGGCGATCCTGCTGATCCTGGTGGGCTTCATGCTGGCCATGGGTCGTTATCGTGGCTACCGCCTGACCGAGCTGGTGCGCTTCAAGGCCTTCCTGAAGAAGGCTGACGCCTGATGTTCGGCTTCTGGAAGACCTGGAAAGCCCTGGAAGCCCGGGGCATCATGGGCATCAACCGGCGTAACGCGGACTACGTGCTCAAGTACAACAAGCGCAGCCTGTACCCGATCGTCGACGACAAGATCATCACCAAGGAGCGCGCCATCGCTGCCGGCATCCATGTGCCGCAACTGTATGGCGTGATCTCCACCGAGAAGGAAATCGACAAGCTCGACGAGATCATCGATGGGCGCAACGATTTCGTGATCAAGCCGGCCCAGGGCGCCGGGGGCGATGGCATCATTGTCATCGCCGACCGTTTCGAGGGTCGTTATCGCACGGTGTCCGGCAAGATCATCAGCCACGAAGAGATCGAGCACCATGTCTCGAGCATCCTCACCGGCCTGTACTCCCTCGGCGGGCACCGCGACCGGGCACTGATCGAATACCGGGTGATTCCGGACCAGATCTTCAAGAGCATCAGCTATGAAGGTGTGCCGGACATCCGCATCATCGTGCTGATGGGCTACCCGGTGATGGCCATGCTGCGCTTGCCCACCCGTCAGTCGGGCGGCAAGGCCAACCTGCACCAGGGCGCCATCGGCGTCGGCGTCGACCTTGCCACCGGCCTGACCCTGCGCGGCACCTGGCTGAACAACATCATCGCCAAGCACCCGGACACCACCAACGCGGTGGATGGCGTGCAGCTGCCCTACTGGGACGGCTTCATGAAACTCGCCGCGGGCTGCTATGAGCTGTGCGGGCTGGGCTACATCGGCGTCGACATGGTGCTGGACCAGGAGAAAGGCCCGTTGATCCTCGAGCTCAACGCCCGGCCAGGGCTGAACATCCAGATTGCCAATGACTGCGGCCTGACGTTGCGCACCCACGCGGTCGAGGCGCGCCTGGAAGCGCTGAAGGCCCGTGGTGTCAGCGAAAGCGTTGAAGAGCGAGTGGCGTTTGTGCAGGAGATGTTTGGGCATATTCCGCCGGTTGAGGGCTGAGTCCCTCCTTGCAGGAGCGAGCTTGCTCGCGATGGACGTCAACGATAACGCGTGCTTCCTGGATGTACGCGTTGCTCTCAGGTTCATCGCGAGCAAGCTCGCTCCTACAAGTCCCCGACATGCCTCTAGGAGCATTTCCCCGAGAGGTCTACAATCGCCACCCCGCCTCGATGGCTGATCTCCCCCGCCCATGCTGACCTGTTCCGTACACCCGCTGCCCTATCGCGCCAACCCCGCCGAATACTTTGCGGCCATTCGTCATGCCCCCGGCGCCGTGCTGCTCGACAGCGGCCGCCCCAGTGCCGAGCGCGGGCGCTTTGACCTGCTCAGCGCTTGGCCGCTGGAACAACTGACGGTCGCGCCTGACGAACGTGGCAATGATTTCCTGCAACGCCTGCGGGACAATCTGACACGACTGGGCGAAGCGACACTACCCAATGACCTGCCGTTCGCCGGCGGCTTGATCGGCTACCTGAGCTACGACTTCGGCCGTCACCTGGAGAACCTGCCGAGCCAGGCCCTGGATGACCTGCATTTGCCGGATGCGCGGTTCGGCCTGTACGACTGGGCGCTGATCAGCGATCACCAGCAGGCCACCAGCCAACTGGTGTTCCACCCGACGCTGGCTGACAGCGAACGTCAGCGTTTGATTGAGCTGTTCAGCCAGCCGACCGCTGACGCTGGCGAGCCGTTCAGGTTGCAGGCGCCGATGCATGCCGATCTGAGCGCTGACCAGTATCGCGAGGCGATCGAGCGCATCCAGCAATACATCCAGGCCGGTGACTGCTATCAGGTCAACTTCGCCCAACGCTTTCGCGCGCCCTGCCAGGGTGACCCATGGACGGCGTACTGTGCGTTGCGACTGGCGTGCCCCACCCCGTTTTCGGGCTTCCAGAGCCTGCCCGACGGCGGCGCGGTACTGAGCCTGTCTCCGGAACGCTTCGTCAAAGTCAGCGAGCGTCTGGTTGAAACCCGCCCGATCAAAGGCACGCGCCCACGGGGCCTCACCCCAGCCGAAGACGCGGCGAACGCCGTCGAACTGCTGGCCAGCCCCAAGGACCGTGCGGAAAACCTGATGATTGTCGACCTGTTGCGCAACGACCTCGGCCGCACCTGCCGCACCGGCTCGGTACGTGTGCCCGAGCTGTTCAGCCTGGAAAGCTACCCGAATGTGCATCACCTGGTGAGCAGCGTGACCGGTGAACTGGCGGACGATCGGGATGCGCTGGACCTGATCGCCGGCAGCTTCCCCGGCGGCTCGATTACCGGCGCCCCGAAAATCCGCTCGATGCAGATCATCGACGAGCTGGAACCGACCCGACGCGGTTTGTACTGCGGTTCATTGTTGTATCTGGACGTGCGCGGCGAGATGGACAGCTCCATCGCCATCCGCAGCTTGCTGGTCAAGGATGGGCAGGTGTGCTGCTGGGGCGGCGGCGGGATTGTCGCGGATTCCGAGTGGCAGGCCGAATATCAGGAATCGATCACCAAGGTGAAGGTGCTGCTCGATACCCTGCAGAACCTGTAGGAGCAGCCGGTCGACGCTCGATTGCTCGCGATGGTCGTTAACGATAACGATGGAAACCTGACGCCCTGCGGTGCTCTCAGGTTCATCGCGAGCAGGCTCGCTCCTACAGGGGGCGGGTTTACAAGGTCAGGGTGCGGTTGGACGCGTTGATGAACTCCTGCTTCAGCTCTTCAAACGTGTGCACCGCCGGGAACTGCGGGAACTCGCTGATCACATTGTCCGGCGCATGGAACAGAATCCCGGCATCCGCCTCACCCAGCATCGTGGTGTCGTTGTAGGAATCCCCCGCTGCAATCACCCGGTAGTAGAGGCTCTTGAAGGCCAGCACCGACTGGCGCTTGGGATCTCTCTGACGCAATTGATAGCCAGTAACGCGCCCGCTATCGTCAGTGATCAGACGGTGGCAGAGCAAGGTCGGGAAGCCCAGCTGACGCATCAGCGGCTGGGAAAACTCGTAGAACGTGTCCGACAGAATCACCACCTGGAAGCGCTCGCGCAACCAGTTGACGAACTCGACAGCACCGTCCAGCGGCTTGAGCGTCGCGATCACTTCCTGGATGTCAGCGAGCTTCAGGCCGTGTTCGTCGAGAATCCGCAAGCGCTGCTTCATCAGCACGTCATAGTCGGGAATGTCCCGAGTGGTGGCCCTGAGGGATTCGATCCCGGTTTTTTCCGCGAAGGCGATCCAGATTTCCGGGACCAGCACACCTTCAAGATCCAGACAGGCAATTTCCACAAGACACTCCATTGGTATTGTTTATTGAGTCGAGCGAGCCCGAACTCTAGCGACAACTCCCCCACCGCGCAACGCAGAGGACGCCCCGTCCCCTGCAGCTTTTTGTTACCATCGGCCCCATATAGAGCGCCAAGCGCCACCGACCTGTAGGAAGCCGCCCTGATGAGCCCAACGTTCGACGTCGTGGAACTCGCCACGACCTATGCCAACAAATCCGCTCAGGACATTCTCAAACTCGCCTTCGCCGAGTTTGGCGATGAACTGTGGATATCTTTCAGCGGCGCCGAAGATGTGGTGCTGGTGGACATGGCCTGGAAACTGAACAAGAACGTCAAGGTGTTCAGCCTCGACACCGGCCGCTTGCACCCCGAGACCTACCGCTTCATCGATCAGGTGCGCGAGCACTACAAGATCGACATCGAACTGGTGTCGCCGGACTACACCAAACTCGAACCGTTCGTGAAGGAAAAAGGCCTGTTCAGTTTCTATAAGGACGGCCATGGCGAGTGCTGCGGCATCCGCAAGATCGAGCCGCTGCGCCGCAAGCTGTCTGGCGTGAAGGCCTGGGCCACCGGCCAGCGCCGCGACCAGAGCCCCGGCACGCGCAGCGCCGTGGCGGTGATGGAAGTCGATACCGCGTTCTCCACCCCGGACCGCACCCTGTACAAGTTCAACCCGCTGGCACAAATGACCAGCGAGGAAATCTGGGGCTACATCCGCATGCTCGAACTGCCGTACAACAGCCTGCACGAACGCGGGTTCATCAGCATCGGCTGTGAGCCGTGCACGCGCCCGGTGCTGCCGAACCAGCACGAGCGTGAAGGTCGCTGGTGGTGGGAAGAAGCGACCCAGAAAGAATGCGGATTGCATGCAGGCAATATCATCAGCAAGTCCAAAGCCTGATCTCTCTGCAAATCCCCCTGTAGGAGCGAGCTTGCTCGCGATGAACCCTGGAACGCCGCGGGGTATCAGACACCCCGCGTTATCGTTGACGACCATCGCGAGCAAGCTTGCTCCTACAGGATTCGTGACCAAGCCGAAAAATGTGTACACAGGAATGTCACCATAGGTGCCATTTATGTGTGCACTTTTAATCTCCACGCCCCAAAAAGTTACATCCTCCTTTCCTGACTTCCCCAGTCAATCAAACCCAACAATCCCGCTGAAAAATAAATACCTGTTCAAACGGTCAATTTACATTTCCAATTTTTCAATCACTTGGCCGAAATACATAACAAAACGAAATGAGCAGCGCATTTCATATATCTCTCGCCTGGCACGCATCTCGCTTAAGTGCATACATGTTTTGTATACAATCAATCCAAAACATACACACTCAGATCCGCAAGCCTGAAGCGCCCTATCCCGTACAGGCTGCAGATGCCCCGTAACCAATGATATTCGCCACCCGCGACGAAGATTGCCGAGCAAAGGCTCAAGCACAGTCATCGCGGCGTCGAGCATCAGGAGCCTGCCGGAATGCGTACAAGTCTCTCCAATAACAATGTCGCGCTGGATCTACCCTCCTCCCACGCCACCCAGATCGCTTTTGAGCAAACACTTGAATCCCCTGTCGTGCTCAGCCCACGCCTGCACAACAAGGACTTGGCGCCGACCAAGGCGGAAGGTCGTCGCTGGGGGCGCTACAGCATCTTCGCGTTGTGGACCAACGATGTGCACAACATCGCCAACTACTCGTTTGCCATCGGCCTCTACGCCCTGGGCCTGGGTGGCTGGCAGATACTTCTTTCGCTGGGCATCGGCGCGGCGCTGGTGTACTGCTTCATGAACCTGTCAGGCTACATGGGCCAGAAAACCGGTGTGCCGTTTCCGGTCATCAGCCGCATCAGTTTCGGCATTCACGGCGCGCAGATTCCCGCATTGATCCGCGCCGTCATCGCAATCGCATGGTTCGGCATTCAGACCTACCTGGCCTCGGTGGTCTTTCGGGTGTTGCTGACCGCCATCCATCCAGGCTTCGCCGACTACGACCACAACTCGATCCTCGGTCTGTCGACACTGGGTTGGGTGTGTTTCGTCTCGATCTGGTTCGTGCAGCTGGCGATCCTCGCCTACGGCATGGAAATGGTGCGGCGCTACGAAGGATTTGCAGGACCGGTGATCCTGCTGACCGTCGCGTCCCTCGCCGCCTGGATGTACTTGCAGGCCAATGCGACCATCGCCTGGTCGATCCGCGAGCCACTGAGCGGTGGCGAGATGTGGCGCAATATCTTTGCCGGCGGGGCGTTGTGGTTGGCGATCTACGGCACGCTGATCCTCAACTTCTGCGACTTCGCCCGCTCTTCGCCATGCCGCAAGACCATCAAGGTCGGCAACTTCTGGGGCCTGCCGGTAAACATCCTGGTATTCGCCGCCATCACAGTCCTGCTCTGTGGTGCGCAATTCCAGATCAATGGCCGGATCATTGAAAGCCCGACCGAGATCATCGCCTCGATCCCCAACACCTTCTTCCTGGTCCTGGGCTGCCTGGCGTTCCTGATCGTCACCGTGGCGGTCAACATCATGGCCAACTTCGTCGCCCCGGCCTTTGTCCTCAGCAACCTGGCGCCCAAGTACCTGACGTTCCGTCGTGCCGGGCTTATCAGCGCGACCATTGCCGTGCTGATCCTGCCGTGGAACCTCTATAACAGCCCGCTGGTGATCGTCTACTTCCTCTCCGGCCTCGGCGCCCTGCTCGGCCCGCTGTATGGCGTGATCATGGTCGACTACTGGCTGGTGCGAAAAGGCCAGGTCAACGTGCCGCAGTTGTACAGCGAAGACCCCAGTGGCGCCTATTACTACAGCCGCGGGGTCAACCTGCGCGCCGTGGCGGCCTTCATTCCCGCCGCGCTGATCGCCATCATCCTGGCGCTGGTTCCGGGTTTCCACCTGGTGTCGCCGTTCTCCTGGCTGATTGGTGCCGGGATTGCCGGGATGCTCTACCTGATCATCGCCAAGCGCCAACCCCACTACGCCGACGTCAGTGGTGAAGCCATCGCCGTGGACAACGTCAGCCATTAACTCCCTCGTGGCCTGGCAGCATCGGGCCGCTGAACCACCCGTTATAAGGACTTCCCATGCGCATTCTCGTGGTCAACGTCAATACCACCGAATCGATCACCCAGGCCATCGCCCGCTCGGCCCAGGCCGTGGCCGCGCCCGGCACTGAGATCGTTGGCCTGACGCCCAATTTCGGCGCCGACTCGATCGAAGGCAACTTCGAAAGCTACCTGGCCGCTATTGCGGTGATGGACCGGGTCATGGCCTACGACCAGCCCTTCGATGCGGTGATTCAAGCCGGCTACGGCGAACACGGCCGCGAAGGCCTGCAGGAATTGCTCAACGTACCGGTGGTGGACATCACCGATGCGGCCGCGAGCACCGCGATGTTTCTCGGTCATGCCTACTCGGTCGTCACCACCCTCGACCGCACCGTACCGTTGATCGAAGATCGCCTGAAACTGTCCGGGCTCTGGGACCGCTGCGCCTCGGTGCGGGCCAGCGGCCTGGCGGTGTTGGAACTGGAACACGAGCCGCAACGCGCGCTGGAGGCCATCGTGCATCAGGCTGAACTGGCAGTAACCCAGGACAAGGCCGAAGTGATTTGCCTGGGCTGCGGCGGCATGGCCGGGCTGGACGAGCAGATACGCCAGCGCACCGGCGTACCGGTGATCGACGGCGTGACGGCGGCGGTGACCATCGCCGAATCGCTGGTGCGGCTGGGGCTGTCGACGTCCAAGGTGCGCACTTATGCAACGCCGCGGCCGAAGCGAATCATTGGCTGGCCGGGTCGGTTTGGCAGGTAGTGTGGGAGCGAGCCTGCTCGCGATTGCCGCGCCTCGGTCCAGAGCCATACTCATAAAGCACTGAACCTGCGCCCCCACCCCCGCTTCGCAAACTGCTCAATAATGAAATCCACAAACGCCCGGGTCTTACCGGGCAGCAGTTTGTGTTCAGCGTAATAGATGGAAATATTGCCATCATCGACATACCAGTCCGGCAACACCCGCTGCAACGTCCCCGCCTCCAGATAACCCGACGCGAACGGCATGCTCACCAAGGCAATGCCCAACCCCTGAACTGCCGTGGCACAAGCCGCCTCCGAATCGCTCATGGTCATCCGCGTCCTGAGGCTCAAGGGGCTGTGTTGCTGGGTGCGACTGGTCAACTGCCAGGAGCGCACGCGCCCGGTCTGCGGCGAGCGAATGAGGATGCCGTCGTGCTGCTTGAGATCGTCAGGCTCGAGGATCGCCTCGTGCGCCGCCAGGTAACCGGCAGAGGCCACCAGCACACGATGGGCTACCGTCAGCTTGCGCGCCACCACCCCTTGGGGCAGTTCGAAGCCGCCACCAATCGCGGCGTCGAAACCCTGGCCGATCAGGTCGACTTGCCGGTTATCAAAATGCCAGTCCGGGTTGATCGCCGGAAAGCGCTGTAAAAATTCACCGAGTAGCGGCACGATGTATAAACGCCCGAACACGGTACCCATGCTGACCTTCAGGGTGCCCGCCGGTCGGCCTTCGGCGCTGGCCAGATTGGCCACGGCGTTCTGGATGGTCAGCAGGCTGCCACTGACTTCATCGAGAAATAGCTGACCGGCCTCCGTTAGCGTCAGGCTGCGGGTGCTGCGTTGAAACAACCGTACGCCCAGCCGCGCTTCGAGTTTGGCCACGCTCTTGCCCACTGCCGCAGGGGTCAGGCTCAAGCGTCGCGCAGCTTCGGCAAAGCTGCCAACCTCAGCGCTGCGTACAAAGCATTCGATACTGCTGAACGTTTCCATGGATAGCCATTATAAACTTGCGGTTTACACAGACTATCGCAATTACCCTCTACTCAGCGTGCAATCCTGATTCGATACTAGGCTCCATCAACCGGGACATCTCGCCTCGGGACTTTGGAGATCGATATGACTACTCAGAACCTCAGCGGCAAAGTGGCTTTGATCCAGGGCGGTTCCCGCGGCATCGGCGCTGCCATCGTCAAGCGCCTGGCCGCTGAAGGCGCGACGGTCGCCTTTACCTATGTCAGCTCCACGGCCAAGGCCGAGGAATTGCAAAACAGCATCACTACTGCTGGCGGCAAAGCCCTAGCCATCAAGGCCGACAGCGCCGACGCAGATGCTATTCGCGGCGCCGTGAACGCCACCGTGGAAGCCTTTGGCAGGCTGGATATCCTGGTCAACAACGCTGGCGTGCTGGCCGTTGCACCGCTGGAAGATTTCAAACTCGAAGACTTCGACCAGACCCTGGCGATCAACGTGCGCAGTGTGTTCATCGCCACCCAGGCTGCCGCCAGGCACATGACCGAAGGCGGTCGAATCATCAACATTGGCAGCACCAACGCCGACCGCATGCCCTTCGCCGGTGGTGGCCCGTACGCCATGAGCAAATCGGCGCTGGTCGGCCTGACCAAGGGCCTGGCCCGCGACCTCGGCCCCAAAGGCATCACCATCAACAACGTGCAGCCCGGCCCGGTGGATACCGACATGAACCCTGCCCACGGCGACTTCGCCGACAGCCTGATTCCGCTGATGGCAGTGGGGCGTTATGGCAAGGCCGAAGAAATCGCCAGTTTCGTCGCTTACCTGGTCAGCCCCGAAGCCGGCTACATCACCGGCGCGAGCCTGACCATCGACGGTGGTTTTGGCGCCTGATGAATTGAATGCAATCAAACTGTGGGAGCGGGCTTGCTCGCGAAGAGGGAGTATCAGTCGACATTGATGTGGCCTGACACACCGCTTTCGCGAGCAAGCCCGCTCCCACAGTTAATGTCATCAGGACCACTCAAGTGCCGGCAAGCCACAGGCACCCGGTACGAATGCCTTCAACGTACGAAGAATGCCATCGGCGTGTGCGTATTTTTCGTCCGCCATGGCCGCATCGGGAATCGCAATCGCCGTCATCCCCGCCGCCTTGGCTGCCGTGACACCGAACGGCGAATCCTCGAACACCAGGCAATCCTGCGGCTCGACACCCAGGCGTCGCGCTGCCGTCAGGAAGATATCCGGCGCCGGTTTGGCTGCGCCGACTTCCGGATCATCGGCGGTGACGATGAAGTCGAACAAGGCGAACCAGTCGCGGTGCAAGGTGGTTTTCTGGCCGAACGACTGGCTCGAGGAGCTTGTGCCCACGGCAATGGGAACGTTATGCGCCTTCAAGTGCCGGACCAGCTGTTCTGCGCCCGGCATCGCCTGCGCCGTAGGAAAACGCTCTTGCATCAGCGGCTCGCGAATGACTAGAAACTCTTCGGCGCTGATTGGCAAATCCAGCGCCTGCACCACATAGCGCGCCAGATCACCGGCACCACGACCGATGATGTTCTGTTTGACGCTCCAGTCGAACGTGCGTCCATAGCGTGCGGCGATCGTGGCCGTGACCTCGGTGTAAATGCCCTCGGTATCCAGCAGCAAGCCATCCATATCGAAAATCACGGCCTTGATCGGGCCGAACTCTTTGCGCGGTGAACTCATCGCATCTGATCCGTTTTCATGACATCCCAGGCGGCTCAGGTACGGCCGGCTCCGCGACAGATTAAAGGTTTCAGCAGCATAACGAGCAGCGCCGGCCAAGAGCAACGAGAGGATGACGCAAAAGCCCGGCAAATCGCCGGGCTCGTCCTCTCACTGCTGTTGATTCTTCAGCAGGCTATCCGCCCGCTTTGCCTGTCCCGCCACCCGCAGGCGCTGTGCTCCCGCCGGCAGGACTACCTGATCCTCCAGACCCACTCCCAGAACCGCTCCCCATCGAATTGCCACCGCTGGTCGAGCCGTTTTTTGTCTCCGGGCGGGTGCTGCTCCCATTGGCATCGCCTGCATTGCCGTTATTGATGGAGCCAGGAGGCAGCGCATTCTCCGGGCCAGAGCCTGCATTCATTTCGGTGGACGGTGGCATCCCGCCCTTGTCGACGGGCGCATCATTGCCAGACGACTGGGAAAATGCCATGCCTGACCCGAGCGACAACAGACCGGCCACTGTCAGGGCCATCCATCTTGACCTGATCATGGTGCGTCTCCTTTACGAGTTGCATACCTTATGTCTGGCAGCCATGCGTCGGTATGGTTACCAGTCATTCGACAGGCGGTCTCGCACTGGATGTCTATCAGCTTGGCTCGCCGGAGGCATCCTCCCCTGCGATGTCCGGGTCGCTCGGGTCTGCTTCGACATCGGAATCCGTGCGCTTGAGGTCATCGTTGGGAACCTGCTCGACACCAGCCTCATCATCGGGTGGGCGCTGATCCCGACTCAGGGAATCGGTGGGAGAAGGCAGGGGATATTCGGGGGTTTCGTCGATGTCGGAGACTTTCGGATCAGCGTTCATGGGACACCTCTCAACGGGCCTGAAAGGCAGGCCCTGACCGTTGGAGGGATGGTTGATCGCCAGGTTCGATCAGGGAGACCATCGGTTGCGACACCGATCGATGTCCGTCAGTGATGCTTGTTTTTGTGTTTGTTCTTATGTTTATGGCCGCCACCGGAATGGGATCCGCCATCGTCACTGCCCAGATTGTTGCCCACCGCCCCACCGGCCGCCCCACCCAGGCCTGCACCAATGGTCGAACCGGTGGAGCCACCCAGGCTGTTGCCGATCACCGAACCGCCTGCCGAACCCAATCCACCGCCCACCGCGGCTTCTGTGCGACTGCCCTTGGGTGCGCCGACCGCACTACCGGCCGCGCCGCCGACACCGGCACCAATGGCGGCGCCTGTGCTGCCGCCCATTTGTCCGCCAACCACGTTGCCCAATGCACCACCAATGCCACCGCCAACGGCGGCAGTGCCGTCGCCTGCTGCCAGCACGAACGGTGTAAACAACAATCCAAAAACAAAAGCCGACCAGCGTCGAGCACCAGGGTATCGCGCTTCACTGCCTTTGGTTTTCAGGGTCATGGCACGCCTCTTTTCTATCGGGGGTATGGAGCATTCGAGGCGCAAACGGCAGAAACGTTCAAAAACGCAAAAGCCCGGCATCGAGCCGGGCTTTTGTTGTGGACCCTTGAGGATCAGTGACGCTTGTGGCCGTGGGCCAGGTTACTGCCTACGCCGCCGCCCAGGGCGCCGCCCAGGCCTGCACCGATGGTCGAACCGGTCTTGCCACCCAGGCTGTTGCCGATGACCGAACCACCGGCAGCGCCAACGCCACCACCGATGGCAGCGCTGGTACGGTGGCCTTTCTTGGCGGCAACCGCACTGCCGGCTGCGCCTGCAACACCGGCACCAATCGCGGCACCGGTGCTGCCGCCCATGCTCTGGCCAACAACGTTACCCAGTGCACCACCCAGGCCGCCACCGACGGCGGCAGTGCCGTCGCCGGCCATTGCACCTTGAGCAACCAGAAGACCCAGAACCAGAGCAGGCAGAGTGAAACGCATGACAGAAACCTCAAAAATAGGGGATGAAAATCAAAAGGGGCGAGATTGAATGCTTTAGAGGAGACAAAGTCCAGACATGCGCGCGCTCAACCTCGTTATAGGCGACGGTTGGACAGCAATTTCGGAAAAGGTTTTATCGCAGGCAAAAAAAAGCCCGCTGGGGAACGGGCAGGGTGTTGCTTCTAACGGATGAGTTGAGCCTACGTAGCGCCTTGTGAAAAGTTTGTGAAAACTTTCCAGATTAAATATTCGTTCACATTTCCGGCAAAAAAAACCCCGTTCGATGACGGGGTTTGCTCGCAGGTACATTTATTACTGCCTGGCCGGTTCCGTAAGTTTGGGTAGGAATTTCCCCTTCAACACTCGACAAGCCTTGGTCTTGATCTTGAGGACCTTGGCCTGGTCTTCACCGAAGCTGGCCACATACTCCGTCTGGCCGCACTGAACGTAGTTGTTGATCGGATATTCTGCGCCGTCGTCTTCGATATACGGTTCAGTCATCGCTTCACCCCTCTCAAATTCGGGATCGACACCGGCAAGCCCTTTGCACGAAAAATATCGATCACCAAGGATTTTGAGACTAGCCGGTCATTTACGGACTTGTAGTTCAGATGAGCGAATGCCCGACGAATGGGCAGGAACTTTCACCTCAGTCTGACCGCCGTTCCGGACGCAAAAACCACAACCATGCCGCCCTTCCCGGTGGGCATGCTGATCTGGTAAGCGAGCCCCACCACCGCATCCGCCTGGAGTGCCCGCGCTTGCTCCCTTATCTCGTCGGTGGCCTGGATACGTGCCTCTTGCAACGCACGCTCCAGGGTCTGGGAGCGCCCACCGAAAATATCCCGCATGCCGGCGAAAAGGTCGCGGACCAGGTTGACGCCCTGCACTGACTCAGCGCTGACGATGTCCAGATAGGCGGTGATCTGTCGGCCTTCGACCGTGTGGGTTGTGGTCGTGATCATTGAATGGCCTTCTTGTTCAAGTGTTGAGCCAGCACATCGAATGCCGGCATCGTTACAGGGTCGTTGGCCGAGTTGCCGGCCACCGGATGCGAGGCGTAACGAACGATCACCATCTCGGCCGCGGGGTCGACATAGATCCGCTGACCATGGACCCCGCGCGCCATGAAGGCCCCGCCCTTCTTGTCCGTCACCCACCACATCGAACGGTAGCTCCAGCCCTTGAGCAAGGCATAACCGGCCGGGGCAAAAGCCTGCTTGTCGCCCCCGCGACGTATATCGTCGACCACCGCCCTGGGGACGATTTGCTCACCATTGAATCGACCGTCATTGCGCAGCATCTCGCCAAAACGGGCAAGGTCGCGCAAGCCCGTGTTCAAGCCACCGCCAGCAAAGGGAGTGCCGATGGAATCCACGGTGAAGTAAGCATCCTGCTCGACCCCCAGCCGACTCCAGATGCGCTCCGACAACAACTGCGCGACGTTGCGCCCGGTGGCTCGGGCGATGATCCACCCCAGCACGTCGGTGTTGACCGTCTTGTAGGCGAACGCGATGCCATGCTCACCTTGCGTTTGTACCGTCTGTAAAAACTCGTAGTAACTACGCGGACCGTTGTAATCCTTGGGCTTGGGCAGCGGGCCCCTTGCGGGTTCAACACACCGAAGTAACGCTCGTAGACGATTTTCCCGCGATGCAATACCACAACGCCGTCGGTATAGGTGGCTGCGAGGGACTGTTCCCACGTCATCGCATCCTGCGAACCGAGCGGGAAGAAACTGATGGAGTCGATATCCTTACGCAGCGCCGACGGCAACGACACGGGTGCGCCCAGTCCTCGCGAAACATTGGTGGTGGGCATCAGCTGCCGGAAGTTCGAGACACTCCAGCGCATCGCCGGAAAGCGGAAAAAACTGCCGTCTTCAAACCGCACAGTACGATCGGCAGGTGGGCAGAGCCGACCATCCAGCCAAGCCTGGCCGGGTCACTGCGGCAGCATCGGGAAAACTCGTGGGGGTTAACGCAGAGGCGAATGAGGGGGCGACGCCCAACAGTACTCCGGCGATGGACATCGTTACACCGCGAAAAGCGGCGTGAAAGGGGTACATGCTGTCGATTCCATTCGAAGGGTTCGGGCAGTTTAACAGGTGAACGGATGTGGACGCGGCTCCCTGGTAAGACCCACGGTGTCAGAGCAACTTCACCAGCACCGCAGTGACTGTGGCTACTGTACCAATCAGCCCGGTGGCCACCGCCACTGGATACCAAAACGTTTCACGGGTCATCTTTCCCGCTTCGGCGTTCAGCTTGCGCTGTTCAGCCATCAGCTTGACGATTTCCACATGAACCTTTTCAAGTTCGGCCTGCTTCATGGTCAATTCCTGCATGGCGGGTACCTTTCCATCCTGGAGTGAGTCGCGTTGGGTGCTGCTACTCATTTTGCACCCGAAAAACATAAAACCAATACCTTTTACCAGACGACTTGTTTCAAGTGGCAGCCCCTATGAAAGCAGCTATCCACTTGACTCTCCAGCATGACGTCCGACACGCCGATCTCGTTTCCTACGCAGATTTCGGAATTGCCTTCGCTAGTTACCTGGCGCAGTTACACGATACGTAAATAAATGACATGTCCAAAAACACAAAACCCCCGGCTTCTCTCGAAACCAGGGGTTCTGTTTACATCGAATGTGGCGGTGAAGGAGAGATTCGAACTCTCGATACAGTTTCCTGTATACACACTTTCCAGGCGTGCTCCTTAAGCCACTCGGACACTTCACCGTATCTCTTCAAACATGTTCTGTCTGTCGAGGCGCGCTAATGTAGTCGAAAGCCTTTCTGATGGCAAACATTTTTTTCAGAATTTTCATGCGCTTAACGCTCTTACCTGTTTCCGGTTGCCTCGGGTAATGGCAAACCGGCCAATCTCCGGCCTGGCACTCGCTTCTATATAGCTGGCAATACGCGGCTGGCGTGCCGGGTGACGCTTGCCGAGCGGGTAAAGGGTGACCAGCGAGTCAGTCATGGCGCTTTACCTGACCGGTGGCGGTGAGTAACTTCTGCCCTACTTTATTGAAAGGATTAGCGTCATGAGTGAGTTGATTTCCTACCACCTCGAAGACGGTATCGCGACCCTGACCTTGAGCAACGGCAAGGTCAATGCCATCTCTCCGGACGTGATCGCGGCGTTCAACGCTGCGCTGGATCAGGCGGTGACTGATCGCGCGGTGGTGATCATTACCGGTCAGCCAGGGATTCTCTCGGGCGGGTACGATCTGAAGGTGATGACCTCCGGTCCCAAGGAAGCCGTGTCGCTGGTGACATCCGGCTCGACGCTGGCCCGTCGCCTGTTGTCGCACCCCTTTCCGGTCATCGTCGCCTGCCCTGGGCATGCGGTCGCCAAGGGTGCATTCCTGCTGCTGTCGGCGGATTATCGCCTGGGTGTCGATGGCCCCTTCAGCATTGGCTTGAACGAAGTGCAGATCGGCATGACCATGCACCACGCCGGTATCGAGATTGCCCGCGATCGCCTGGACAAATCAGCCTTCCAGCGTTCAGTGGTCAATGGTGAGATGTTCAATCCGCAAAGCGCCGTGGCCGCCGGGTACCTGGATGTCGTGGTCGCGGCCCAAGAGCTGCAAGGCGCGGCGCTGGCGGCGGCTCGCCAGTTGAAGAAAATCAACATGACGGCCCACAAGAACACCAAGCTGAAAGTGCGCAAGGCTCTGCTGGAAAAGCTGGATAACGCGATCATGCTGGATCAGGAACATATGGGCTGAGCCCGATGCTGCATTAACCCGGGAGCCCGACCGTCGTGTCGGGCTTTTCTTTGGGGCTGCGTTGAAAAGGCCGGGACCGCTCTAGGACAAGTCTGACCTGCCAGTCGGAAACATGTGCTCAAACATCGTCTATCTCCCGCCTCTATAGTGGCAATTGCCGAAAACAGTGCACATCCGTACACTGCGCCACCTTTTGTCCCGGTGGGGCCTGAAAATGCTCTTTGCTTTACGTATGTCTTTGATGGGCCTGCACTTTGTTGTGGCAGGTGTGCTGGGCGTAGTGCTTGGCCTGTGTCGCCCATTCAATCCGGACAACAGCCGCCTGTGCGCGCGTCTCTATGCGTGGCCGGCGATGTGCATTTTGCGCCTGCGGGTAAAAGCCGACGTCGGGCCGTTGATGGACAAACCCGACAGCTGCGTGATCATTGCCAATCATCAGTCCAACTACGATTTGTTCGTGTTTGGCAATGTGGTGCCCCGCCGTACTGTGTGCATCGGTAAAAAGAGCCTGAAATGGGTGCCTTTGTTCGGTCAGTTGTTCTGGCTGGCCGGTAATGTACTGATCGACCGCGGCAATGCGCAGAAGGCGCGCCAGTCGATGTTGACCACCACCCATACCCTGCAAAACGAAGACACTTCGATCTGGGTCTTCCCGGAGGGCACACGCAACCTGGGCGAAGAGCTGCTGCCGTTCAAAAAAGGCGCCTTCCAGATGGCCATCGCCGCCGGTGTGCCAATCGTCCCGGTGTGTGTGAGCAGTTACGTCAAACAAATGCGCTTGAACCGCTGGCGCAGCGGGAAAGTTCTGATCCGTTCCCTGCCGGCCATTCCTACCGCGGGATTGAGCCTGGATGATATGCCCATGCTGATCGCCCAGTGCCGCGAGCAGATGCGCGAATGCATCGATTCGATGGATCGGCAACTGCAGGCTGCTTGAAAAAGCGGTCTGTCCGTCGATAAATCCATCGACTGGGCGGACGCCTTCGCCGGCAAGCCGGGCTCCTGCAAGATTTCACTGCCTCCCGATAGCAGACAAGGCTAAGCTGAACGCTGCCAAGAAGAAGTGAATCAACATCATGGGTAGAGTTGTTGCTGCTGCGGTTTACAGCGCTGGTAAGAAAGTCACCAATATCACCCTCGACGAAGGCGCGGCCTGGGCAGCAAAGCCTGGGCACTTCGTCTGGATCGGCCTCGAAGAGCCGAATGAAGAAGAACTGTACAACCTGCAACGCCAGTTCAACCTGCATGAACTGGCCATTGAAGACGCCCTGGAAAAACACAGCCGCCCGAAGCTGGAAACCTTTGGCGATGCGCTGTTCATCGTCACCTATTCGCCCATACGCGAAGAAGGCAAGCTCAAGTTCATCGAGACGCATATCTTCGCCGGCAACGGCTACATCATTACCGCGCGCAACGGTCATTCGGCGTCCTACGCCTATGTGCGGCAGCGTTGTGAGGCGCGTCCGCTGTTGCTGGAGCACGGGGAAGATTTCGTACTCTATGCCATCCTCGATTTCGTCATCGAAAACTACCAGCCGATGGGCGAAGCGATCCATGCCGAGATCGATGAGCTGGAACGCAACGTGATGTGTGACTCACTGAATGAGCGCGACATTCAAAAACTCCACAGCCTGCGCCGCGATGTATTGCGCTTGCGCCGGTTTGCAGCGCCGATGGTGGAGATCGGTGAAGAACTGCAGAAGCTGAGCTTCCCCTTCATCGACAAGAACATGCGCCCGTACTTTCGCGATGTGCAGATTCATGTGACGCGGCAGATGGAAGACCTGACGACCTTGGCGGACATTGCCAGCCAGACCATCGAGGTCGGGGTCTTGCTGGAAGCCTCACGCCAGAGTGTGGTGCAGCGCAAGTTCGCGGCGTGGGCGGCCATCCTGGCGTTTCCGACGGCAGTGGCGGGGATCTACGGGATGAACTTCCAGAACATGCCGGAGTTGACCTGGCATTACGGGTATTTCGCAGTGTTGGGTTTTATTGCGGTGGGGTGTACGGGGTTGTGGGCGAGCTTCAAGAAATCGGGGTGGTTGTAGGCGAGACCGAGGCGTTCGTGGGAATCGCTGGCAAGCCAGCTCCTACAAGGGACGCGCAATTTCTGTAGGAACCGGCTTGCCGGCGGAGCTTTTAAACGGTTTCTGGTTTATGCGCCACAAAGCGCATCATCCACTCGGCGACGGTCGTGCCGTGGTGCTCATGCTCCAGGCTGGCCATGCCTTTGGAATAAATCTGCTCGCCCAGCGCCTGCTGGCGAATTTCCAGTAATGCCCGGGAATAGTCGTGGATGAATTCCGGATGCCCCTGGAAGCACAGCACCTGATCGTTGATGTGGTAGGCGGCAAACGGGCAGAAATCGCTGGAGGCGATCACCGTGGCGTTTTCCGGTAGCGAGGTGACCTGGTCCTGGTGGCTGATCAACAGGGTCAGCTCTTCGCGTACCGGGCTCATCCATGGCGCCTTGGCGGCCAGTTTGTAGTTATGGGTGCCAACGCCCCAGCCCTGGGTCGCACGCTCGCTTTTGCCGCCCAGCAACAGTGCCAGCAACTGGTGGCCGAAGCACACGCCCAGCAGCTTGTCGCCGCGCTCGTAGCGCTTGAGTAAATAGGTCCTGAGGGTTTCGATCCACGGGTCGGTACCAAAGGAATCGGCTTTGCTGCCGGTCACCAGGTAGGCGTCGAACGTCAGGTCATCGCTGGGATACTCGCCCTGCATCACGTTGTAGACGGTGAACTCGGCGGCGATGGGTTGCTGCGAAAACAGGTGTTTGAACATCTGCCCGTAGCCCTGATATTGGTCAACCAATTCCGGACGCAGGATGTCGGTTTCCAGAATGCAGATGCGTAACGACATAAAAAATACCTGACACGTGATGGGAATATTGCACACCCCAGAGCCTGCCTTGAAACACCGTGACAAGGCAAGCCCCGCAGTGTGTCACCTATCCCTAAAACGTCTCCCCTTTGGCGGCTTTCTCCAGCAGCAGCGCCGGCGGTGCAAAGCGCTCGCCATACTGCCCGGCCAGATATTCGGCACGGGCGACAAAGTCCTGCACCCCGTACTGATTGATGAACTGCAGCGCTCCGCCGGTCCAGGCGGCGAAGCCAATGCCGAAGATCGAGCCGACGTTGGCATCCGCCGTTGAAGTCAGCACGCCCTCCTCCACACAGCGCACGGTCTCGATGGCTTGCACGAACAGCAGGCGATCACGCACATCCTTTGGCGAAATCTGCCCGTCGGCCTTTTCGAAGCGGGTTTTCAGTTCAGGCCATAAATGTTTCTGGCCACCCGCCGGGTATTCATAAAAACCACCTCCGGCAGCCTTGCCCGGACGTTTGTACTCGTTGAGCAGCAAGTCAATCACGGCGTAGGCCGGGTGTTCGATCAGCGCCTTGCCTTCTGCCTCCAGGTCTTTGGCGGTTTGCTGGCGGATATGGCTCATGAGGCTCAAGGAAACTTCGTCCGAGATCGCCAGAGGCCCGACCGGCATGCCGGCCTTGCGCGCCTCGGTCTCGATCATCGCCGCACAGACGCCCTCACCCAGCATGGCAATGCCTTCATTGGTGAAGGTGCCGAACACCCGAGACGTGAAGAAACCACGACTGTCGTTGACCACGATCGGGGTTTTCCTGATCTGCAGGACGAAATCGAAGCCGCGAGCCAGGGTTTCGTCGTGGGTGCTGGCGCCCTTGATGATTTCCACCAAGGGCATTTTTTCCACGGGGCTGAAAAAATGCAGGCCTAAGAACTTGCCTGGGTCCGGCACCACCGTGGCCAGGCCACTGATCGGCAGGGTCGAGGTGTTGGAGGCAATCACCGCATCCGCGCCCACCACTTTTTGCGCGGCCAATGAGACCTTGGCCTTCAACTCTCGGTCCTCGAATACCGCCTCGATAATCAGGTCGCAACCGGCCAGTTCGGCATCGTTGTCGGTAGCGTGGATGCGCGCCAGCACGGCTTCCCGCTGCTCGGCGCTGATCTGCCGACGCGCCACTTTCTTGTCCAGCAACGCCGCCGAGTGCGCCTTGCCCTTCTCGGCCGCCGCCAGGGTGATGTCTTTGAGCACCACTTCGATACCGGCTGACGCGCTGACAAAAGCGATGCCCGCCCCCATCATCCCGGCACCGAGCACCCCGACTTTTTTCGTCACATAAGGCGCGAATCCTTGAGGACGCGAACCGCCGGCATTGATTTCGTTGAGTTGGAACCAGAAGGTGCCGATCAGGTTTTTCGCCACCTGACCGGTAGCCAGCTCGGTGAAGTAACGGGTTTCAATCAGGTTCGCCGTGTCGAAATCCACTTGGGCGCCCTCCACTGCCGCGCAGAGTATTTTCTCCGGCGCGGGCAGTGTGCCCTGGGTTTTGCTGCGCAGGATCGACGGCGCAATCGCCAGCATCTGTGCGACTTTCGGGTTGGACGGTGTGCCACCGGGAATCTGATAGCCCTTCACGTCCCAGGGCTGGACCGCCGTCGGGTTGGCAATGATCCAGGTGCGCGCCTTGCTCAGCAGCGCCTCGCGATCCACCGCCAGTTCATCGATCAATCCCGCCTGCAAGGCCTGCTGCGGGCGGATTTTCTTGCCTTCAAGCAGGTACGGCAGGGCTTTTTCAATGCCCAGCATGCGCACCATGCGCACCACCCCGCCGCCACCCGGCAGCAGGCCGAGGGTCACTTCCGGCAGGCCGAGTTGCACGGAGGAATCGTCCAGCGCGATGCGGTGATGGCAGGCCAGGCAGATTTCCCAGCCACCACCCAGCGCCGCGCCATTGATCGCGGCGACCACGGGTTTACCGAGGGTTTCCAGGGTGCGCAGTTGGCCCTTGAGGGTCAGCACCCTGTCGTAAAAAGCCTTGGCCTGGGATTTGTCGACCTTGATCAGCTCATTGAGGTCGCCGCCGGCAAAGAAGGTTTTCTTGGCCGAGGTGATGATCACCCCGGCGATGTCGTCCTTGTCGGCCGCCAGGCGGGCGATACACTCAGCCATGGCCTCGCGGTAGACCGCATTCATGGTATTGGCGCCCTGGCCCGGCAGATCGACGGTCAGGACGACGATGTGGTCCTGGCCTTTTTCGTAACGAATGGCTTGGCTCATAAACAGGTTCCTTGAAGTGCGGGCTCAGAGGCGTTCGATGATGGTGGCAATGCCCATGCCGCCGCCGACACACAAGGTCGCCAGGCCATAACGCAGGTGCCGGGCTTGCAGTTCATCGAGCAGCGTGCCGAGAATGGCGCAGCCTGTGGCGCCCAACGGATGGCCCATGGCAATGGAACCGCCGTTGACATTGACCTTGTCCGGGTCGACGGCCATGTCCTTGATGAACTTCAACACCACCGAGGCAAACGCCTCATTGACCTCGAACAGATCAATGTCTTCGACCCGCAGCCCGGCCTTGGCCAACGCCTTGCGGGTGGCTGGCGCGGGGCCGGTGAGCATGAGGGTCGGGTCGGTGCTGGTGACCGCCGTGGCGACGATCCGCGCCCGTGGCTGCAGGCCCAGCGCCCGGCCCTTGGCTTCGGAGCCGACCAACATCAACGCCGCGCCATCGACGATGCCGGAACTGTTGCCGGGGGTGTGGACATGATTGATCCGCTCCACTTGGCTGAAGACCCGCAGCGCGGTGGCGTCGAAGCCCATCTGGCCGATCATTTCGAAACTCGGCTTGAGCTTGCCCAGGCCTTCCAGGGTCGATTCGGCTCGGATGAATTCATCATGATCGAGCAGGAGGATGCCGTTCTGGTCTTGCACTGGCACCAGGGACTGTTTGAACGAGCCATCGGCCCGTGCCCGTGCGGCTTTTTGTTGCGAGTGCAGCGCGTAGGCATCGACGTCCTGACGGCTGAAACCTTCAAGCGTGGCGATCAGATCGGCACTCACCCCCTGTGGAATGAAATGGCCGTGCAGGTTGGTTGCCGGGTCCAGCGCCCACGACCCGCCGTCGCTGCCCATGGGCACTCGTGACATGGACTCGACGCCGCCGACCACCACCAGGTCTTCGAAACCGGAACGGACTTTCATCGCCCCCAGGTTCACCGCCTCCAGCCCCGAGGCGCAGAAACGATTGACCTGCACGCCGGCCACACTGACGTCCCAATCCGCCACCTGGACCGCGGTCTTGGCGATGTCGGAACCTTGATCGCCAATGGGCGTCACGCAACCGAGCACCACGTCATCGACCTGGCTGGTATCCAGGTCGGTACGCTGTTGCAACGCCGTGAGCAAACCGGCCACCAGGCTCACCGGCTTGACGCCATGCAAGGCGCCGTTGGCCTTGCCTTTGCCACGGGGCGTACGTAACGCGTCGAAAATCAAAGCTTGGGTCATGACGTCCTCGAACCGCAATGCAGGTGAGAAAAAACACAGCCCTCACTGTTGGCCCATGGCGCAATGGATTCAATGACCGCAGTGCTCACAGGCATTGACGCCCACGCTCAGACGGACGGTCATCCCGCCACCGGTGAACCGGTTCAGGACACGCAGGTGTCTAGCAAAAGGCCGCACAAGAAGCTGGCAATAGGCCTCATGCCTTTTTAATAGCATCTAGTGAGAACACCATACTAAATGGATCTAAACCAAGCGTGACGCGGGCTCTAAGGTGAAGGTGTACGAAGTTGTCGTCGGGTTTTGCCGAGGCGCTCGTCCTACAGGAAGTGCAGCGTTTGCCGTCAGGAGATGTGCAGGCAGGCATCAGGAAATAACAAAAAAAAGGCGGTCAGCCATGTTCAAACAATCGAAAGTTCGTCAAGCCGGGCTCATTCTTTTCGCCACCACTCTGTTGTTGATTTTGCCGAACCTGACCAAGGTGATCGGATAGTCGTTCTTGAAAGACGGCACCAGATGTTTTATCGCCATGTAAACATGTGACTGGCTTCCTTCACGGGCCAGCGTGGTTGTGCCAACCTTTGTGGCACTTGCACAACATGGATGGCGATCATTTGAAAACGCTCATTGTGTTCGGGGCCCTGCTGCTCAGCACGCCTCTACATGCCGCACAGCTGAACCTTGAGCTGGGCGCGAACAGTCGCACGTGGCAAACCGAGGAGCTTCTCAAGCACCCTCAAGTGCAGACCATCAATATCAGCAATGACGTTTCCTACAAGCGTGACATGACCTATCGCGCCGTGCCGCTGGCCGCGCTATTGACCGACATCAAGCCTGACGACCACCTGCAAGCCGTGGCACTGGACGGCTTTGCCGCCGAACTTTCGGCCGCACCGCTGCTCAACACCCAGGGCGCACGGGCCTGGCTTGCGATCGAAGACCCCGCCAAGCCATGGCCACCGCTGTCTGCGGGCAAACACAGCGCCGGGCCGTTTTACCTGGTCTGGACCGATCCGCGGGCAGGCAACATCAGCCCCGAACAATGGCCGTTCGAGGTCGCCAGCATCAAGCGCCTGGCCCCCGTGGCCGAGCGCTTCCCTGCCCTGCTGCCGGATCCTGCGCTGAAGGCCGATGACCCGGTCAACCAGGGTTTTGCGCTGTTTCAGAAAAACTGCCTGGCTTGCCATCGGTTGAATGGCGCCGGGGATGCGCAATTCGGCCCCGACCTGAATATTCCCTACAACCCGACCGAGTACTTCGGTGCGGATTTCCTCACGCGCTATATCCGCGACCCGCAGAGTTTGCGCCAGTGGCCCCAGGCGAAGATGCCCGGGTTCTCCGCAGAGGTGTTGCCGGATGAGGATCTGCGGATGCTGGTGGGGTATTTGCAGCATATGGTCGGGCGCAAGGTTAAGCCCTGAACACGTGGCCTTGTAGGAGCTGGCTTGCCAGCTCCTACAAGGGATCTGTGGTGTGGCTGATTACTGCTGTTGTACGCAAATCACCGGCGTCGGCGATACGAACACTTTGGCGTGCATCTGCTCACACCCGCCACCGCGGCGCATACCACGTACGGGGCAGGCGTCCAGGTAATCAAGGCCCACCGCCAGTTTCAGGTGTCGCTCCGGTCGCGCCAGTTCGTTGGTCACGTCGAAGCTGTACCAGGCGTCATCGAGCCAGGCTTCGGCCCAGGCATGGCTGGCCAGGTGTTCGCTGTTTTCGCTGTACAGGTACCCCGACACATAACGCGACGGGATGCCCAGGCTACGCGCGCAGGCGAGGAACGCGTGGGTGTGGTCCTGGCACACGCCCGAACGCCCGGCGAAAGCCTGCGCAGCGCTGGTGTCCACTTCGGTGGCGCCCGGCGTGTAGGTCATGTGCTGATTGAGGCCGTGCATCAAGTCGATCAGCGCCGTCCGGTCGCGGCGCTGCTTGCACGCCTTGTCGGCGAACGCACGCAGCGCCTGGTCGGCCTCGGTCAGCCGGGTGAAGCGCAGGAACGGCAAGGCTGACTGGCTCTCGTGCTCAGCCTCGCGCAACTCGTCGATGTCGACCTGGCCACGGGCGCCGATGATGATCGCCTCGTGAGGCTCGTCCATGGTCAGCACATGCAGGATGTTGCCGAACGGATCAAGTTGCGCACGCACCGGCCGCGGCAAATCGAGTTGCCAGCTGAGCACGTGCTGGCGCTCGCTGTCGTGGGGAGTCAGCCGCAGGTACTGGATGCTCGCCCGCACCTGATCCTCATAGTGATAGGTGGTCTCGTGACTTATGGAAAGTCTCATGCAGCCTCCAGGTAGGAACTGTGAATGGCGTTACCCAACTGGCGCACCAGCGGGATGAACTCGGTGAGCCAGGCATGCAGGCCTTCGTCGAGGATTTCGCTGATGCCGGTGTAGCGCAATCGCGCGTCGATCTCCGCTGCCAGGCGCTGTGCGGGGCGGCCGTTGGCCCCCGGAAGCTGGGCGAGGATCTGGTCGATTTCTTCGGTGCAGGCGCGCAAAGAGCGCGGCACATCGGCCCGCAGCAGGAGCAACTCGGCCACATGCCGGGCACCGGGCGCATCACGGTAGATCTCGGTGTACGCCTCGAAAGACGACAATGCCCGCAGCAACGCACTCCACTGGTAGTAGGCGTGGGCCGTGCCGTCGCTGACCGCTTCGGCTTGATCGCCGGCCATCTCGTAGCGGGCATCGAGCAGGCGCAGTGTGTTGTCGGCCCTTTCGATGAACGTCCCCAAACGTATGAAACGGAATGCGTCATTGCGCATGATGGTGCCGTAGGAAGCTCCCCGGAACAGGTGGGAACGCTCCTTGATCCACTCGCAGAAACGGCTCATGCCGTACCGGCTCAGGCCCTGTTCGGCGATGCCACGAATCTCCAGCCAGGTGGCGTTGATGTTTTCCCACATGTCGGCGGTGATGCGCCCACGCACTGCGTGAGCACTGGCCCGTGCGGCGCCGAGGCAGCTGTAGATGCTGGCCGGGTTGGCCGCGTCCAGGGCAAAGAAATGCAGCAGCCGTTCGGCATGCAGCGCGCCGTGGCGTTCGAGGTAATCGTCCAGGGTGCCGGTGATCAGCAGCGGCATGGCCAGTTCGTGCAGGCCGTCGCCGCGACCATCCTGTGGCATCAGCGACAGCGAATAACTGATGTCGAGCATCCGTGCGAGGTTTTCCGCCCGCTCCAGGTAACGCGACATCCAATACAAATCCGAGGCAGTTCTACTTAACATGTCAGGCTTCCTTCAATCCTCGACCACCCAGGTGTCCTTGGTTCCGCCGCCCTGGGAGGAGTTCACCACCAGGGAGCCTTCGCGCAGGGCGACACGGGTCAAACCACCGGGTACGACCCGGGTTTCGCGGCCAGACAATACAAACGGACGCAAGTCGATATGGCGTGGCGCGATGCCGCTTTCGACAAAGGTCGGACAGGTCGACAGCGACAGCGTCGGCTGAGCGATGTAGGCATGGGGCTTGGCGATGATGCGCGCGCGGAAGGCTTCGATTTCCGCCGCGGTCGCCGCTGGCCCCACCAGCATTCCGTAGCCGCCGGAGCCCTGGGTTTCCTTGACCACCAGCTCTGGCAGATTGGCCAGGACGTGGGAAAGTTCAGAAGGATTGCGACACTGCCACGTGGGTACGTTCTTCAGGATCGGTTCTTCATCCAGATAGAAACGGATCATGTCGGTGACGAACGGATACACCGACTTGTCGTCCGCCACCCCGGTACCGATGGCGTTCGCCAACACGACATTGCCGGAACGATAGGACGACAGCAGCCCCGGCACGCCGAGCATCGAGTCGGGGTTGAACGCCAGCGGGTCGAGGAACGCATCGTCGAGGCGACGGTAGATCACGTCAACGGCTTTCGGTCCGTCGGTGGTGCGCATGTATACCTTGTCGTCACGCACGAACAGATCCGCGCCTTCCACCAGCTCGACGCCCATTTCCCGGGCCAGGAAGGCATGTTCGAAGAAGGCGCTGTTAAAGCGCCCCGGCGTCAGCACCACGACACTCGGGTTATCGATCGGGCTGGAGCTTTTCAGGGTGTCGAGCAACAGGTTCGGGTAATGGTCGATCGGGGCAATGCGCTGGGCCGCAAACAGCTCGGGGAACAGGCGCATCATCATCTTGCGGTCTTCGAGCATGTAGCTGACGCCGCTCGGTGTACGCAGGTTGTCTTCGAGCACGTAGTAGGTGCCGTCGCCGTCGCGCACCAGGTCGACGCCGGAAATGTGCGAATAGATATCACGGTGCAGGTCGAGCCCTTGCATTGCCAACTGGTATTGCTCGTTGGCCAGCACCTGTTCGGCCGGAATGATCCCGGCCTTGATGATGCGTTGCTCGTGGTAGAGGTCGGCGAGGAACATGTTCAGCGCCTTGACCCGCTGGATGCAGCCGCGCTCGACCACCCGCCATTCACTGGCAGGGATGCTGCGAGGGATGGTGTCAAAGGGAATCAGGCGCTCTGTCCCCTGCTCATCACCGTAGAGCGTGAAGGTAATCCCGGCGCGATGAAACAACAGATCGGCCTCGCGTCGCCGTTGCGCCAAAAGCTCGTCAGGCGTATCGGCCAGCCAACGGGCAAACTCCCGATAATGCGGGCGGACCTGGCCGCCGGCATCGTACATCTCATCAAAATAGGTGCGGATCATGCCGTACTCCTTGTCACCCGGACAACCAGGCCTTCGCAAGGCCCGTGCCATCGGCAGAAACGCTTAGATTTCAATCGGTTGGATAATCGCTGCGCGAGCACCGCACCAATCCTGTGCGGCAAATGCCCCAACCTGACTGCCCCCGCTTCATTGCAAGGCGTTGTTGTCGCCCATCACTAGCATAGTCTGTAGGAGCCGGCTTGCCGGCGAAGGCGTCATTAGGTCATGCGTCGTTCTTCGGGGACGCCTTCGCCGGCAAGCCGGGCTCCTACAAAGCCGTGTTCAATTCCCCATCGGCACAAACGAAAACGGCCAACCCGAAGGTCAGCCGTCATTGCCGAGTGTCACTGTTCATAAGATTATGCGAGTCGCCCTCGTACCTCCTGTTTCACACCCCAGCCTTCAATAATGCCGCCCAGAGGCTCGACCACTGCCTCGAAACCCTGTTCGAAATCGCCAATGTCATCGTAGGTCGCATACATGACCTTGCACAACTCCAGCGCCCAGGCGCCATCGTCGCGCACACTGACTTGCGCATCCAGGGATTCACCACGGTGGAAATGACCTGCCGCCCTGCGTGCCCGCTCCTCGTCCGGGAAAATGGCGTAGAACTCGATGGGATGGAACCGGGAAAAGTCAAAACCGCCTTCTTTCATGCGGCGCAGCACACTGCTGCTGATGTCTTCTTGATAGGCTGTGCTCATGAAACGTCCTCCTCAAACTGATGGATAGACTTTCCGTACTCCCAGGGTGCGCAACCCAAAGGGTACGCACGAATCGACAACCAGATGCCGATGGGAAACAAGCATGGAGCTGACAAGACCAGACCTTAGCGATCCATTCGCTGATCTCGATTGCAGAGTAGCCCCAAGATAGAGGCGCTGCCAAGGCCTGGTTTCACTGCGGTCAATGACGAGAAGTGGTTCAGATGGGAGTAATGCTGCGGATTTCGATACTATTCTGGGTCTTCAGGTTTTTCACGCCTGCATCGGAGGTTCGCCCCTCCAGATCGTTCAGATCCAGTTTGGCGGCCACAGGAAAGAGCCGTTCCTTGATGAGAGTGGCGGCCTTCTCGTGATCCGGGCACTCCTCGCACTCGAAGACTTCGTCGATTACTTCACCATGATCATCCACGAAAGTGACTTTCCACTTTTGCATCGGTGCCTCCTCGATAAAACCCATTGATGGGCCTACACCTATCTCGACCCTGGACGCCGGGCAAATGTTCCGGCGAGTGCTCTGCTTCAGATGCGCACATTTCCTCGCGGCCCTGCGATGGCCCAGATGATCAGGCCCAGAACCGGCAGCAACAGGATCAACAGCACCCAGAAGATCTTCATCCCGGTTTCGGCGCCGCTTTTCAGCACGTTGATGATTGCCCAGATGTCCAAGGCAAGAATGATCAAGCCAACCAGGCTATTGAACGTGGAACCCATGATGACGCTCCCGAAGAGTGAGTTGCCCTCTTAGGATAGCCGGCCGTGACCAGGGTTCCCTTTTTTTGACAGCATTACCGGTTCAGACGTGGATCGCGACTTTCAAGGCTTCCAGCGAGGGCGCAGCGGCGATGCCGACTTCGGCGCACAATTCCAGCACCCGCGGCACGGCATTGCCGTAGACCAGCACCACTTGCAGCTCATCGTCCAGCAACTGGCTGAAGTTCATCAGCGTGTAACCGCCGTTTTCCTTGTTCAGGCTGCTCATTTGCACCTGGATGCGATTGAGCGCGGTCAAGGCTTCGGTTTTGGCCAACTGCTTGGGTTTGAGATTGAACTCCACCCCCGGGCCGAACGAGGCGACGATCTGGGCAAACAGGTCCACATAGGTGTCGGCCTGGAACAGCACGGTCTCGGGCAGACTGCCAACGACCACCCATTCACCCAGCGGGATCGGGAAAGTGTCGTCGTAGTTGATGTCCGGGTTGGCGCTCAGGAAAGCCGCTGGGTCGGCGTAAGCCTGGGCCGCTTCGTCAGCGACTTTTTCGATTTCGTCATCACCCATGCACCCGGAGCTGATGTTGCTGATGAGTTCGATGAGTGCGGCTTTCATGGGGCGGATCCTGTAGCAAGTCAATTTTGGGGGCGCGCAGGATAGCGCATTACGCCCCGGGATGGCGGCGTGCAAGCATGGCTCGTTATCTTGACCCACATCAAGCGCTCAGCCGAACAGTAGCGGCACAATAATGGCACCTTGCCAAAACTGTTTCCGCTATCAGAGAAGACCTCCATGGGTGCCTGGCTTAGCAACATCTCGTTGAAGTACAAATTCTGGGCGGTCAATGCCGTCGCCTTCGTCACCACGCTGCTGCTGGTGTTTTATGCCGTGCACCTCGAACAACAGGCCCGCAGCCACGCCGCCCAGGCGTCAGCCCAGGCCCAGGCACGATGGCTCGCCGACTGGCCTGCCGGGCAGCCGCTGCCCAGGGCCGAGCATCTGTTGACCTTCGAGCAGGGCCAGGCACCGATGCTCAACGGTCAACCGCTGCAGGCACTGGCCGATGCAAACGGCTGGGTCGAGATCGATGCGCTGCCGTATTTTGGTGACAACCTGCCGATCGGCACCGAAGTCTTCACCCGCGCGGATGGCCAGCGGGTCGCGCTGATTGCCCATGGCCCGAGTCTCTTCCAGGTGTTTGGCGAACGTGCTGCCAACTATGCGGTGGCGGTGTTCATCCTGATGCTGGCGATGCTCGGCGCCTCACAGTTGTTGATCCGTTTTTTGCTCAGCCAGCTCAATACCTTGAAGGACGTGATGCTTCACGTCGAAAAAACCGGCGACCTGTCGGCCCGCGTCCCGCTGACCTGCAGCGACGAAGTCGGGCAGATGGCCAACGCGTTCAACGCCATGCAGGCCGGTTACCAACGCGTGGTCAGCACCGTCGCCAGCACGGTCCGGCAACTGGACGACGGCGCCGCACGCCTGGCATCGAGCATGAATGAAGTGCGTCACGGCATGCTGGGCCAACAGAGCGAAACCGATCAGGCGGCGACGGCCATCAATGAAATGACCGCCACCGTCTATCACATCGCCCAGCACGCCGGTGCCACCCGGGACCTGTCGCAATCTGCCGACACCTTGGCCGGCAGCGGGCAGGAAGTGGTCATGCGCGTGCAGCGATCGATTGCCGGACTGTCTACAGGCGTGCAGCAGACCGCCGAGATGATCCAGCGCCTGGCCGAGGACAGCCATAAGATCAACGGTGTGGTCAATGTGATCCACAGCATCGCCGAGCAGACCAATCTGCTGGCGCTGAACGCGGCGATCGAAGCGGCCCGCGCCGGTGAAATGGGCCGTGGCTTTGCGGTGGTCGCCGATGAAGTGCGCAACCTGGCCAAGCGCGTGCAGACCTCCACCGATGAAATCACCGTGATGGTGTCCGCGTTGCAATCGGGCACTCGCGATGCGGTGGACTTCATGCAGGAGAGTTCGTTCAAGGCCGACGAATGCGTACAGCAGGCGCAGGAGGCTGGGGCCGCGCTGGCGCAAATCACCGGGGCGGTGGCGCAGATGCGTGAAAGCAACACCCAGATCGCCGTGGCGGCCGAGCAACAGAGCCAGGTAGCCGAAGAGATGAACCGCGCGGTGGTGAGCATCCGCGACGTCACCGAGAACACGGTGCGCCAGACCGTCAGCTCGGCCACCACCAGTGATGAGCTGGCGGCGTTGGCGGGTCAGTTGAGCAAGGCGATCGGGCAGCTCAAGCTATAACGGGCGGCATCGACAACGACGATGAGCGCTATCGCTTCGATAGTCAGGCTTGATTCGCCGCCTGCATTGACCGGGCCTATCCTTGGTTCATGAGTTCAACATGGATCGAGGATCAGCATCATGGGTAAACGTCACCCCAACCTTCCCGCCTGGCAATGGCGCGCCTACCCGAACAATCACCAGCACCCGACCAACCTGGTGCTGCACCTGATCGCCGTGCCCTTGTTCATCGTCGCGTTCCTGCTGATCGTCAGCGGGGTGTTCGGCCTGAACCTGGCGAACTTCGCCATCGGCGTCATCGGCGTGATCGCCGCACTGGGCTTGCAACGTCACGGCCATACCCTGGAGGCGCAAGCCGCCGAGCCGTTCAGCGATCGTAAAGACGCGGTTTCGCGCTTGCTGGTCGAGCAATTCCTGACCTTCCCGCGATTTTTTCTCAGTGGCGGCTGGTGGCGCGCCTGGCGTGAGCGCCACCGTCGTCATTGATCAGGCGAACTGATCAGGCGAACACTGTCACCGTCTGCCGGCTCATGGCTATCAACCGCCCTTCCCCGTCCCACAACTTCGCCGCGGCATGGCCGTAGCCGTCGGTGGCGTGTTCGGTTTCAACCAGATATTTGCACCAGTCCAGGGTGCTGAGCTGCAGTAACGGCTGGACGAATTCGATGGTCCAGGTCAGCGTGCTGCCCATCGCTGGTTGCTTGAGGAACGGCATCAGGGCCGGTGGCCAGGCATCCACCAGCGCCAGGATATGCGCCTCGGTGACCGGCTCTTCCTTCACATCGCCACGCAAGCGCACCCAGCCGCCCATCTGACGGGATGTATTGCCGGTGAACGGCAACCCGCCAACACTCCAGCGCATCGCCAGATGCTGCATGAATTGCGGGACCACACCCTCGATGAAAGGCAGTTCCTGGCATTCGTCCCAATGCTTCATCTCTGGCGCTGGCTCTGCCTGCACCTTCACTTGCGATGGACGCGAGGCGCCGAAGCTGCCCTGGACCAGGGTCACCACCTGGCCCTTCTGCATCGCCCGGCCCAGCACCTGGCTGACAGCCTTGCCCTCGCGCAGTACATCGACTTCAAAACTGACTGGCACGTCGGGTTCGACCGGGCCGACAAAGGTGATTGCCAGCGAGCGCACGGGCCGGTCCGCCGGCACCTTGGCGCGCATGGCTTCGAATTGCAGGGCAACCACCAGGCCGCCGAAACTGGCACGCCCTTGCGCCCATCCGGCCGGGATCGACAGTTCCAGGGGCTGACGGCGGACAGCGTCGAGCAGATCGCAAAAGCGCATGAAGACCTCGATAAAAGGAAAAAGATGACGGGATCTTAACCAGCTCACCGAGGCTGTACAGTGCCTATTCCGGTCAAATTGACTGACAGATGAGCCGCCTGTGCCCCTGTAGGAGCGAGCTTGCTCGCGATGAACGTCAACGATAACGCGTTCATCCTGAATGTACGCGGTGCCCTTGAGTCCATCGCGAGCAAGCTCGCTCCTACAGGGGGGCGTGGGGATTCAGGATTTGAAACAGTCGGCGCCGAGCTTGTCCAGCACCCGGTCTGCGCGCTGTTCGGCCTTGGCCATGGTGGTTTGCCAGGCGGCGACACAGGGCTGCAAATCCGCCTCCTGCTCGGCCATGGCCAGCCATTGCACACAGTCGTGCCAGTCCCCCAGAGCGCCCTGGGCCGCTTTCAATCGGGGCATGGTGGCCTTGGGCAGGCGATCCAGTTCGGGATAGGCGTCGATGCCGTAACGCACGCGCTTGATCAACAGGCGCAAACGATGACGGTCATGGGCGGGATCGTGCAGGGCGGTGTCGAGTTTCTTCCACTGTTTGCCCAGGCGTTTTTTGATGCGCTTGCCGAGTCCCTTGAGCAACCCCTGGCGCTGGGCGGCACGTAAAAATCGCGGGAAGGCATCGAGGATCATCAGCAGCTGCGCAAGCTCTGTACTGGTCGCTACCGCTGGATAAGCCTTGGCCATCTGGTCCATGCGTCGTTGCGCGGCTTGCGGTTGATCGTGCTCAAGCAAGTAAGCCGCCAGTACTTCGCGATCGCGTAATGGCGTACTCAAGTCGCCAACCGCGGATGCCGCCACTTCCAGCTGCTCCACCCCCGGCAAGCCACGCAAGGGCCGCAACAGGCTGCGCAACCGGCGCATCGTGGTGCGCAAGTCGTGCAAGGCCTCAGGGTCGGTATGGGCACTCAAGCGTGCCTGACAGGCCAGCAGACGAATTTCCAGGCCCAGGACGCGAGCCACCAGCCGATCGATCATGGGGTTTACTCCGTAAACAGCTGCAAGCATCAAGCTTGCAGCTTATTACTTGTAGCTGCTTCTATCGCCCCGCGCGCGACTCACGAATATAGAAACGCGCCTTTTCGGCCTTTTTCGAGCAGCCCTCGAAGCCTTCGAATTGCTGCTGGGTCTTGGCCGCGGTCAGCAGCGACAACGCCTTGGAGTAGCTGACGGTGCCGGCGAAACCTTCGGCCTTGGCCAGGTCCAGCTCATGCCACGCGGCATCGAGCTGGCTGCCGCAGCTGTCGCGATAAGCGGTTTTGCCGGCACAACCGGCCAGTGCCAGGGCAATCAGTGGCACGCAGATCCAGGCTTTCATTTCTTACACCTCAAATATAGGTAGACAGTCATGCAGATAGGACGGTCTGACGGGCAAAAAGTGCCGTTCATCGCCAACGCAAACCCTGCGGTGCGAGAATACCCATCAGCCACCCGGAGTGTCGAAAAAACGACCCGTTCGCGCGACCCAACGACCTGACGATTGAAGCGCGCCCCTCGAAGGGTGCATTGTTGAACCATTCAAACGAGGGCGATCAATGAAAAAGCGTGTCGCACTGGTGTTGGGCTCGGGTGGAGCCCGGGGCTATGCCCATATCGGCGTTATCCAGGAAATCGAACGGCGTGGCTACGATATCGCCTGTATCGCCGGTTGTTCCATGGGCGCGGTGGTCGGCGGGATCTACGCCGCCGGCAAACTCGACGATTATCGCGACTGGATCGAGAGCCTGGATTACCTCGACGTGCTGCGCCTGGTGGACGTCAGTTTTCGTCTGGGGGCAATTCGTGGGGAAAAAGTCTTCGGGCAGATCCGCAAGATCGTGGGTGAAATCAATATCGAAGACCTGCGCATCCCCTATACGGCGGTGGCCACCGACCTGACCAACCAGCAGGAAATCTGGTTCCAGGAAGGCTGCCTGCACCAGGCCATGCGTGCCTCGGCGGCGATTCCCAGTCTGTTTACGCCGGTGATGCAGGGCAATCGCATGCTGGTCGACGGCGGCATCCTCAACCCTTTGCCGATCGTGCCGGTGGTGTCGAGCCATTGCGACCTGATCATCGCGGTGAACCTCAACTCCACCAACCAGCGTCACTACAAACTGCCGGTGATCCAGCGCCCGGCCGCGTTCAAGACCCGCTTCGACAGCCTGATCAACTCCCTCGGTTCGAAGATGCCGTTCCGGCGCAAGCAGGCCGAACAATTGCTGCTGCTGGAAAAGGAAGCGCTGCTGGCCGAAGCGGCGGAGATCAACCCCTGGGTCGAGTCGGCCAAGCCGCAAGCCCAACAACCGGCGGCCGCGCCAGAGCAGGACGGCGCGCCGAAGTCCGCCACCGGCTCGTTCATCATCGACAACGTGGGGCCGGCGTCCCTGCTGGATTTGATCAACCAGAGTTTCGAGGTGATGCAGACCTCGTTGGCGCAATACAAGATTGCCGGGTATCCGCCGGATATCCTGATCAACGTGCCGAAGCGGGTGTGCCGGTTTTTCGAGTTCTACAAGGCGCCGGAGTTGATCGCGCTGGGGCGGGAGATTGCGCGCGATACCCTGGACCGGTATGAGAATGAGCGCGATTCCTGAGGTTCTCGATTGAATGTGCGGGCCCCTTCGCTGGCAAGCCAGCTCCTACAGAGGTTTCAGCGCTACCTGTAGGAGCTGGCTTGCCAGCGAAGAGGCCGGTCCAGACAATACATATCTAAAGACTGCCCTCACTCATCAACCGATACCCCACCCCCGCCTCGGTCACGATGAACCTGGGCTGCATCGGATCATCCGCCAGTTTCTGGCGCAAATGCCCGACCACGATCCGCAGGTAATGCGTGTCTTCGGTATGGGTCGGCCCCCAGATGTCCTTGAGCAGTTGCTGCTGGGTGATGACCCGTCCGGGATGTCGCGCCAGTTGCGCCAGCACCGCGTACTCCTTGCGGGTCAGCGCGACTTCGCTGCCATCGAGCAAGACCCGGCGATAGGCCAGGTCCACCTTCAGCGGGCCGAAGGTCAGGGCCGCTGGCTGGGCTTCGCCCACCGGGGCCTGGCGCAACAGCGCGCGAATCCGCGCCAGGAATTCCTGGATGCCGAATGGCTTGGTCACGTAGTCATTGGCACCGCCGTCCAGTGCCTCGACTTTCTGCCCTTCACCGGCACGCACCGAGAGCACCAGCACCGGCACCGTCGACCACTCGCGAAACTCGCGCAGCACCTGTTGGCCGTCCATGTCCGGCAGGCCGAGGTCGAGCACCAGCAAGTCCGGTTTATTCAACGCCGCCTGCGCCAGACCTTCGGTACCGGTGGCGGCCTCCAGCACTTTGTAGCCTTGGGAAGCGAGGCTGATGCGCAGGAATTTGCGGATCTGCGGTTCGTCGTCGATGACCAAAATGGTCGCGGTCTGGCTCATGGATTCACATCAACACAAAGAAGTGACAAGAGAGTAACGCAAGCGCGATCAGGCTTCACTTTCGTAGCCTGGTTGCGCCTGCAACGGCAAGTACAGGGTGATGCAGGTGCCGCGCCCCTCGATGCCATCGGCGACGCTGATCCGCCCGCCATGGGCGCCGACCATGCCCTGACAGATCGCCAGGCCCAGCCCGGTGCCCTGCCCGCCTCGGTCGCCACGGGCGGCGGTGTAGAACATGTCGAAAATCTTCTCCCGCTCGTCCTGCGCAATCCCCGGTCCTTCGTCACTCACCGAGAAACACAGCTCGGTGTCGTCCGCCCAGGCACGCAATTGCAGGCGGCCATGGACGGGCGAAAACCGCGCGGCGTTTTCCAGCACGTTGATCAGCGCCTGTTCGATCAGCGCCGCATGCACGAACAGCAGCGGCAGCTCCCCCGGCACTTCAGTGCTGACCTGCAACGGCGCCAGCACAGCGCGCAGGCGATTGAGCGCACTGCCGACGATGTCCGCCGGTGACACCCAGTCCCGCGCCAGCTTCAACGCGCCGTGCCCGAGGCGGGTCATGTCCAGCAGGTTCTGAATGTAGCGATCCAGGCGTTCGGCTTCATCGCGGGTGCCTTCCAGCAGCTCACGGCGATCCTCCAGTGGAATGGCCTCGCCGAGGGCCAGCAGGCTATCGATGCTGCCGCGCATGGAGGTCAGAGGCGTGCGCAGATCGTGGGACACCGACGCCAGCAAGGCACTGCGCAGCTGCTCGGTTTCGCCGTGCAACCGTGCGGCTTCCAGGTCGTCGGCTAATTGTGCACGAGCCAGTGCCTGGGCCAGGGGCTGGCTTAATGCGGTCAACAGACGCCGACGCTGGCCGCTCAAGGTCTGGCCCTCTTTCGCGCATACACCGAGCAGCGCCAGCGGACCGTCCTCCACCGACAAGGGCCACCACCACCAACGGCCGAACGGCAACGTCCCGGTGCCAGCGCCTGCCGGTTGATCGTGTTGCCAGGCCCAGTCGGCGGCGGCACGTTCGGCTTCGGTGAATTCCAGCGGGCCACCGGTTTCGACTTTCCAGCCGCTCTGGCCGTCGCGGTTGAGCAGGCACACTTGCACATCGCTCCAGCCGTTGAGGTGCTGGGCCGCCGCGCTGACCACGGCCTGACGGTCGGTGGCCGCGGTGAGTTTGCGCGACAGGTCGAGCAGTTCGCTGGTCTCTTCCTGGGTGTCACGCAGGGCCTGCAATTGCCGGCGCTGGCGTGCCGCGAGGTTGCCGGTGAGGGCCGCCATCAGCAGGAAGAACAGCAAGGTCAGGACGTCTTCTTCGCGCTGGATACTGAAGGAAAAATTCGGCGGGATGAACAAAAAATCGTAGGTCAGGAACGACAACGCCGCACAGGCCAGTGCCGGGCCCAGACTGCTGCGCACCGCCACCAGCAACACGGCGGCGAGGAACACCAGCGAGATGTTCGGCAACGGCAGCACGCTCGCCACCGCCCAGGCCAGGGCGCTGGCCAACAGCGTCGCCACCACGGCCAGGGCGTAGTCGAACCAGACCAGCGACTGCATCGAACGCTGGCGTGGCTGATGCTGTTCATGCTCGGTGTCGAGCACGTTGATTTCCAGGCCGCGGGCATTGCGCAGCAGGCGCGCCGCCAAGCCACCACCGAACAGGCGACGGCGCAGGCGCGGCCGCGACTGGCCGACCAGCACCAGGCTGGCGCGGCGTTCGGCGGCGTGCTGGATCAGGGTTTTCGCCACCTCCCCGGCTCGCAGCAGCACCACTTCACCGCCGAGGCGTTCGGCCAGTTGCTGGGCGCTTTGCAGGCGCAGCCGCGACTGCTCGTCACGCAGGCTGCCGTTATCCACATGCACCAGACTCCACGGCAGATGCCGACGCTGGGCGACCCGGCTGGCGTGACGCACCAGGCGCTCGGCCTGGGCATCGCCATCGACGCCGACCAACAAGCGACCACGCACCGTTGGCGCCGCTTGCCCCATCTGGCGATAACCCTGGGTCAGGTCGTTATCGACCTGGGCGGCGGCCGTTTGCATCGCCAGTTCGCGCAAGGCGGTGAGGTTGGTCTGGGAGAAAAACGCATCGATCGCCGCCCGAGCCTGCTCCGGCACGTAGACCTTGCCGTCGCGCAGACGCTCGAGCAACTCCCGTGGCGGCAAGTCGATCAGCAGCAGTTCGTAGGCTTCCTGCAACACCCAGTCCGGCAGGGTTTCGCGCACTTGCACGCCGGTGATGCCGCGCACCTGATCATTGAGGCTTTCCAGGTGCTGGACATTGACCGTGGTGTACACGTCGATGCCGGCGGCGAGCAGTTCCTGAATGTCCTGCCAGCGTTTTTCGTGACGGCTGCCAGGGGCGTTGGTGTGGGCCAGTTCGTCCACCAGCACCAGCCTCGGTTTGGCTGCGAGCAGACCGTCGAGGTCCATTTCCTCGAGCTCCACGCCACGGTATGACGAGCGCACCAATGGCAGTTGCGGCAAGCCGCTGAGCAACGCTTCGGTCTCGGCGCGGCCATGGGTTTCGACCACGCCAACGACGACTTTCACGCCTTGGCGCAGTTGGGTGTGGGCGGCTTGCAGCATGGCGTAGGTCTTGCCAACACCCGGCGCGGCGCCGAGAAAGACCTTGAGCCGGCCACGGCCATCGCGGGGCAGGTCTGCTAACAGCGCGTCGGCGCGGCCGGAGTCGCTCATTTGTCTTTGCCTTGTTCGACTTAAGATTTGGGTGCGAGCTTTTGATCTACAGCTTTTCCAGCGCCAGGTTCAACTCAAGCACATTCACCACGGGCGGGCCTACCAACGGCTGCTCGATATGCGCATCCAGCAGGTTCTGCAGGGTCGCAACCGGCAGATTGCGCGCCGCTGCAACACGCGCCAGTTGATAGGCAATCGCCGCCGGTGGCAAGTGCGGATCGAGGCCGCTGCCGGAGGTGGTGACCAGTGCCAATGGCACCGGCCCCTGCCCTGGCACCTGGAGTTTGTTGGCATCATCGATCACCCGGGTGGCCAGGGCCGGATTGCTCGGCGACAGGTTGCTGGCGCTGCTCGACACGGTGGCAAAGGCACCGGCCGATGGCCGTGGGTGGAACCAGGCGTCGCCGACGAAATCCTGGGCAATCAGTGATGAGCCGCGAACCTTGCCGTCAGCATCGCGTACCAGGCTGCCATTGGCTTGATCCGGGAAGGCGACCTGGGCTACACCGGTGACTACCAGGGGATAGGCGACACCGGTGATCAGGGTCATCAGGACCAGCAGGCTCAGGGCCGGGCGTATCATTGTGGACATTTCAAAATCCTCGAATTCACAGAAAAACCTGTAGGAGCGAGCTTGCTCGCGAAGAACCAGAGAGCACTGCGTTCATCCAGACAGAACGCGTTATCGTTAACGCTCATCGCTAGCAAGCTAGCTCCTACAGAGGGATGTTTGTTCAAACCAGATGCAACGCCGTCAACAGCATGTCGATCGCCTTGATCCCCACGAACGGCACGACAATCCCGCCCAGCCCATAGATCAGCAGGTTGCGTCGCAGCAACGCCGCCGCACTCGCCGCCTGCACTCGCACACCGCGCAATGCCAGCGGAATCAGCACCACGATGATCAGGGCGTTGAACACGATCGCCGAGAGAATCGCGCTTTGCGGGCTGTGCAGCTGCATGACGTTCAACACGCCCAGTTGCGGGTAGATCGCCGCAAACAGGGCCGGCAGGATGGCGAAATACTTGGCCACGTCGTTGGCGATGGAAAAGGTCGTCAGCGCGCCGCGGGTCACCAGCAGTTCCTTGCCGATCTGCACCACGTCCAGCAGCTTGGTTGGGTCGCTGTCGAGGTCGACCATGTTCGCCGCCTCGCGCGCCGCCTGGGTCCCGTCGTTCATCGCCATGCCCACGTCCGCCTGGGCCAGGGCCGGGGCGTCGTTGGCACCGTCGCCGCACATGGCCACCAGGCGTCCGTCGTTTTGCTCGTGGCGGATGCGCGCCAGCTTTTTCTCCGGCGTGGCTTCGGCCAACACGTCGTCAACGCCCGCTTCAGCGGCAATCGCCGCAGCGGTCAGCGGGTTGTCCCCGGTGACCATGACCGTGCGGATCCCCAGTTTGCGCAGCTCGGCGAAACGCTCGCGGATGCCCGGCTTGACCACGTCCTTGAGATGGATCGCGCCGAGCAATTTACCGTCGGCACAGACCAGCAACGGCGTGCCGCCGCTCTGGGCGATCTTGTCGATTTCACGGGACAGCGCCGCAGCCAGCTCAGCGCGTTTGAGGCCAACGAACGCCAGCAACGAATCCACCGCACCCTTGCGATACACGCGGCCCTGATAGTCGACACCGGACAAGCGGGTTTCGGCACTGAACGGCACGGCTGTCAGCAGTTCGGCGGACGGCTCGGGCTGTGGATGAATGCCGCGCAAGTACTCGACGATGGACTTGCCTTCGGCGGTGTCGTCGGCCAGGGAAGCGAACAACGCACCCTCGGCCAGTTCCTTGCTGCTCACACCCGGCGCGGCATACACCGCCGAGCAACGACGGTTACCGAAGGTGATGGTGCCGGTCTTGTCGAGCAGCAGGACGTGCACGTCCCCCGCCGCCTCCACGGCGCGACCGGACTTGGCGATCACGTTCAGGCGCACCAGGCGATCCATGCCGGCGATACCGATGGCCGACAGCAGGCCGCCGATGGTGGTCGGGATCAGCGTGACCAACAAGGCCACCAGGAACACCAGCGGCAGGCTGCCGTTAGCGAAGTGGGCGAACGGTTGCAGGGTCACGACCACCAGCAGGAAGATCAACGTCAAGCCGATCAGCAGGATGTCGAGTGCCACTTCGTTCGGGGTTTTCTGGCGCTTGGCGCCTTCGACCAGGGCGATCATGCGGTCCAGGGTCGACTCGCCGGGATTGGCGGTGATCTTCACCAACAGCCAGTCAGACACCAATCGTGTGTTGCCGGTAACGGCCGAGCGGTCACCACCGGATTCACGAATCACCGGCGCCGATTCACCGGTGATCGCCGCTTCGTTGACCGCCGCGATGCCTTCGATCACTTCGCCGTCACCGGGGATCATCTCCCCCGCTTCAACGCGAACCACATCGCCCTTGCGCAGGTTGGCGGCCGGCACTACCTCAAAGGTGCCGTTGCTGGTCTTGCGTCGGGCGCTCAAGCCTTCGCTACCGGCCTTGAGGCTGTCGGCGCGGGCCTTGCCGCGACCTTCGGCCAGGGCCTCGGCGAAGTTGGCGAACAGCACGGTAAACCACAGCCACAGGGCAATTTGCGCGGCGACGAAGGTCGGCACCGCCGTGTCGGGAATGAAGCACAACACGGTGGTCAGGATCGCCGTCAGTTCGACCACCAGCATTACCGGCGCGCGCTGCAATTGCCGTGGATCGAGCTTGACGAAGGCTTGCACCAGCGCCGGGCGCCAGAGGGCCGAGATCGCGGTTTTTGGTTGTTCCGGCGCCTTGATGACGGCGGTTTTGCTTACAGGCATATTCATGATGAATTCCTTAGAAGCCCATGCTCAGATGTTCAGCAATCGGACCCAACGCCAGCGTCGGCAGGAAGGTCAAACCACCCACCAGCAAAATGGTCACGGTCAGCAGGGTCACGAACAACGGGCCGTGGGTAGGGAAGCTGTTCTGGCCAATCGGTGCGGTCTTCTTCATCGCCAGGCTGCCGGCCAAAGCCAGCACCGGCAGGATGTAGCCGAAGCGACCGATCAACATGCCCAGCCCCAGCATCAGGTTGTGGAACGCCGTGTTGGCGCCGAAGCCACCGAACGCCGAACCGTTGTTGGCACTCGCCGAGGTGTAGGCGTAGAGCAATTGGCTGAAACCATGGGCACCGGGGTTGCTCACAGCGGCCACGGGGCCTGGCAGGCTGGCGGCAATCGAACCGAGGACCAGCACGCCGATCGGCATGACCAGCAGGGTCACCACCAACAGCTGCACCTCGCGGGCCTGCAGTTTCTTGCCGAGGTATTCCGGGGTCCGGCCGATCATCAGGCCGGCGAGGAACACCGCGATCAGTACGTTGAGCAACATGCCGTAGAGTCCGGCACCGACGCCGCCGAAGATCACTTCGCCGACCATCATGTTGACCAGCGCGACCATGCCGCTGAGCGGATTGAGGCTGTCATGCATGCCATTGACCGAACCGTTCGAGGCCGCCGTGGTGGTCACCGACCACAGCACTGTCGCCGTGGTACCGAAACGCGCCTCCTTGCCTTCCAGCGGTGCGGTCTGTTCGACGACGACGTTGGCCAGGCTCGGGTTGGGCTGGTACTCGGCCCACAGCGAGGTCGCGCCGCCGATGAGGAACAGGGCGAGAATGCAGGCAATGATCGCGCGGCTCTGCCGCAGGTCCTTGACGTAATGGCCGAAGGTGAACACCAGCGCCACGGGAATCAGGATGATCGACGCCACTTCGAACAGGTTGCTCCAGGCCGTCGGATTCTCGAACGGATGCGCCGAGTTGACGCCGAAGAAGCCACCCCCGTTGGTACCCAGTTGCTTGATCGCAATCTGGCTGGCAGCCGGCCCCAGCGGGATCACCTGGTCGACGCCCTGCATCGTCAGCGCATTCACGTACTGTGCGAAGGTTTGCGGCACGCCCTGCCAGACCAGGTACAGCGCCAGCAGCAGGCACAACGGCAGCAGGCCGTAGAGGGTGGCGCGCGTCATGTCGACCCAGAAATTGCCCAGCGATGCCGTGGATTTGCGACCGATACCACGACACAGGGCAACGAGCACCGCCAGGCCGGTGGCGGCGCTGACGAAGTTCTGCACGGTGAGGCCGACCATCTGGCTCAGGTAGCTCAGCGATGCTTCGCCGCTGTAGGCCTGCCAGTTGGTGTTGGTCATGAAGCTGACGGCGGTGTTGAACGCCAGCGTCCACTCCTGGCCTGGGAGGTTTTGCGGGTTCAGTGGCAGGTGGTCCTGGAACAGCAGGATCGCGAACAGCAACAGGAAACCGGCGAGGTTGAAGGCGAGCAAGGCCAGGGTGTACTTCTGCCAGCTCTGCTCGGCCTGCGGATCGACGCCGGCCAGGCGATAACAACCGCGTTCGACAGGGCCCAGGATCGGCGTCAGCCAGGTGCGCTGGCCTTCCATGACCCTGTAGTAGAAACGCCCCAGGAACGGTGCCGGGACCAATACCAACGCAAAAAACGCCAGGATCAGCCAATAGTCATAACTGTGCATAGCCGCTCCTAGTTCCGGTCCGCGCGCAACAGCGCAACCAACAGATAAATGAACAGTCCCACTGCCAGCAGCAGTGACACTCCGTCCAGAACGCTCATGGAAGTTCTCCGTGTTACGGCGTAGCGCCGCGTGTGGAGGTATTGTCGGCAGGGAGGCTGTAAAGGAACGAGACCGAGGGCGCGCGCGGGGCATAAAGAAAGCGTAAAGAGTGGGTTTACGCCTTGGTTACAGCGTTGTCCTGGTGGGCCTCTACGCGAGCAAGCCCGCTCCCACAGGGATATGCGTTCCCCCAGACACTGCAAGAACCTGTGGGAGCGGGCTTGCTCGCGAAGGGGGCATAACAGGCAACATCGCAGGGGTGATCGAAGCAGAACAGGCATAGAATGGAACCACTGCGAAATCCAATCGCTCAAAGTGGTATGCACGTTCGGCAGGCGAAAACCCTCGACCGCCGACCGGCTTTCAAGGAGGTCCCATGCCCTGGTATGCCTGGTTGATTCTGATAGTTGCCATTGGCTCTATCGTTGGCGGTCTGATGATGCTGCGCGACACCGCCAACAAGGTTGAGCTGACCGATGAACAGCGCAAACGCGTCGCCGAACGCAATGCGGAAATGGACGCCAAGGAAGCGCAGGACCGCTAGCGGCGAAATCGTCCGAATCCGTGCTTGGCGTTCGGACGATTTTTCTGCGGTTGCCCCGATTCAGGTCAACGAGCAACGATCGAAGAACCGCTCGCGCTCCAGCGCCATCAATGCTGCGCGCTTGTGTGGAAAGTCGAATTCCTTCTGGCAATAAAACCCCTGTCCCTGCATGTGGCCGATCATCTTCGCGTTGTCGGCACGGGGCTCGGCGACCACCCGCTGGGTTCGTGGATCATCGAGAAACAGGTAGTGCACCAGCGCCGATAGCCAGCTCGCCACCTTGTGCGGCCCCCGATGCTGTTCTTCCCCCACCAGCATATGAATGCCACGGTCGTGATCACCCGCGTCATAGAACGGCGCGATGCGGTCTTCCTTGGCCCAGTAGGCTTCGAAGTAGGCAAACGGCTGATCGTCGAAACACCCGATCAAGGTCAGGGTATGGGGATCGGCCTGGAGTTTGCCCAGGTACTCTCGATGCTGCTCGAGACTGCCCTGCTCCTGCCAGAAACTTGCGACTCGCGGGCTGTTCTGCCAGCGATTGAAACGCGCAAGATCCTTGTCGATGTCCACGGTGCGCAGGGAAATCCAGGCTCCCAGCCGGGCATCGAAACGCCGATACACCTCGCCCCCTGGCTTCGGCGGGCGCAACGGGTGACGCTTGCCGGTGCTGATGACCATCTGCTGCGGGTAACAGCCCGTCAGTGCGTCCCCCAGCCACGGCTGCGGCAACTGCCAGAACAGCGCGCGTTCGCTATGGTACTGGCCGGCCGTTTCGGTAGCGACCAACAATCCGCTGAGCAAGGCTTCAGGTGGCGCTTCATCCAGTTGCCAGACCAGATGCTTGCAGGCTGGGTCACGGGCGAACATCCAGTAGCAAGCGGCCCAGACGGCTCGGTTGTCGAGCAGTCGAGTGCCCTCGCGCAATTGCAACAGCACCTCGGGCTCGCAAGTCAGGTTCAGCTGGATCAGCGGCTGGCCTTCAAGACTCAGGCTCAGTCCGGTTTCGGTTTCATCGGCTACGAGACGGCTGCCGTTTGGTAAAGGCAGGACATTCGGATTGGACATGGGTCGGGCTCACGATTCGTCGACAGGTGATCGGTTGACGTGAGCCGAGCCGGGAAATTTAAGCGACAGCCTCCGATACGCGACCTGCGGTGCCCGCTCAGTTAGCTGGCGCCGGCAAGACTGCAATTTTATAGGGGTCGAAAATCTTCAGCATCTGGCCGTTGTCCCGCAACCCTTGCAGCAACTTGCCGAAGGCCTCGCCGCTGATCGGCGCGGCCGGGCGAAGAATGGCGTAGTGGTGATAGATCTGGTCGACGCGCTCGGACACCAGCAACTCCCTGGCGACTTGCTGGTTGCGCAGAAAGTAGTCGCTCAGGTAAGACCGTGTCACCAAGGCGACATCGGCGCGCCCACGCAGCACCATCAGCAGATTGCTGTCATGGGAGTAGGTCGATGTGGCGTTGTAGTGAGTGGCGAGATACTTGGGATCGGCATTGAAGTTGGCGAACTCGTAGTGGTACCCGCTGAACAACGCCAGGCGCTTGCCGCTGAGGTTGCTGAAGTAACTTTGCTGACGCTCCGGCAGGCGTTGCGCGACAAAAATTTCGGCATCTTCCAGGCCCATGTCAACGCTGGTATGGGGAATGTCCTTCCAGCCCCAGTCGGGGTTTTCGAAGATCGCCATGTCCACCCGGCCTTGCTTGAAGTCGCCGAAACGGCGGGGAATGGAGGTGGGTACCAACACGAACCGGTAGTCGCTTTGCAGGGTGTTGAGGGCCTCGACCAATTGCGGCAACAGCCCGGTGTCGGCCCCGGATTCCGGGCGCACCGTGTAGGGTGGAAAGTGTGCGGCACCGATGCGCACCAGTTGTGCGGCCTGGGTCGGCAGAACTGATAACGCCGCGACCACCGCCAATAAAAGTCGCGAAGCCGTCCGAATTGGCGAAGACATCAAAACAACCCACTCCCCGAAATACTGCATCAATGCATTCAAGCTAGGCGGTTTCGCCCAGTTAGCCAGTTTCCTGCCGACCCGCACACCCGCCCTACTTGCCCTCGAGTACCAGAATCAGGGCCTCCTCGGCCAGTTGATCGAGGCTCATGCTGCCACCGGCGCGAAACCAGGTGGTGGTCCAGGACAACGCCCCGGTCAGGAAGCGCCGGGTGATGAACACATCGCCGCGGATAAAACCGGCGCTCTTGGCTTCACCCAGCACCTGCAGCCAGATGTCCTCATAGATGTCGCGCAACGCCAGGACTTTGCCCTGCCCCTCCTCGGACAGCGATCGCCATTCGTAGACCAGCACGGCCATGGCCTCGCCACTGCCGCCCATGATCGACTGCAATTCGCAGCGGATCAGCGCCAGCACCCGCTCGCGCACGTCGCCCGCCTCGGCAATGGCGGCCCGCATCAACGCGGTGTTGTAGCGAATGGTCTCCTCCATCACCGCCCGCAGGATCTCGTCCTTGCTCTTGAAGTGATGAAAAATGCTCCCCGACTGGATGCCCACGGCACCGGCCAGATCCCGCACGGTCGTGCGTTCATAGCCTTTGTGGCGAAACAGGTGGGCCGCCACTTGCAGCAGCTTGCCACGGGCGCTGTCGGGGTCGGTCAATTGCCCGCTGTCGACCAACTCGCGCATGACGCTCAAGGCTTTTTGCTCATCCACCCGTTCTCTCCTACAGTCGATCAGTCCAATGCCACGCTCCCCGCGAAAACATTGGGGTTGCGCTGGCAATTTAAGCAACTGGCGACGACCAAGCAAGCGCTCGGGCAGAAGATAGTTCAGCCGTTTACAAACCAAGCGCTTGCTTGGTAGTCTCGAAGCACTGTTGCCGGAGGTGGTTATGGAGTTGACTGCGCCAAGAACGATTCGCATTGGTTGTGCCAGCGCCTTCTGGGGCGACACCTCGACCGCCGCCGCGCAACTGGTGGAAGGTGGGCACCTGGACTATCTGGTCTTCGACTACCTGGCCGAAATCACCCTGTCGATCATGGCGGGCGCACGGATGAAAGCCCCTGAGGCCGGGTACGCCACTGACTTCGTCGAAGTCCTTGCTCCACTGCTGCCCCAACTCACCGAACAAAAGATCCGCGTCATCAGCAATGCCGGCGGGGTCAATCCACAAGCCTGTGCCGCGGCCCTGCAAGCGGCCTGCGACAAGGCCGGCGTCGCCCTGAAGATCGCCGTCCTGCTGGGCGATGACCTGCAACCGCAGTTCAAGCAGCTGAGCAACCTTGGCATTCATGAAATGTTCAGTGGCGTCCCCCTGCCGCCGATGTGCGTCTCGACCAACGCCTACCTTGGCGCGCCCGGCATCGTCGAAGCCCTTCGCCTGGGCGCGGACATCGTGATCACCGGGCGCGTGGTTGACAGCGCCGTGGTCAGTGCCGCGCTGGTGCATGAGTTCGGATGGTCGTGGCACGACTACGACAAGCTGGCCCAGGCGGCGCTGGCCGGGCACATCATCGAATGCGGCGCGCAATGCACCGGCGGCAATTTCACCGATTGGCGCGATGTACCCGACTATGAGCACATTGGCTTTCCCATCGTTGAAGTCAGCGCCGACAGCCAGTTCATCGTCAGCAAGCCCGAAGGCAGCGGCGGACTGGTCTCGCCTCTGACCGTGGGCGAACAGATGCTTTATGAGATTGGCGACCCGCGGGCCTACCTGTTGCCCGACGTGGTCTGCGATTTCACCCAGGCCAGACTCGTGCAGCAAGGCCGCAACGCGGTCCGGGTGCATGGCGCAAAGGGCTTGCCGCCCACCGCCCAGTACAAGGTCAGTGCCACCTACCCGGACGGCTTCCGCTGCACCGCCAGTTGCCTGATCGCCGGGATTGATGCAATGGACAAGGCCCGGCGTGTCAGTGAAGCGATCATCAACAAGACCTCGCAGATGTTCAGCCAGCGCGGCTGGGCGCCCTACAGCGAGGTGAATATCGAGCTGCTCGGCAGTGAAGCCACCTACGGCCCCCACGGCCAGCGCCAGGACAGCCGCGAAGTGGTGATCAAGCTCGCCGTGCGCCATCCGCACAAACAGGCCTTGATCCTGTTCTCCCGGGAAATCGCCCAGGCCGCCACAGGCATGGCGCCGGGGCTGACCGGCATCGTCGGCGGACGGCCGACGGTGTATCCGCTGATCCGCTTGTTTTCGTTCCTGATCGACAAAAAAGCCTGCACGCTGGAAATTGATCTCATGGGCCAGCGCCACCCTTGCGCCCTGCCCGCCCTCGATGTGCTCGACAGCGCCGACTTGCCGGTGCCGTTCGAGCCACCCAGGCCTTCGGGCCCGGCCGACGCCAGCGTCGCCCTGGTCAAGCTCGCGGTCGCTCGCTCGGGTGACAAGGGCAACCACAGCAACATCGGCGTCATGGCCCGCGACCCGCAGTACCTGCCGTGGATCGCCGAGGCCCTGACCCCGGAGGTGATCGTCGACTGGATGAGCCACGTCCTCGACCCGATCCACGGGCGTGTCGAGCGTTGGTATTTGCCCGCCACCCACAGCCTGAATTTCCTCCTGGAAAACGCCTTGGGTGGCGGTGGCGTGGCCAGCCTGCGGATCGATCCGCAGGGCAAGGCGTTCGCCCAGCAGTTGCTGGAAATCCAGATTCCGGTGCCTCAGCGCATCGCCGACCAGGTCAACTAGAGGATTGCCGCCATGGCCTACGATTCGATTTTCAAAGCCGATGTGTTTGCCGGCCAGACCATCATCGTCACCGGTGGCGGCAGTGGCATCGGCCGTTGTACCGCTCATGAGCTGGCAGCCCTCGGCGCCCATGTGCTGCTGGTCGGGCGCAAGGCCGACAAGCTGAAAACCGTCGCCGCCGAAATTGCCGAAGATGGCGGCAGGGCTGACTGGAGCACCTGCGATATCCGTGAGGAAGAAGCGGTCACGCACCTGGTCAGTGAACTGATCCGCAAGCACGGCCCGATTCACGGCCTGGTCAACAACGCTGGCGGCCAGTACCCGTCGCCGCTGGCCTCGATCAACCAGAAGGGTTTCGAAACGGTGATGCGCACCAATCTGCTCGGCGGATTCCTGATGGCCCGGGAAGTGTTCAACCAGTCCATGAGCAAACACGGCGGCGCCATCGTCAACATGCTCGCCGACATGTGGGGCGGCATGCCCGGCATGGGCCACTCGGGCGCGGCGCGCTCGGGCATGGACAACCTGACCAAGACCGCGGCCTTCGAATGGGGTCATGCCGGGGTCCGGGTCAACGCCGTCGCGCCGGGCTGGATCGCGTCCAGCGGCATGGACACCTACGAAGGGGCGTTCAAGGCAGTGATTCCGACCTTGCGCGAACACGTGCCACTCAAGCGCATTGGTACGGAATCGGAAGTCAGCGCGGCGATCGTTTTCCTGCTCAGCCCGGCCGCGGCGTTCATCAGCGGCAGCACCCTGCGCATCGACGGCGCGGCCAGCCTCGGCGGGCGGGCCTGGCCGATCCACAAGGCGACCCACAGCGAGTCGTACAACGGCTTTCACCGCGCGTACATACCTGATGTCCTCAAGGACAAGGAATAACCCATGCCGGTGATTCAGTCGCAACTCGATCCCCACGGCGAACAATTTTCCCGCCACCGCGCGGCAATGCTGGACGCCGTCGAGCATCTGCGCCGCCTTGAACAGACCCTGCTGGACAAGGCGGCCGAGGCCAAACCCAAGTTCGAAAAACGCGCTCAATTGCTGCCCCGGGAACGCCTCAACCTGTTGCTCGACCCCGGCGCACCGTTTCTCGAACTGGCCAGCCTGGCCGGCTACAAGTTGCACGACGACAAGGACGGCAGCTCGGCCGGTGGCGGCTTGATCGCCGGGATCGGTTACGTGTCGGGGGTAAGGGTGCTGGTGGTGGCGAACAATAGTGCGATCAAGGGCGGCACCATTTCCCCCTCGGGACTGAAAAAGTCCCTGCGCCTGCAACAGATCGCCCTGGAAAACAAACTACCGGTGATTACCCTGGCCGAGAGCGGCGGCGCCAACCTCAATTACGCAGCGGAGATTTTCGTCGAAGGCGCGCGCAGCTTTGCCAACCAGGCGCGCATGTCGGCCATGGGCCTGCCACAGATTACCGTGGTCCACGGCTCGGCGACGGCAGGCGGCGCCTATCAACCGGGGCTGTCGGACTATGTGGTGGTGGTACGCGGCAAAGCCAAGCTGTTCCTGGCCGGCCCGCCACTGTTGAAAGCGGCCACCGGAGAAGTCGCCACTGACGAGGAGCTGGGTGGCGCCGAGATGCACGCGCAAATCGCCGGCACCGCCGAATACCTGGCCGAGAGCGATGCCGACGCAGTGCGCCTGGTGCGCGAGATCGTCAGCCTGCTGCCTTGGAATGCGCGCTTGCCGGTATTGCCTGCCAGGCAATGGCAGGAGCCGCTCTACCCCATCGACGAATTGCTGGGCCTGATCCCGGATGACCCGAAAAAACCTTACGACGTGCGCGAGATCGTCGCCCGTATCGCCGACGGCTCGAACTTCCTCGAATTCAAGGCCGAGTTCGATCAGCAGACTGTTTGCGGCCAACTGAACATCCAGGGGTACGCCTGCGGGTTCATCGGCAACAACGGTCCGATCACGCCCAAGGGCGCGAGCAAGGCGGCGCAATTCATTCAGCTGTGCGACCAGAGCCAGACGCCGCTGCTGTTTTTCCACAACACCACCGGGTTCATGGTCGGCACCGAATCGGAGCAGCAAGGGGTGATCAAGCACGGCGCCAAGATGATCCAGGCGGTGGCCAATGCCCGGGTGCCTAAACTGACCGTCGTGGTGGGTGGCTCCTATGGCGCCGGCAACTACGCGATGTGCGGCCGTGGCCTGGACCCGCGTTTCATCTTCGCCTGGCCTAACAGCCGCACCGCCGTGATGGGCGGCGCCCAGGCCGGCAAGGTGCTGCGCATCGTCACCGAGGCCAAGCAAGCCAAGGCCGGCCTGGTGCCCGACGCGAAAATGCTCGACATGCTCGAACAGGTCACCGCACAGAAACTCGACAGCCAGTCCACGGCGCTGTATGGCAGCGCCAATCTGTGGGACGACGGCCTGATCGATCCACGGGACACCCGGACCCTGCTCGGTTACTTGCTGGATATCTGTCACGAGGCCCAGGTGCGGCCGCTGCAAGCCAACAGTTTTGGTGTAGCCCGGTTCTAATCAGGAGAACAATAAGAATGATCTTCACCCAGGAACACGAAGCACTGCGTCGCACCGTTCGCCAATTCGTCGATCACGAGATCAACCCGCACGTCGAGGCATGGGAAAAGGCCGGGCGCTTTCCGATCCACGAGATCTTTCGCAAGGCCGGCGACCTCGGCCTGCTGGGCATTTCCAAACCGGAAAAATTCGGCGGCATGGGCCTGGACTACAGCTACTCGATCGTCGCCGCCGAAGAGTTCGGCACCATTCATTGCGGCGGGATTCCCATGTCGATCGGCGTGCAGACCGACATGTGCACCCCGGCCCTCGCCCGCTTCGGCTCCGATGAGTTGCGCGATGAGTTCCTGCGCCCGGCCATCAGCGGCGAGCAGGTCGGCTGTATCGGCGTCTCCGAAGTCGGCGCCGGCTCCGACGTGGCCGGCTTGAAAACCAACGCGCGCAAGGACGGCGACGACTACGTGATCAACGGCAGCAAGATGTGGATCACCAACTCGCCGAGCGCCGACTTCATCTGCCTGCTGGCCAACACTTCGGACGACAAGCCGCACATCAACAAATCGCTGATCATGGTGCCGATGAACAGCCCCGGCATCAGCCTCAGCTCGCACCTGGATAAACTGGGCATGCGTAGCTCGGAAACCGCCCAGGTGTTTTTCGACAACGTGCGGGTGCCACAGCGCAACCGCATCGGTCATGAAGGCGCGGGGTTCATGATGCAGATGCTGCAGTTCCAGGAGGAACGCCTGTTCGGTGCGGCCAACATGATCAAGGGCCTGGAGTATTGCGTCGACAGCACCATCGAGTACTGCAAGGAGCGCAAGACCTTCGGCAGTGCGCTGATCGACAACCAGGTCATTCACTTTCGCCTGGCCGAACTGCAAACCGAGATCGAATGTCTGCGGGCGTTGGTCTATCAAGCCACCGAGCAGTACATCAAGGGCAAGGACGTTACGCGCCTGGCGTCCATGGCCAAGCTCAAGGCCGGTCGCCTGGGCCGCGAGGTCAGCGACAGCTGCCTGCAGTACTGGGGCGGCATGGGCTTCATGTGGGACAACCCGGTGGCCCGCGCCTACCGCGATGTGCGCCTGGTATCGATAGGCGGCGGCGCGGACGAAATCATGCTGGGGATCATCTGCAAGCTCATGGGCATCCTGCCGGGGAAAAAACCATGAGCCCCCTGCCGGCTTGCCAGACCCTGCTGCTCGACCTGCACAACGCTGTGCTGCACATCACCCTCAATCGTCCGGACAGCCGTAACGCCATGAGTTTGCAAATGGTCAGCGAACTGCGTGCGGTGCTGGCGGCGGTGCACGCTGACCGGGGGGTTCGGGCCCTGGTGATCGGCGGTGCCGGCGGGCATTTCTGCGCCGGCGGCGACCTCAAGGACATGGCCAACGCGCGCGCCCAGGGCCCGAGCGCGCACCGCGATCTGAATCGACTGTTCGGTGCGTTGCTGCAGGAAGTGCAGCACGCGCCGCAGGTGGTGATCACCGTCTTGCAAGGCGCGGTGCTCGGTGGCGGCTTCGGTCTGGCCTGTGTCAGCGATATTGCCCTGGCCGATCACCAGGCGCAGTTCGGCCTGCCGGAAACCAGCCTCGGCCTGTTGCCGGCGCAGATCGCGCCGTTCGTGGTCCAGCGCATCGGCCTGACCCACGCGCGCCGCCTGGCCCTGACGGCGGCACGTTTCGACGGCACCCAGGCGCGGCGGATGGGATTGGTGCATTTTGTCGAGCACGATGCGCAGGCGTTGGCCGAGCGCCTCGATGAGGTGCTGGCCCATGTGCTGTGTTGTGCGCCTGGGTCGAATGCGGCAACCAAGAAACTGTTGCTGGCGAGTGTGGGGCAGCCTTCGGATGAGCTGCTGGATCAGGCGGCTGAGTGGTTCAGCGAAGCGGTGACGGGGGCTGAAGGCATCGAGGGCACCATGGCTTTTGTGCAAAAGCGCAAACCGGGGTGGGCCCTGTAGGAGCTGGCTTGCCAGCGAAGAGGCCCTGACATTCACCGCACACCAAAGGGAATGAAACATGCCCGGATTCAACAAAATCCTGATCGCCAACCGCGGTGAAATCGCCTGCCGCATCCAGCGCACCGCCCAGGCCTTGGGCTACCGCACCGTCGCCGTCTTCAGCGATGCCGACGCCGATGCCCTGCACGTGCACTTGGCCGACGAAGCGGTAAACATCGGCCCGGCCCCGGTACAGCAGTCCTTCCTGAACATCGAGGCAATCATCGAGGCGGCCCGACGTACCGGGGCCGACGCCATCCACCCGGGCTACGGCTTCCTCTCGGAAAACGCCGGTTTCTCCCGCGCCTGCCAAAACGCCGGCATCACCTTCATCGGCCCCAGCCCCGAAGCCATCGAACTGATGGGCAGCAAACGACTGTCGAAACTCACCATGCTCAACGCGGGTGTGCCCTGCATCGAGGGTTACCAGGGTGCCGAACAGGATGATGCGACCCTCATCCGCGAAGCCGACCGCATCGGCTTCCCAGTGATGATCAAGGCCAGCGCCGGCGGTGGCGGGCGCGGCATGCGCCTGGTGCACAACGCCGGCGAGTTGCTGGCACAGATCCGCACTGCACGCTCCGAAGCGCTGCATGGATTCGGCAGCGATGAACTGATCCTCGAACAGGCGTTGATCGACCCGCGTCACGTCGAGGTTCAACTGTTCGGCGACCAACAGGGCAACCTGATCTACCTCGGCGAGCGCGACTGCTCCATCCAGCGCCGCCATCAGAAAGTCATCGAGGAAGCACCCTGCCCGGTGATGACCGCCGAACTGCGCCAGGCCATGGGCGAAGCAGCGCTCAAGGCCGGTCGCGCAGTGAATTACGTCGGCGCCGGCACCGTGGAATTCCTGCTGGATGCGCGCGGGAAATTCTATTTCCTGGAAATGAATACCCGGTTGCAGGTGGAACACCCGGTCACCGAACTGATCACCGGGCTGGATCTGGTGGCCTGGCAACTGCACGTCGCCCAAGGGCTGCCGTTGCCGTTGCGCCAGGAGCAGGTGCAACTCAGCGGTCACGCCATGGAAGTGCGCTTGTACGCCGAAGACCCGGCCCAGGGCTTTGTCCCGCAAACCGGGCGCATCGCCTGCTGGGAACCGGCGCTGCAAAACGGCGTGCGCATCGACCATGGATTGATGGAAGGGCAACACGTCGGCCCCTTCTATGATTCGATGCTGGGCAAGATCATCGCCCACGGTGCGACCCGTGAAGAAGCCCGGCGCAAGTTGCTGAGGGCGGTGCAGGACAGCGTCCTGCTGGGCCTGCCGAGCAATCAGCGCTTGCTGGCCAACCTGCTGGAACATCCGCGGTTCATCAGTGGCGAATTCAGCACCGGGTTCATTGCGACGCATTTCGCCGACCATCCCTGCCTGCAGCCCCCTGAACCCAGTGCAGAAGAATTGGCGATTGCAGCGGCGTTGTTCTATCACGCCTGCGCACGGATTCATCCCGCCACGCTCGCCGGTTGGCGCAACAACGCCAGTGTGCCGCTGCACTACTGCATCGGCCTGGGGGATCAGGACTGGCCCGTGCAATTCACCGCGATGCCTGGGCAACCCTACCGGATACAAGTCGCCGCACAGGTGCTCAACCTGAACGTTATCCAGTGCGACGGTCGTTGGGCCACCCTGGAAATCGACGGTATCCGCCAGCGTCATGCCTACCGTCTGGAAGGCGGACAACTCTGGCTGTTCACCCGCCCCGGCAGCCTGCAGCTGCTGGATCGCACCCAAGCGCCGGCCTGCAGCCAGGTCAGCATCAGCTCCGGCACCCTCAAGGCGCCCATGGACGGTGCGGTCATCGACGTTCTGGTCAGTGAAGGCAGCCAGGTCAGCAAAGGCCAATTGCTGGTGGTGCTGGAAGCCATGAAAATGGAGCACCCGCTCAAGGCGGGCATCGACGGCGTGCTCAAGCGTTTGCAGGTGCAGGTCGGCGACCAGGTGAAAAACCGGCAAATTCTGCTGGAAGTCGAATAAGCGGCTAGGCGTGACCGCCGGGTTTGGCTACGCTCAAGCCCTATCAGCACGCGGATACCGGGAACCCTGCGATGCCTCACTGGTTGGTCATTGATCTGGAAGCCACCACCGATGAGGGTGGTTGGCCCATAACGGAAATGGAAATCATCGAAATCGGTGCCACCCTGGTGGATCGCAAAGGCCGCGAGCTGGATTTCTTCCAGCGTTTCGTGCGCCCGTTGCGCCGCCCCCTGTTGACGCCGTTTTGCCGGGAGCTTACGCACATCACCCAGGCCAACATCGATGCCGCACAGCCTTTGGGTGAGGTCTGGCCATCGTTCGAGCGCTGGTTGGGCCAACACCACTCGCGGCTTGAAGGCTGGGTCAGCTGGGGCGACTACGATCGCAAGCAGTTGCTCCAGGAATGGCAACGTATGCCCTTCGACAGCGCTTTGAGCAACGTGCCGCACATGAACCTCAAGCAGCGCTTTGCCAAGGCCCGGCGCCTGGAACGCCCTCTGGGGCTCAATGGCGCCCTGCAACTGGCGGGATTGCAGTTCACCGGCCAGCAACACCGGGCGCTGGAAGACGCGCGCAATACCGCACGCCTGTTGCCGCTTGTCCTGCCGCTCTAGAGAGGTGACTCGGCCTTGGGCCTTGTGCATACTGGCCGGCCCTTTTAAGCCCTTTTCGAGGAATCGCCCATGTTTAAAGTCAACGAGTACTTCGACGGCACCGTCAAGTCGATCGCCTTTGGCACTGCCGAAGGTCCAGCGACCATCGGCGTCATGGCCCCGGGCGAATACGAATTCGGCACCAGCCAGCGTGAAATCATGCACGTGGTCTCCGGCGCCCTGACCGTCAAGCTGCCGGATAGCACCGATTGGGAAACCTTCGCCGCTGGCAGCCAGTTCAACGTGCCTGCCAACAGCAAGTTCCAGCTCAAAGTGGCGGTCGACACTGCCTACCTGTGCGAATACCGCGGCTAAAACCCCGGGATCGCTGCAAAAAAATGCCCGCGTCCATCGACACGGGCATTTTTCATTGAAGGGCGTTCATTCGAGGACGGTGACCGGCATGCCGACTTCGAGCTGGCCATTAGCGTCGTTGACCAGATTCTGTCCAAACATCGCACCATCGGCTTCGGTACGGTATTTCTGCAAGGTGGCAAAGGGTTCGCGGTCAGCGCTACGCTCGCCGGTATGCGGATCGACGGTTGTCATGATGCAGCGTGAACAGGGCTTGACCACACGGAACTCGACATTGCCGATGCGCAGGCGCTTCCAACCATCCTCGGCATATGCCTCGCTGCCCTCGATCACCAGGTTGGGCCGGAAACGCAGCATCTCCAGCGGGCGGCCGACGCGTTGCGACAGGTCGTCCAGCGACGCCTGGCCAATCAACAACAGCGGGAAGCCATCGGCGAAGGCGACCTGGTCGTCGTCCTTGCCATAGCCGGAGGCGGTGGTCCGGGCGCGATCCAGTGGCACCTGGACCAGGCGCGTCGGCTTGCCGATGAACCGACTGACCCAGGCACCCGCCGCGTCGCCGGCATCGGGCACGCGCAAGCTGTCACGCCAGATGGTCACGCCGCGCAGTTGAGCGTCACTGGCGGGCAAGGCGACATCGATCGGCGAATGGCCGGGCGCACTGAGGGTCAAGCCACCTTCGGCATTCCACAACGCCGACAGCTGGCTCATTTGCGCAACCGCGCGCTGGGTCAGGAAGCGCCCGCTGGCTTCATCCACCAGCATCCAGCGTCGATCACCGCCCAGGCCCAGCTTGTCGAGGCCGACCTGTTGCAGGATCTCGCCTTTGCCGGATTTCAACGGATAACGATACAGCGCGCTCAGACGCAACATGGCCAGCTCCCTGACGGACAAAAACGCCACCCTATACGAGCTTGATCGGCGAATCAAAGGTCCCGCATCGCAGCGATGGCGGCCTGACAGCCGCAAGAGATTGGTCGTCTGTTGTACCGCCATCGCTGGCAAGCCAGCTCCTACAGTTTGACCGGGGTACATCTGCCGGGTACGGCCGTGGAGTCAGGCCGGCACCACATCCCGCATCAAACGCTCACGCACCACATCAACCAGTTTGTCCGGCTGGAACTTGGAAAGGAAGTTGTCGCACCCAACCTTCTTCACCATCGAGTCGTTGAAGCTGCCGGACAGGGACGTGTGCAGCACCACATAAAGGCCGCGCAGGCGCGGATCGTTGCGGATTTCGGTGGTCAGGCGATAGCCGTCCATTTCCGGCATTTCCGCATCGGTGAACACCATCAGCAACTTGTCGGTCATGTTGACGCCGGTATCCGCCCAGGCTTTGAGCATGTTCAGGGCCTTCAAGCCATCGCTGGCGATGTGCATCTTCACGCCCAGTTGCCCCAGGGTATCGCGCAATTGCGCCAGTGCCACATTCGAGTCATCCACCAGCAGCACCTCGCGGCCACGGGCGCGCTCCAGCACCGGATCCTCGAGTTTTTCCCGGGAGACCTTGGCGCTGTAAGGCACGATTTCGGCGAGGACTTTCTCGACGTCGATGATCTCCACCAACTGATCATCGACCTTGCTGATAGCGGTCAGGTAATGTTGCCGACCGGCGCTGCTGGGCGGCGGCAGGATCGCTTCCCAGTTCATGTTGACGATGCGGTCCACCCCACCGACCAGGAAGGCCTGGACCGAACGGTTATACTCCGTGACGATGATCGTGCTGCCAGGGCCTGGCACCAGCGGACGCATGCCGATGGCCTGTGACAGGTCGATGACCGGCAGGGTCTGGCCGCGCAGATTGACCACGCCGCACACGAACGGGTGCCGCTGGGGCATCAGGGTCAGCTTCGGCAGTTGCAGGACTTCCTGCACCTTAAACACGTTGATCGCGAACAATTGCCGTCCGGCAAGCCGGAACATGAGAATTTCCAGGCGATTCTCACCCACAAGTTGCGTACGTTGGTCTACCGTATCGAGAATGCCGGCCATCAATGACTCCTGGGCTTGTTCGGATGAATTCACTAGGTAGAGGGTTATCGGCTGTTGTCGCCGGACCTTGACCCCTTGGCAAATGCCACGCTCGGGCATTGATGTCACATTAACATCATGCTTTACTGACCTTGTAATTTCATCTGCTGCATACTTTTCGCCGCGACCATTGTTTGCGCGTTTGGTTCCGCGATGTAAGGGATTCCCCTAGCCACAATCAGGTGCAACCTGATATTCGCAATATCCAATAGCCATTAATGTGACGCCATTCTCAGTGCATGAATGGAGTCGGGCATTTGTCTGCGATCGCAAACCTTTGGCCAGCCGCCCTTTCAAGCATCAAGCCCGCACTTGAGCCCTCCAGCGCGCGAACTCAAGACTTCGGGTTTACATCGTCCTCGTCGACACATTCGACACCCTCCTCATTTGCCATGACGTTGTGGAGATAAGCATGCCGAACAATCGTAAAGAGTGGGCAAAGCGTATTCCGGAGTTTCTGGTCGAGGCTGAAACACTTCTGGCCAGGACCGAGGAATGCCTGAGTCATCTGCAATTGATCAGCAATGACCCGGACGCCATTGACTGCATGCTCAGCACCCTGCTCAAACTGGCCTGCAAGGCGGATGCCCTCGCCCTCGCAGCCGTCTCAGAGTTTTCTTTGCACATTCATGATCTGCTCAATCACGCCCACAACCACATGGACCTGCACGACGAGGCCCTGGATGCGCTCAAGAATTGCCTGACGCTGATCGCCTGGCAACTTGAACTGATCGACCAGAACACCGGGCAACTCAGCCTCGATGAAGCTGAACAGACCTCCCTGATCGAAGCCTTCGCGTTTCAGGTCGGCCAGAGTCAATTCAGTCCTGCGGTTAATTCCAGGCCGTTCACCCTCATTCCTTATTCACAGCACCAGGCTTAACTTTGCGCAAGTACGTCCAGCTGCGCATATTCATGTCGCGTTTGAATACCTCATATCTGCCAGCGACACCTCAATACAAGTAACTACTGCTTGTACAAGTGTTCGCCCTGCACGACGTCATCAACATTCCTGCCCGTTATTTCCTGATTTCCCGGGCATCTATCACAGACGCGACCAACGGTATCCGAAGTGGTATTATGCCGCCCATTAGTTGACGTCAATTAACGGCGACGTGGTTGCAGACACTGCAGTTAATAATTTCAGGCCTAATTCTTATACAAGCCCCTGGTTTTCTTATACAAGAACCGTTGAAGTCGAAAGCTGACATAAAAAATCATCGATCTGTCAGCGAACATGACCGATCGGCCCGCAGCGAACATCCATTGGCTCCATCCGCTATGTACGCCAGCCTCAAGTCACTTGCCAAATGGCCACCCTCGCGAGATAACGCACGCCGGTTCACGCTATTGCTGTGTGCCGGCTCGACGCTCGGCAGCCTGCTGGTCTACAGCCTGTCCACGCGATTGCCACTGGGTCTGCTGGTGCTTGATCTTGCCGCGCTGGCCTGCGTCTGGGCGCAATACCGACTGTCGCGCAAGTCGATCAAGTTCCAACCCCAGGAGCTGGCCGAGCGGTTGCTGCAAGTCCAGGAAAACGAACGTCACCGCCTCAGTCGGGAATTGCACGACGACATCGGCCAGTTGCTGACCGCGGCAAAACTTCAAAGTGACTGGCTCAAGCGCAGGATGCCCGAAGACCTGCAGGGGCAATGCTCGGTGCTGTGCGACACGCTGGAAGAAACCCTCGCCAAGGTTCGCGATGTCTCGGCCATCCTCAATCCCCGACAACTGGCCAGCCTGGGGCTGGAAGCCAGCCTGCGGGCGCATTTGCTCAAGACGCTGGGCAACACACCGGTGCACTGGAGCCTGGAGTGCCATCAACGACTGACCGGTATCCCGGAAGAGATGGCAGTGGCGGCCTTTCGTATCACCCAGGAGGCCGTCACCAACATGCTGCGCCATGCCGATGCGCAAAACCTGCTGGTCTGCCTGCAGCGTTTGCCCCAGGGCCTGGCATTGATGATCAGTGATGATGGCCAGGGTTTCGCGCCAGCCACCGACCCGGGGCGTGAAGGGCAACGCGGCATGGCAGGGATGTCGGAACGGATCAAACAACTGGGCGGCACGCTGACCGTGACCAGCGAGCCAGACAAAGGTACCCGGATCGAAGCCCTCTTCCCATGGGCGCCCCGTGAATTCGAACGGGCCAGTACGAATAAGGTTATGCATTGACTTGTAACTTGCTTCTGGTGGATGACCACTCGCTGATCAGGGCTGGCGTGCGCGCCCTGGTGCTGGACCTTCCTGGCTACGCGGTCGTCGGCGAGGCCAACGATGGCTCGCAGCTGCTGGAAATGGTCCAGCGACTGTCCCCGGATATCGTGCTGCTGGATATTTCCATGAAGCAGACCGGCGGCCTCGAAGCCTTGCAACAGCTCAAGCGGGTTCGCCCGCAGAGCAAGGTGCTGATCCTGTCGATGCACACCGACCCGGCGCTCATCATGCAAGCCCTGGAATCGGGGGCCCATGGCTATCTGCTCAAGGACACCACGGCCACCGAACTGGAACACGCGCTGCAAGCCTTGCGTAACAATGAGCGCTATCTGAGCCCCGCCATCGCCCACACCGTGATCACCCAGGCATTGACCCGAACCCAGAAACAGGAGGCGACCCCGGCACACTCGCACAACCTGACGGCCCGTCAGCTGGAAATCCTGCGGTTGATCGTGCGTGGCAAATCCACCCGGGAAATCGCCAACGGCCTGGGCCTGAGCGTCAAGACCATTGAAACCCATCGCTCGCAAGTCATGAAGCGCTTGCAGATCTTTGACGTGGCCGGCCTGGTATTGTTTGCCGTGCGCGAGCAGATCATCAGTCTGGACGACTGACAGCTCCAGCCCCGCTCAACAATGGTGACTGCTCGGGCAAGTGCACCCACAACGCCGCCGGCCGAGCCGTGAACCGCAGGCTGTCACCTTCGAGCGGCTCTCCATCGAGGTTTATGTATAGGCCCTCCGACGCCTTGATCTCCACCCATGGCAGACGAGCCCGGACGAACATGCTATCGATTCCGAAGCCATCGGCCAGCAGGTTTTTCAAGGTGCCAACCAGTTCCTGCGGTGCCGGCAGAATGCTGATGTCGAGCATCCCGTCGTCAGCCAGGGCCTCTGGGCAGAGCACATGCCCACCACCCGCCTGCCGGCCATTGCCAATCCCTAACGCCAGCAACTCGCCACTCCAGTGGAAATCAGGTCCCTGCAACTCACCGTACGCCGCGTGCAACTCGCTGAACCGAGTCAGGCCGGTGAACAGATACGCCGCACCACCGAGGACCTTCTTCAGTTCTTCGGAGGTATTGGCCGTGACCTGGCTGCCAAATCCACCGGTGGCCATATTCAGGAATACCTGCCCACCGACTTCCCCCAGGTCGATGGCGCTGGGTGCAACGTCCAGAAGCGCCAGTGCCTGATCCGGCTCGAGCGGCACACCGGCAGCCCGGGCAAAATCGTTGGCGGTGCCCAGCGGCATCAGCACCAGGCTGGCCTGTTCTGACTGCCCGGCCATGGCTTCGGCAATATCGCGCAAGGTGCCGTCGCCGCCACCGGCAATGATCCGCCGATAACCCGCCTCCAGCGCTTCGCCCACCAGCCGCTGCGCGTCCCCGGCTTCCCAGGTCAGCCGAACGGCAAGCTCCCAGCCTTGTTCACGCTTGCCTTCGACGGCGGCTCGAACCTCTTCGTTGAGCGCCTGCTTGCCATGCAAAATCAACAGCGCCTTGCGTTCGCTCATTGTCGTCACTCCCATCATTGAAGGCATATGGGACATGTGACCTTGCCACCCTCCTGAAAAGTCGCAAAAAACTGAATTATTTACAGTTGAGCGCAATAAGGAGAATTTTCTTACAAAACATGAGGAATCGGCTCAATTGACCAGGAATGGCGATTGGTACACTTTTGTGTCAGCGGTTTTCAGTCATCAGCAGGACAGACACAAGGATGTGCAATGCAACCTCATGACATCAGGTCACCGGTGATTCCGCTGGTGCCGCTCGCAACCATACGGGCCAATCATCAAGCTGAACTTGTCAGCAACGTAAAACCCAGCGGAGAAGTGGATATGCAACCTCGCGTCAATGAGCATGAGACACACCTCGAAACCCTGCGAAGCGATCTGCAAAAAATTCGCGATGACATCAAGTCCATCCGGCACCGGCTTGCTTATTCGGCAGGCGGAACAGCCGTTGTCCTTGGGTTGCTGGGCTGGATTGCCAATAGCCGTTTTGATCAGGTCATCTCACTGCTGCTGGCCCATTGACTCGCCATGAAGGCAAACCCGGCTCGATCGACCGGGCTTGCGTAACCGCGCGGCGGCCAGATCAGCCCAACACTTCGCTCAGCGGGATGAAGTAGACGCTTTCACCTTCCACCAGCGTTCGTTCTTCCATGACCTCGACCAGACCATCGGCCCAGGCGGCGCTGCGCAGCACACCGGAACTCTGATTGCGGTAGATGATGGCCCGGCCATTTTCCAGGCGACCGCGCAGGTACTCCCGTCGATTGCCAGCTTTATGCCAGTCGAACCCTGCCGGCACTTGCACCTTCAGCGGCTCCACGTCCATGACACCCACGCGCCGCAGCAGGTACGGCCTTGCCAGCAAGGCAAAGGTCACCAGGGTCGAGGCTGGGTTGCCCGGCAAGCCGATCACCGGCACGCCACGAAAGTGCCCGAAGGTCAGGGGTTTTCCGGGTTTGATGGCGAGTTTCCACAGCGCCAGCTCTCCCTCTTCTCTCAGGGCCATGCCCAGGAAGTCGGCCTCACCCACCGATACGCCACCGGTCGAGAGAATCAGGTCGACATCCCCTAATTCGCCCAGGCGCGCACGCGTGGTATCCAGGTTATCCGGCAGAATCCCGGCGTCGATCACCTCGCAACCCAGGCGCTGCAACCAGCTGCAGAGCAACACACGGTTGCTGTTGTAGATCTGCCCTGGCCCCAGCGGCTGTCCCGGCTCGATCAGCTCATCCCCGGTGGACAGAACCGCCACGCGAACCTTGCGGATCACTTCCAGCTCTGCACACCCCAGCGAGGCTGCAAGGCCTTGCTCGATCGGCCCCAGCCGTGTGCCCGCAGGCAGGATCAGTTCGCCAACGGTGGTTTCCTGTCCTTGTGGGCGAATGTTCTGCCCGATGACCAGGGTTTCTGTGAAACGTACACGTCCATCCCCCTGGACTTCGGCGTTCTCCTGCATCTCGACGCAATCGGCACCCGGCGGAACAGGTGCGCCGGTGAAGATTCGTGCACAGGTGCCCGGCGTCAACGCTTCAGGTGCCTGACCGGCAAACACTCGCTGACTGACCACCAGCGGTTCTGCGTTCCAGTCAGCCACGCGCAAGGCATAACCATCCATCGCGCTATTGGGCCACGGCGGCAGATCGAGGGTCGACAGCAGATCGTCGGCCAGCACCCGACCCTGGACCTGCGCCAACGGCAAACGCTCGCGCTCGACAATCCGTGACGCATCGGCCATTTCCAGCAAACGCGCCAGGGCCACCTCGACCGGCATCAGGGCACCGGTCTTGCCCGGCTTACCCGCGGGATTCACAGGGTGCCGCCTGTTTCAGGTGAGTCACGAAATTGCACGGGCGGTGACGCGAATCCAGCTGTTCGCCAAGAATGCCATCCCAGCCGGTGCGAACGGCATTGGTCGACCCCGGCAGGCAGCACACCAGCGTGCCGTTGGCGAGGCCGGCCAGGGCGCGGGACTGGACGGTCGATGTGCCGATGTCCGCCACCGATATCTGGCGGAACAATTCACCAAAACCATCGACTTGTTTGTCGAGCAGGCAGCTCACCGCTTCCGGCGTGCTGTCGCGACCGGTGAAACCGGTGCCGCCGGTGATCAGCACCACCTGTACGACCTCGTCGGCAATCCAGTTGGCAACTTGCGCGCGAATCTTGTAGAGGTCATCTTTGAGCAAGACCCGGCAGGCCAGGTTGTGTCCGGCAGCCGTCAGGCGGTCAACGAAGAGCTGGCCTGAGGTATCGGTTTCCAGGGTACGGGTATCGCTGACCGTCAGCACCGCGATGTTGAGCGGCGCGAAAGGTACATCAGCCTTGGCTTTCATAGGCTCGTCCAGTTGTAGGAGAAACAGCCCGGTGTTATATCACAGCGACCCCATTTTTCGCCGCCCCCATGGAGGCCTGCCATGACTTCCAACCCAGCGTTGCCACCCTGCTCCATTTTGCTCCTGGCAGGCGGCCGCGGCCAGCGCATGGGCGGCCAGGACAAGGGATTGCTGGAATGGCACGGCGAGCCGCTGATTGCGCATCTGCATCGCAAGACACGCGCGCTGAGTGATGACTTGATCGTCTCGTGCAACAGGAACCTGGAAAAATACGCGCCCTACGCCGATCAATTGGTCCATGACGACGAAGGCGACTTTCCGGGGCCCTTGGCGGGCATTCGTGCAGGTCTCAAAGCGGCCCGTCACAATCATCTGCTAGTCTTGCCTTGTGATGTCCCGCGCATTGACCAGGCACTGCTAAGCAGCATGCGCGAAGCCGCCAGCCAGCATCCAGACCAACCCTTGATGCTGCGCCATGACGGCCACTGGGAGCCGTTGCTGTGCATTATTCCAGTGGCACTGCGCGCTGAATTCGAAACGGCCTGGAAGGAGGGTGAACGTAGCCCGGGTCGACTGATGCGCCAGCTGGGTGCTACTGCGTTGCAGTGCCCCGACAATGATCCGCGCCTGGCAAACCTCAATACGCCCGAACTGTTAAGCACGCCAGACACTGTGTCAGACTGAATACCAAGGAACTTGCGCGCGCTGTTTACGTCTCAAGCCCAGCAACCAAAAGAATTTATTTACGGAGACACTTCCATGACTCAACGGACCCTGGCCACTTTCATGCTCGCACTGGGCCTCGCTACCCTCGCCGGTTGCGCATCGCCTACCGTGATCACCTTGAATGACGGTCGCGAAATCCAGGCCGTCGACACGCCAAACTACGACGACGAATCGGGCTTCTACGAATTCGAGCAACTAGATGGCAAGCAGACCCGCATCAACAAGGATCAGGTTCGTACCGTCAAAGAGTTGTAATCTTCGCGGCGACACCGGATACACGAAAATGCCCCGACTCGTCGGGGCATTTTTTTGCCTCTGGAAAACCCGCGCTAGGGGTTCGGCTCATTGTTCAGTTTATCCGCGCGGGCCAGTGCCTGCGTGGCTTCGGTGATGCATTTCTTGTCGTCGTTGGCGGCCCGCGCCGCTTCAGCGCTGGCCTGCATCCGCTTGATTTCCATGGTGGTGTTTTCGGACGTGGCGGGCAGGCTGGTGACCTTGTCCTTGAGTTCCTGGAGCTTGATGGTGCACAGGTCGTTGTCTGCGGCGAATACGGAAGAGGCCAACAGGGCGCTGCAAATCAACATTCCAGCGAAAACGGTACGTTTCATGAATATCTCCTTGCATGGGAGGTATCGAACGCCACGTGCGTGGCGCCTGATCAAAAGACTGCAAACCCGGGCATAAATTCGTTTTTTCTGCAGGCCCCGCTCACCACTGCAACGTGATTGCGCTCTCGAACTCCCGGCTCTCGCCGGACACCGGGTCCACGAATTTCAGCCCCTGGGCCAGCAATTTCAGCGGGTTGGCATAGTCATCCACCACGTCCTTGAGCACCTCGGGATAAAACGGGTCGTTGCAGATGCTGGCGCCCAACGCGGTCATGTGCACCCGCAACTGATGTTTCTTGCCCGTCACCGGATAAAGCCCATAACGCCAGAGCTCACCGTTCTTTTCCCGGACTTCGACAGCCGTCTCGGTGTTGCTCGCGCCCGGACCTTCCTGCATGCAGAAGAACGGCTCGCCTTCGATCAATCGGCTTTTATGGACCAATGGAAAATTCAGCTCGGGCAATGCCGGGGCAATGGCTTCGTAGCGCTTTTCGATCTGCCGCGAAGGAAACAGCGACTGATAGGCCGAACGACTCTGCGGGTTGGCGGAAAACAGCACCAACCCCGCCGTGTGCCGGTCAATCCGATGCAACGGCACCAGGTGAGGGTTATCCAGGCGACGGATAAGTCGGCGCAACAAGGTCTGTTCGACGTATTCGCCCGCCGGGGTCACGGGTAGAAAATGGGGTTTGTCCGCCACCACCAGATGCTCATCCGCGTACAGGATCGACTCGACCCCCGGGATCGGTTTTTCATCCGGCACTTCGCGAAAATAGTGAATCCGCAGGCCTTCCCTGTAAGGCAGGTCAAGGGCAATTGGCGCGCCTTGTCCATCGAGGACGCGACCGCGAGCGATTCTGTCCAGCCATTGTTCACGACTGATGGCGCTGAAGTGCTCGCACAGGCAATCGAAAACGGTCTGCCACGGGCCAGGCGGCAAGTACAGTGTGCTGGCCTGGCTGCGTGCAGCAGAAAATGATGAAGTGGACATACAAAAGCTCTTACCTTGAATGCAGAGCGGCATTATCCAACAGCGGCGCGAACGAACCTAGCGCAGAATCCTCACGCCGGTATTGGCGCGCGCCCGGCTGCCTCGGTGTATTCCTTGAGCCAGCGCAGCACGTCGACTGCCTCCCAGCGAACGGGGTCATAGAGCGCGTACAACAAACCCTGGTAACCCACGACATCCAGTTGGCGGTGATAGCCCGCGCGCTGGAACAAGGCTTCGATTTCGGCAAAACAGGTATTGAAATGCAGCTTGTTGAAGGGTGTTTTACCCTCCGTTACCAGGCCGTCCAGGCGCAACTCGGCGACGGCTTCGCGTACCACCTGCGCCGACATGCGATTAACGCTGCTCTTCAACTGTTCGACATTGACCACGACTCGTCCCTCTCACGCCCGGAACTGCCCCGCTCAAAGCCAAAAACAATGGCAGCAAGACAGCAACCCGAATAACTGTATGCGCATACAGTATCCGAATTGCGTCGATTAAGCCAAGGGGATCGCGCCTGAAGTTCGACGGGCGGACCCTGTCCGCCCGCACAATCGTCAGCGCAGGAAGGCAACCACGTCGTCGGCACTGAAGGGCCAACCCAGTTCCGCGCCGGTATCGACCCGACGCAACACCGGAATCCGCAGGCTGTAGGCTTCATACCATGTTTCGTCGTCAGCGATGTCCACCAGCTCCACCAGCAAGCCACGCTCGACAAACTCCATCAACATGGCTTCGGCCACTTCACAGAGATGACACCCGAGAGTGCCGAACAGCTGACATTCAGGAAGCATGAGCGCTCTACCAAAAATTTGAGTGCCTATTCTAGGCCTGCCCCGAAATGCCGTCGAGCCAATGAACCAAGGCTAATCCTGGCTGACGGCGCCGATCTTGTGCACCGACAAGTCCGCGCCGTAATACTCTTCTTCCTGGCTCAGGCGCAAACCATGGCACGCCTTGATCACGCCATACACCGTAAAGCCACCGGCCAGCGCCACCATCACTCCCAGTGCCGTGCCGATCAACTGGCTGACGATGCTCACGCCGCCCAAGCCGCCCAGTGCCGACTGGCCGAAGACGCCGCACGCTATCCCGCCCCAGGCGCCACACAAACCGTGCAGCGGCCAGACGCCCAGCACGTCATCGATGTGCCATTTGCCTTGCGCGGCCGTAAAGCACCAGACAAACAGCGCCCCGGCGATGGCACCGGTGACCAGCGCACCCACCGGGTGCATCAGGTCGGAGCCGGCACAGATCGCCACCAGGCCGGCCAGCGGCCCGTTGTGTAGAAAGCCCGGGTCTTTGCGCCCGACGATCAGCGCCGCCATCGTGCCGCCAACCATGGCCATCAGCGAGTTCACCGCTACCAGCCCACTGACCCCTTGCAGGGTTTGCGCACTCATCACGTTGAAGCCGAACCAGCCGACGATGAGAATCCACGAGCCCAACGCCAGGAACGGAATGCTCGAAGGCGCGAATGCCACCAGCCGCCCTTCGCGATATCGCCCATTGCGTGGCCCAAGCAACAGCACCGCCGCCAGCGCCAGCCATCCGCCCATGGCGTGAACGACAACTGAACCGGCGAAGTCATGGAAGCTGGCGCCAAAGCGCTCCAGCAGCCAGGCCTGCAGCCCCAGGTTGCCGTTCCAGATCATGCCCTCGAAGAAGGGATAGATGAACGCCACGATCAACGCTGTCGCGCACAATTGCGGAACGAACCGGGCGCGCTCGGCGATGCCACCGGAAATGATCGCCGGGATCGCCGCGGCAAAGGTCAGCAGGAAGAAGAATTTCACCAGGCCATAGCCGTGATCGGCGTTGATCACGGCCGCCGGTTGCATAAAGGTGACCCCGTAGGAAATCCAATAGCCTATAAAGAAGTAAGCCAGGGTCGAAACGGCGAAGTCGCTGAGGATTTTCGACAAGGCGTTTACCTGGTTTTTTTGCCGGACCGTCCCGACTTCCAGGAAGGCGAAGCCGGCGTGCATGGCCAGCACCATGACCGCACCGATCAGGATAAACAACGTGTTGGAGCTATGGACCAGGGTGTCCACAGCGCTTTGCAGATTTTCCATGGATTTGGCAGACCTTAAGGCTGAAAAAAGCACCAAAGCAGTTCGCGCGGGCAATCCATGCACCAAGTTGAGACTTGTCGATGCGAGCAGGTCTCTCCCGATGAACCGTTTTGACGCACAGGGTTCATCAAGGCCAATCACGACCGGGACATTTGCGCGGGTTTTGATTGTTTGAGTTAAGGTTTTACTGGAATCTTGCCCAGCAACAGCGCAACGGCGCGGGCAGACGCACCACGACATAGCAAAAGTTGTACCAGTCATTTGTACTGAACCTTCGCACAAGGCTCATACTCGAACGATTCAGACGCCACTTATGGAGATCACCAATGGCCAGCATCAAGGCAAAGACTGCTCAAGAAATCCTGATGAGCGATTTTCAGACACTGGTCATCGATACCGAACGGTTGCTGGAACACACCGCGTCCCTGGCCGGTGACCAGGCCGATGAATTGCGCGACCAGATCCACGACAGTCTGCTGCGTGCACGGGAAACCCTGAAATTGACTGAAGACTCCCTGCGTGAACGCGGCAAGGCTGCCGTGACCGCCACCGAGGACTATGTCCAGGCCAACCCATGGCAATCGGTGGGTATTGCTGCTGGTGTGGGTTTCCTCATTGGCTTGCTGGCAACCCGGCGCTGATCATGGCGATCGATGAAATCGGCACGTCCGAGCCGGGCGCAGGTACCTCGTCGCGACGCCTGGGCGCCGCGGTTCTCGGGTTGCTGCACAGTCACGTCGAACTGTTCGGCATCGAATTGCAGGAGCAAAAAGCCCGCACCGTAAGCCTGTTGCTGTTTGCGGGCCTGGCGCTGGTGTTCGCGTTATTGCTGTTGGTGGGATTGTCGACGCTGGTATTGATCGTGTTCTGGGACACCTATCGCCTGCCCGCCATCATCTCGCTCTGCGTGTTCTACACCCTTGCGTGCGTGTTCTGCGGGATACGCCTGAGAGCGGCAATCTTCGATGAGTCCTCGCCCTTCCATGGCACTTTGGAAGAACTGGCCAATGATCGGGAGCGCCTGCTGCCATGAACCTGCCTGAACTGCCACGAAACAGCTCACGCACGGAAATGCGCAAGGCACTGATCCGCCTGCGCATGGAAATGCATCGCCAGGAAATCCGCCACGAATCCCGGCAGCTGCTGCAACCCCTGCATCGGCTGCGTGGCATGAGCCAGAACTTGCACGAAGGGTTCGGCATCAAGCATGCACCGCTGTGGGGCGTGGCGGCCGTCACCCTGCTGGGTTTCCTGACCGGCAAGGGCACCAGGAGCGGCGCAGGCCTGGGCAGCCTGACCCGACTGATCCGCCTGGGCACCACCCTGGGGCCTCTGGTCAAGCTGGTGTTGCAAGGCTCTTCGCGTAAACCCTGACCCTGTCAGTATCTGGCTACATTCTTGCAGTACACAAGGGATTGAACCTCTCCATCGAGCGGTTCAATCCTGCGTGCCTACCCGGTGACCAGGCTTTATCCAAAAACAAGATCCATCCAAGGAGGCCTTGTGATCGACGGGCAACCGCTCGCCTGCTTTCAGCCGTTCATCGATACCGCCACCGGCCGTATCGCCGGCGTCGAAGCCCTGGGTCGACTGCGTCGGGCCGACGGCCAACTCGCTTCGGTGGGGCCGCTGTTCGCCGATCCCCGCACCAACGCCATTGCCCTGCGCCGCCTGGACCGTCAGCTGCGTGATAACGCGCTGGGTCGCTTGCATGAAGCGCCGGATGACTGGTTTCTCAGCCTGAACATTTCCCCACGCTGGATCAGCCGCTTGCGCCCGGATCAACCGTTACCGAGCCTCGGACAGCTGCAAAAGCACGGTGTAGACCCGCAGCGCATCGTTTTCGAGATTACTGAACTGGGTGGCGACATCCAGCGCCTGGCACAAGTGGTGACGCGTTACCGGCAAGCCGGCGCACGGATTGCCATCGATGATTTCGGCGCCGGCTATTCCCAGCTCGATAGGGTGCTGGCGCTGCAACCGGACATCCTCAAACTCGACATGCGCCTGTTCCAGGCAGCGGCGCTGGGCGGGCCCAGCAGTGACGTGGTCAAGGCCCTGGCACAGATGGCGGAAAAGACCGGATGCTGGATCATTGCCGAAGGCGTGGAAACCGATGCGCAACTGAATTTTGCCCTGGAGTGCGGTTCACGTTATGTCCAGGGTTTTCTGTTTGCCGGGGCACACGCGGATTTCTTTGCCGCTGACGCCTTCGTCGAGCGTTTTGCCCAGCTGCGTCAGCGCTATGTGCAGCAAAAGCTGGCCGAGCGCGGACGGCTGATGATCATGCGCCAGCAACTGGGCGAACTGATGGCGATCCTGCAGACCTGGGCACAGGCTTGCGCGCCCCTGAGTGCCCTGCCACAACTGGATGCCTTTCCATGGCTGCTGCGTTTCTATCAGTGCGACCGTCACGGCACGCAGTTGACGCCCAACCTGGAATGGCGCAATAACGGCTGGGTCGCCGATAACCGCTACCTGGGCCATAACTGGTCGTGGCGGCCGTATTTTTATCACCTGCTGGCCCAGGGTTGGGAAGAGCCGCAGCTGACCCTGTCCACTACCTATCGCGACGCCACCAGCAATCAGTACTGCCTCACCGCCGGGCAATTTTTCGACAACGGCGAACGCCTGCTGCTCATCGATATCGATGCGGTCGGGCTGTAGTGACACTTGCAGGTACCGTTGCGAACCGGGAAGCTAGTCAATCAGTCACCTGACGGAGCGACCCAGCCTTGGATTGGCCTACCCTGCTTACCCGCGAACGCCTTGGAAAGCCCCTGCACAGCCCGGAAGAACTCGGCCGCAGCCCTTTTCACAAAGACCATGACCGAATCATTTTCTCCGGGGCGTTCCGGCGTCTGGGGCGCAAGACCCAAGTTCATCCCGTGCACAGCAACGACCATATCCACACGCGCCTGACCCATTCGCTGGAAGTCAGTTGCGTCGGCCGCTCATTGGGTATGCGCGTCGGCGAAACCATTCGCAGCGCCCTGCCCGACTGGTGTGATCCCAGTGACCTGGGGATGGTGGTGCAATCGGCCTGCCTGGCCCATGACATTGGCAATCCACCTTTCGGCCATTCCGGCGAAGACGCGATTCGGCACTGGTTCCAGCAAGCCGCGGGACGGGGCTGGCTGGACGCGATGAGCGAAGCGCAACGCAATGACTTCCTCAACTTCGAAGGCAACGCCCAAGGCTTTCGGGTACTGACCCAGCTTGAATATCACCAGTTCGACGGTGGTACCCGGCTGACCTATGCCACCCTGGGCACTTACCTGAAGTATCCATGGACCGCCCGGCACGCCGACTCGCTGGGGTACAAGAAACACAAATTCGGTTGTTACCAGAGCGAACTGCCGCTGCTCGAGCAGATAGCGCAGAAACTCGGCTTGCCGCAGCTTGAGGAGCAGCGCTGGGCGCGCCATCCGCTGGTGTACCTGATGGAGGCCGCCGATGACATCTGCTACGCATTGATTGACCTGGAAGACGGCCTGGAAATGGATTTGCTGGAGTATGCCGAAGTCGAGTCACTGTTACTGGACCTGGTGGGCGACGATCTGCCGCAAACCTATCGCCTGCTCGGCCCGCAGGATTCGCGGCGGCGCAAACTGGCGATCCTGCGCGGCAAGGCCATCGAACACCTGACCAATGCCGCGGCCCGCGCCTTTGTCGAGCAACAGGACGCGCTGTTGGCCGGCACCCTTGCTGGCGACCTGGTGGAGCACATGCACGGCCCGGCCAAACGCTGCGTCCTCAACGCAAAGGACATGGCGCGGCAGAAAATCTTCCAGGACAAGCGCAAGACCCTGCATGAGATCGGTGCCTATACCACCCTGGAAATTCTGCTCAACGCTTTCTGCGGTGCCGCACTGGAGCAACACAACGGACGAACGCCATCCTTCAAGAGCCGGCGGGTTCTCGACCTGCTGGGCAACAATGCACCTGATCCGAATGGTCCTCTGCACAACTCGTTCCTGCGCATGATCGATTTCATCGCCGGCATGACCGACAGCTATGCCAGCCACATGGCCCTGGAAATGACCGGTCGCTCCAGTCACTGACGACAGTCGGTTGATCAGCCATTACCCCCTCGGTAATGGCCGATCAGTCCTGAAAGTCCAAAAACATTCAAGCAACGCCGAATCCCCCTACAGCACCTGTCGAGTGCACTGATCGAACGCGCGCAGTAGCTGGGAAACAATCACGCCTATCGGTTCCGACAGAAGAAGCGTGAACAATATGAACAACGACAATCTGCGCATCATGTTGGTGGAAGACCATCCGTTTCAGCTCAGGGCCACTCAATGTCTACTTGAAAGTTACGGCTTCACTGATTTGTCCACCAGCGACTGTGCCAGAGAGGCCTTGCAACACATGGTCAGGGCAGAGCAACCCTTCGATATCCTGTTATGCGACCAATGCCTGCCCGAAATTTCTGGTATTGAGTTGATAAAAATTGCCAGTCACCAGGGGATGATCAGGCAAGCAATACTCTTAAGTAGCCTGACACCCCTTGAATTGGGCGAACTTGAAAACCTGGCAACTCTCAACGGACTGCCATTACTTGGCTATTTAATAAAACCCTTAAAACAGTGTGAGCTGAGACAGTTATTGAAATTGATTCCACCCCCTGCAACCGAGCGCCTGTAAAAAGTCTGCAACCCACCTGTCACTACCCTGCGCCATACAACTAAACAGCAACACTATTTGTGGCAACTTACCCAAAAACACCGGTTGACACGTAATCCATTTCCTTTTCGCATGTAGGAACATTCCTATATTGCCATGGCAGCCCCGTCAGTTCATACGGCGCCTCAACTATCTGAGCTAAGGTGCGCGCTTTATCTGAGCTCGCATGGGATTTGATTATGAACTCCGTTTTTATCGTCGACGATCACCCTGTCATCCGGCTTGCGGTTCGTATGTTGCTTGAACACGAGGGCTACAAAGTCGTCGGTGAAACCGATAATGGTGTCGATGCCATGCAAATGGTTCGTGAATGCATGCCCGACCTGGTCATTCTCGATATCAGTATTCCCAAACTGGATGGCCTGGAAGTGCTTGCCCGTTTCAACGCAATGCATACGCCATTGAGAACCTTGGTGTTAACTGCACAATGCCCGACGCTGTTCGGGATACGCTGCATGCAATCCGGGGCCTCGGGATATGTTTGCAAACAGGAAGAGTTGAGCGAACTGGTAAGCGCCATCAAAGCGGTACTCTCAGGTTACAACTATTTCCCCAGTGAAGCCTTGAACCCGGCTCGTGGTGACGAAGCGCGGTGCGCCGAGCTTGAATTGTTCAAATCAGTCAATGACAGGGAACTCATGGTATTGCAACTTTTTGCACAAGGACGCAATAACAAGGAAATTGCCAAGGGTATGTTCCTGAGCAACAAAACGGTCAGCACTTATAAAAAACGACTCATGCAGAAACTCAAGGCCAAATCACTGGTTGAACTCATCGAGATGGCAAAACGTAACGCGTTAGTGTGAGACACAAGATGCCCAGCCGCTTGAAGGACTATCTGCTGCTCATGACAGGCTTGTGCCTGTGCACCTCGTTGCACGCCGCGCAGGCACCTGAACAATACACCTTGCTCAGTCGTTCATCGCCCCTGTACCTGGAAGTCCAGCTGGAGCAATCACAACGACGTTGGGTCGAGGGTAAACGTGAACTGATCCTGGGTACTTCAGCGCCAGACTATCCCCCCTTCGACCTGACCAGCAGCGGCCAAGACTACGAAGGATTTACCGCCGATTACGCGGGCATACTTGGCAAGGCCCTTGGCCTGCCCATCAAGGTTCAGCGCTTCGCCTCCCGGGGAGCTGCCATCGAAGCGCTCGAAAACGGCGAAGTAGACCTGCTGGGCACCGCCAACGGATTCGAGGCAAGCAACGACGACATCGCGCTATCGAGGCCCTACGCGGTAGATCAACCGGTCCTGGTGACACGTGAAGGCGAGACCCGGCCGCTCAATGATGGCCTGGCTGGTTTGCGGCTCAGCATGGTGTACCACTATTTGCCCCTGGAGGAGGTCAAGGCGCTTTATCCGAAGGCAATCATCACATCCTATCCGTCCTACCAGAACGCGATCAATGCCGTTGCTTTCGGTCAGGCCGATGTTTTTCTCGGCGACACCATTTCCACCCATTACATGATCAACAAGGGCTATCTGAACAACATTCGCATGGCCAGTTTCGGCAAGCACGAAGCCCATGGTTTCAGCTTTGCAGTGCACAAGAACAATCCCCAACTGCTCGAGATCATCAACACGACGCTCATGGCTATCCCCGCCAGCGAACGGGAAAACATCGCCAAACGCTGGAGCGCCGGGAGCGATATCCTGCTCACCGATCAAAAACTGCAGCTCAGTCACAATGAGGAACGCTGGCTGGCGCAACATCCAGTGGTCCGGGTGGTCGTCAATGAAGCCTACGCGCCGCTAACGTTTTTCGACAGTGCCGGCAACTTTCGCGGGATTGCCGCGGATTTGCTCGAGCTGATCAGATTGCGCACCGGCCTGCGCTTCGACATTCAGCGTAGCCGCAGCGACAGCGACATGATCGAGCGCATCAAAACCGATCAGGCCGACCTGATCGCCGCACTGCTCCCTAGTGCGCGACGCGATACCTTGCTGAACTTTACCCGCCCGTACCTGCAAAACTCCTACGTCCTGCTGACACGCAAGGCCCACGACAGTCCGACCAATCTCGAACAGCTTCAAGGCAAGAGCCTGGCCATTGCCCGTGGCAACCCCCTGATGGATTACCTCGGCAGCGAGTTCCCGCAGATCCGGTTGATCAAGACCCCGGACACCTTCAGCGCCGTGGAAATGCTTGCCGAAGGCCGAGTGGAAGGGGCGGTGAACTCGCTGGTGATCGCCAACTATTTCATCGCCTCGCAACTGTTCGAAACCGATCTGCAAATCAGCACCACCATAGGCACCCAGCAGGCGGCGTTCTCCCTGGCAACCGATCGCGGGGCAAAGGAACTCAATGACATCCTCAACAAGGCACTGTTGAGCATCGCGCCGCACGAGCTGGGCGTGATCAACAGTCGTTGGCGCGGCTATTCGGCCTCCTCGCAAAACACCTGGCGCAAATATCAGCGGGTGTTCTATCAGATCGTCATCGGTGCCGGATTGCTGTTGCTGATCTCCGTGACCTGGAACGCTTACATGCGCCGCCAGATCAATCAACGCAAGGCGGCCGAGCGGGCGCTGAACGATCAATTCGAGTTCATGCGCTCACTGGTCAATGGCACGCCTCACCCGATCTATGTGCGCGATCGCCAAGGACTGCTGCAAAGTTGCAACGACAGTTACCTTCAAGCCTTCAGCGCGAAACGCGAAGACGTGATCGGCAAAAGCGTGATCCAGGGCACCATGAGCAACGCCTTCGAAGCGCGGGAGTACCTGGCCGATTACCAGCGTGTGGTGGCCGAGGGCACGCCGATGATCCTTGACCGTGCGCTGCACATTGGTGGCCGCCGATTGACCATCTATCACTGGATTCTTCCCTACCGCGACTCGAGTGGGGAGGTGCAAGGCATCATCGGTGGCTGGATCGACATCAGCGAACGGCGGCAGTTGTTCGATGACCTGCGTTGCGCCAAAGAGCGTGCCGACGAAGCCAACCGGGCCAAGAGCACGTTCCTGGCAACCATGAGTCATGAAATCCGCACCCCGATGAATGCCGTCATCGGCATGCTCGAACTGACGCTCAAGCGCATCGAGCAGCAGCACCCGGATCGTCCCGCCATAGATGTGGCGTACCACTCGGCAAAGGACCTGCTGGAACTGATCGGGGACATTCTCGATATTGCCCGCATCGAGTCCGGCCACCTGAGCCTGAACCCGGAACGGGTCGATCCAGAGGAAATCGTGGCATCGGTGGCGCGTATCTTCGATGGGCTGGCCCGGCAGAAGGGGCTTGCGCTGCAATTGGAATTCAACCCGGCCAATCCGATTATCGACGTGTTGCTCGATCCCCTGCGCTTCAAGCAGGTGTTGTCGAACCTGGTCAGCAATGCCATCAAGTTTACCGAACATGGCCAGGTGAGGATTGTTGTCGCCATGCACCTGACCAGCGAGGCCAACCAGGTCCAAATGTTGCTGCTGATCGAGGACAGTGGCCCGGGGATCAGCCATGAGGATCAGCAACGCCTGTTCGAACCTTTCGCTCAAGCCGATAATACCGGACAGTCGGCCCGGGGCGGTGCCGGGCTTGGACTGGTGATCAGTCGCAGCCTGTGCGAAATGATGAACGGCAGCCTGCAGTTGAGCAGCCAACCGGGTGTGGGTACCCGGGTAAGGATTTCGTTGCCGTTACCCACACTGCCTCGCGAATCCAGGGAACAAATAGCTGCCCCCCCCATCCACTGCGCCACAGTCCCGTTGAATGTGCTGGTGGTCGACGACCACGCGGCCAATCGTTTGCTGATGTGCCAGCAGCTGGAGTTCCTGGGCCATCGATTCAGCGTCGCGGCAGATGGCCAGGCAGGATTTGCGGCATGGAAATCCGACGTTTTCGACCTGGTGATCGCCGATTGCAACATGCCGGTCATGAATGGATACGAACTGGCCCAAGCCATTCGTCGACATGAACAGCACACGCATCAGCCGCGCTGCACCCTCCTGGGCTTTACCGCCAACGCCCAGCCGGAAGAAATTCAACGCTGTAAACAAGCCGGGATGGACGACTGTCTGTTCAAGCCCTTGTCCCTGGTCGCCTTGAGTCAATGGGTCATGGGTATCAGGGGAATAAAGGAGATCAAACCAACTGTCGTCACCCCGGCCTTCAGCCTGCAAGGCTTGCATGCGCTGACGGGGGGCAACCCGGCGTCGAACCTGCGCCTGCTGACCGAACTGTTGAACAGCAATCGACTGGATCGACAGGAACTGCTGGCGCTGTCCTACACACCGGACCCGCAGCCATTTCTCGACATTGCCCATAAAATCAAGGGTGCCGCCCGAATCGTACAGGCCACTCGATTGGTCGATAGCTGCGAGGTGCTCGAAGCCACCTGTCATGAACGGTTTTCACCCGAAAAAGTGAGCGAATGCTGCAACGCCGTGGAGCGCGCCCTGCTCGAACTGGAGCAGGCATTGCTGCAACAAATCGGACAAAACGACCAAGGCACAATACCTGAGCCTTAACTATGCTTGGACCCGGAGCAGTGTGTTAACCATCACGGAGTGACCTGCATGCCCAGCCCACTGCGCCCGGATCAACGGCGATTTCCGCTGCACGTTCATATCAGCGTAATGTTCACTTTCCTGCTGTTGCTGACCGGGGTCGTGCTGGGCATCTTCCACTACCGGCAAACCACTCAGATCATTCTTTCGAGCAGTGAGAAACTATTCAGTAGAATCGAGCAGGATGTGCGCCTGGACCTGCACGCCACCTATGAGCCGATTCGACATCTGCTGAGCCTGTTGCGGCACAACCCCGCAGCCCTGGCTTCCGATTTGCAACAGCGCCTGGCCTTGCTCCAACCCTTCCGCCAGGCGCTCGAAGACAACCTCGACCTGGCGTCGCTATACGTGGGATACGACAGCGGTGACTTTTTCATGGTGCGTCCACTGCGCACGCCAGATCTGAAATCAATGCTAAAGGCCCCGGATAACGCGGCCTATCAGGTATGGAGCATCGAGCGAAACAGCAGTGGCCAGGCGCATTCACAATCCTTGTTTTTCGATCAGGACCTGACGCTCCTCAGCCGTCAGGACAATCTCGACGAAACTTATGATCCACGAAGCCGCGCCTGGTTTACCAGCGCCAGCCAGGACGTTGACCAGATCACCACCGAGCCCTACGTTTTTTTCTCCACCCACAACGTCGGCACCACCCTGGCGCGGCGCAGCGGCGAGCATGCCGTGATCGCTGCCGACCTGACCCTGGCCGAGCTCTCGGCCACACTGGCCAAACACCTGGTGACGCCGGCGACCGAGATCGTACTGTTCGATGCCCAGGGCAATGCCATCGCTTATCCCGACAGTCGTCGCCTGATCGTCGACGATCAAACCGCCCGCCTGGCCAAGGCCGCCGACCTGAGTCCCGCACTGGCAGCGCTGCTCGACAACCCCGGGCAGGGCAAGCGCCTGACGGCCATGGGGCGTGACTGGATCGTTGCCCGCAGCAGCATGCAGGAAGGCGGTCCCCAGGGGCTGCAACTGGCGATGCTGGTACCGGAAGATGAATTACTGGTCGACGCCTACCGCATGCGCTGGCAAGGCGCGCTGATTACCCTGGCGACCCTGCTGTTGTGCGTGCCGCTGGGATGGCTGACCTCCAGGGTCCTGGTCAAACCCCTGCGCGCCCTGGTGCAGGAGGCGGATGCCATTCGCAGCTTCGATTTCAACTTTCCGGCCGCGCGCCGCTCTCCGGTGCTCGAGGTCGATCAATTGAGCGTGTCCATGGCGCGCATGAAAGACACCCTGGCGAGCTTCTTCCAGATCACCGACAGCCTGAGCGCCGAGACCCGGTTTGCCCCTTTGCTGCAGCGGGTGCTGTCTGAAACGGTCAGGATTGGCCAGGCCCAGGCCGGTCTGATCTACCTGCGTGAAGGGGATGGCGATCGCATGGAACCCCAGGGCCTGGTGATCAACGACACGGCACAAGCCCTGACTTCCTTCGACCTCTGCACACACGGTTTTCAGGATGCGCGCAGCCCCGCCTGGCTGCAGCAGTTATCGACCGCTGATAACGTCGTCTGCCACCTGGGCTTCGAACAGGCGGGGGATTTGCAGAAAGTCCTGCTGGCCATGGCCTGTCCCCGGGTTCACCTGATCGGCATCCGCTTGCACAATCGTCACAACGAAACCGTCGGCCTGCTGGTGTTTCTGCTGGCCGACAGCGGCAACCAGAGCGACCTGGACAAACTACGTCCCGACCGCATCGCGTTCCTGCAGGCAGTGTCCGGTGCGGCCGCCGTGAGTATCGAAAGCCAGCGCCTGCAAGACCGGCAAAAACAGCTGCTGGACGCTTTCATCAAACTGCTGGCCGGTGCGATCGATGCCAAGAGCCCCTACACCGGTGGCCATTGCCAGCGGGTCCCGGCCCTGACGCTGATGCTTGCCCAGGCCGCGGCCGCCAGCCAGGACCCGGCCTTACGCGACTATCAGCCCACGGACGATGAGTGGGAGGCGCTGCACATCGCCGCCTGGCTGCACGACTGCGGAAAGGTGACGACCCCGGAATACGTCGTCGACAAAGCCACGAAACTTGAAACCCTGAACGACCGCATCCACGAAATACGCACCCGCTTCGAAGTGCTCAAGCGCGATGCCTGGATCGACTATTGGCAAGCCATTGCCCAAGGCGGCGACGAACAACCGCTGGCGCAACAGCGAGATGCCAGCCTGAAGGCGCTCGATGACGATTTCACCTTCATCGCCCGCTGCAACCTCGGCGGCGAGGCCATGGCCGACGCCGACCTGCAGCGCCTGCGCAGCATCGCGCAACGCACCTGGACGCGAACCCTGGATGACCGGCTGGGTGTTTCCTGGGAAGAAAACCAGCGCCAGGCGCGCACGCCTGCACCGACGCTGCCGGTGCGCGAGGCGTTGCTGGCGGACCGGCCCGAACATCTGTTCGAGCGCGCCGAAGCCGAATTGATGGCCCCGGACAATCCCTGGGGCTTCAAGCTCGATGTCCCGCGCTACAAATACAACCGCGGCGAGCTCTACAACCTGAGCATTACCCGAGGCACCTTGACCTTTGAGGAGCGCTACATCATCAACCATCACATGGTGCAGACGATCCTGATGCTCAGCCAACTGCCCTTCCCCGAGCACCTGGGCAACGTCGCGGAGATTGCCGGCGGTCATCACGAAAAAATGGACGGCACCGGGTATCCGAAACGCTTGAGGCGTGAACAGATGAGCCTGCCGGCGCGGATGATGGCGATTGCCGATATCTTCGAAGCGCTGACCGCCGCCGACCGCCCCTACAAGAAAGCCAAGACCCTGAGCGAAGCGCTGGGCATCATGGCCAACATGTGCCGGGACGCGCACATCGACCCGCAGTTGTTCGAGCTGTTCATCAATGCACAGATCTATCTGCAGTACGCCCGGCGCTTCCTCGAGCCTGGGCAGATCGATGCAGTGGACACTTCAAGCCTGCTGATCAAGGCAGGCTTGAAAGGCTGATCAGCAGTCGGTCAGGCGCAGGAAAATAGCCGCCAGTTGCTCGATACCGGCCTGATCCTGCTCGGTGAAACGCGCCAGTTGCGGGCTGTCGAGGTCTAGAACGCCGATCAGGCGACCGTCCTTGACCAAGGGCACCACCAGTTCGCTGTTCGACGCACTGTCGCAGGCGATATGCCCGGCAAACGCGTGCACGTCTTCGATCCGCTGGGTCTGCAAAGTGGCCGCCGCCGTTCCGCACACACCCCGACCAAACGGAATCCGGACGCAGGCGATCTGGCCTTGAAACGGGCCCAGCACCAGCTCTTCGTTACGATTGAGGTAGAACCCGGCCCAGTTCAAGCCCTCGAGCTGATTGAACAGGAACGCCGAAAACTGCGCGGCGTTGGCAATGAAATCGCGCTCGTCCGCCAGTAAGGATTCCAGCTGCGCGTGCAGCATGCCGTAGCCTTCGAGGCCCTGGCCGCTCTTTTGTAAATCGATCATGCCTTGTGCTCCAACAGTTTGAGCCCCACCCAATAGCGGGCAAATTGATACGCGCAACGTCCGTTACGATTGCCCCGCCCTGTGGCCCAACGCACCGCGAGGATATCCAGCTCTTCGGTGCGTTGCCACGGCAGGCCGGCCTTGGCGGCCAACTGGCCGATCCAGTGTTCGACCACGTCGAGGAAGTGCTCCTGGGTGAATGGATAGAACGACAGCCACAGGCCGAAACGGTCCGACAGGGCGATCTTGTCTTCCACCGCCTCGCTGGGGTGCAATTCGCCATCGACCCGTTTCCAGTTTTCGTTATCGCTTTCCTTTTCCGGCACCAGGTGGCGACGGTTGGAGGTGGCGTACAGCAACACGTTGTCCGGGGCCTGTTCGAGGGAACCGTCGAGAACGCTTTTGAGCACGCGATAATCGCCCTCGCCCGACTCGAACGACAGGTCATCGCAGAACAGCACGAAACGCTGCGGTAGCTTGGCGATCTGCTCGACTACTCGCGGCAAGTCCGCCAAGTGGTCACGCTCGATTTCGATCAGGCGCAAACCGGCCTGGGCGTGCTCGGCCAGCAAGGCGCGCACCAGCGACGATTTGCCAGTGCCGCGCGAACCCCAGAGCAGCGCATGGTTAGCCGGCATGCCATCGAGGAACTGACGGGTATTACGCCCCAGTTGCTCCACTTGGCGATCGACGCCGATCAGGTCGCTCAGGCGCATGTCCAGGCTGACCTGCAGCGGCAGCAGAAAACCGCTGCGCCCCTCACGCTGCCAGCGCGCAGCGAGGCAATGATTCCAGTCGATGGCTTGCCGAGGGGTGGGCAGCAGCGGTTCGATACGGGCCAGAACGGCATCGGCACGTTCAAGAAAAGCATTCAATCGGGAATCCACGTCTTCTCCTCGGGCACGTTCACAGTAATGATGGCGATACAGACACGACATAAAGCGTTCGATGAACGGTCAACCGCCCTGAAGCAGGGCTCACGGGAACACCCTGCATGATCGACTATGCTTGAGCAGCGAAGGAAAACGGAAGTGATTCAACACCCCATGGATATCAAGTTCACCAACCGCCTGTCTTACAAACAAGCGCGGCTCACCGTGCTGGTCGGTTTCGTTCTGGGTATGCTGCTCAGTGTGCTGCAAATAGGCATTGATTATGCCAGTGAAGACGCCTCCATCAACCGCGAAATAACGTCTTTGCTCGAAATCAGCCACAACCCTGCCTCGCGCATCGCCTACAACATCGACGCCGAACTCGCCCAGGAACTGACCTTGGGCCTGCTGCGCTCACCGGCGATCATCGGTGCGAAACTGACCGACAACAACGGCAATATCCTGGCCGACGTCAAGCGTCCTGGCCTGCAAAGCGGCTATCGGGTATTGAGTGACCTTCTTTTCGGGGCCAATCGGCAGTTCGAAGACCGCCTGTACCTGAATCATTTGCCCGGCGAATCCCTGGGCACCCTGCAACTGGACGTCGACACTTACTCATTCGGCTATCGCTTCCTGCGGCGGGCCGAGGTGACCCTGATCAACGGTTTCGCCCGCAGCCTGCTGCTGAGCGGCATCCTCCTGGCGCTGTTCTACGTGATGCTGACCAAGCCGTTGGTACGGGTCATCCGCGAACTCAGCGGCCGCGATCCGCGCAGTGCGCAGCCGACATCGCTGGAGTGCCCGGCGGGACACGCCCATGATGAAATCGGCGTGCTGGTGAAAGTCGCCAACCAGCAATTCGAAAACATCGCCACCGAAATCCAGCAGCGACGCAACGCCGAAAACCGCCTGACCGACTATCTTGCCCAGCTGGAAAACATCGTTTCGGCACGCACGACAGAACTCAAGGCGATCAATGCCCGGCTCAGTCAATCCAATCAGGAGCTGGAAGTCGCTCGCAGCACCGCCCTGGACATGGCCGAAGCGCGCTCGGTGTTCCTGGCCAACATGAGCCACGAAATCCGCACGCCGCTCAATGGCCTGCTGGGCATGATCGCGCTGTCGCTGGACGGCCCACTGAGTGCCGAGCAACAACAACAGCTGGCCATCGCCCATGACTCGGGCAAAGTGCTGGTGGAGTTGCTCAACGATATTCTCGACCTGTCGAAATTCGATGCCGGCCAGCTTGAGCTCGAGCACATACCGTTCGACCTGGGCTCGCTGGTCGAGGACACCGCCAACCTGCTGTCGCAGAACGCCGCGCCGAGTGTCGAACTGACCTGCCTGATCGATCCGGACTTTCCAGCGCTGGTGCTCGGCGATCCGACGCGGGTCCGGCAGATCGTCAGCAACCTGCTGTCCAATGCGCTCAAGTTCACCCGTTTCGGTCGGGTCGATGTGCGTCTATCGAACTATCAGGACGGCGTCAGCATTGAAGTCTGCGACACAGGCATCGGCATCCCTCGGGAGGCTCAGGTCAAGATCTTCCAGCCCTTCACCCAGGCCGGCGCCGGGATCACCCGACAATTCGGCGGTACCGGGTTGGGCCTGGCCCTGACCTACAACCTGTGCGAAGCCATGCACGGTCGCCTGACCATCAGTTCTGAAGCCGGTTTCGGCAGCCAGTTCTGCGCACAACTGCCGCTGCCCAGTCATACCCGGGCCCTGGCCCCGACGCCCCTGCAGGGCAAGGTCGTGGCGATTACCGCCGCCGCCAGCGGTCTGGCGGAACTGCTGGGCAGTGTCTTGCCCGGTTGGGGGCTCGATTATCAACAGCGGTCGATGGATGACTCGTTGCTCGGCCTGGACCCCGATGTACTGATCACCGATTGCCCCGAGTGCCTGTTCAACCTGCGACCCACCATCTGCGCGCCGATCCTGCTGGTGACCGCTTACGGCAGCTTCCTGCCCAGCGAAGAAGCCAGCGCCCTTTCCCCCCTGCAGCAGCAGGCACGTCCCCTGGCACGCAATGCGCTGCATCAGACGTTGCGGCGAATCCTGCAGAGGCAAACCGACATCCCCCACGATATCCGGGTCGATGCTACCCTCACGCAGCGCCGGGCGCGGGTGCTGCTGGTCGAGGACAACCCGGTCAACCAGCTGGTGGCCAAGGGCATGCTGGGTAAACTCGGTTGCGACGTGGTCGTCGCCGCGCATGGTGCCGAGGCGCTGGACCAATTGGAGAGCCGCGACTTCGATCTGGTGCTGATGGACTGCAACATGCCGGTGATGGACGGCTATGAAGCCAGTCGGCAAATCCGTCGCAGCGGTCGCTGGCCGCAGTTGCCCATCGTCGCCCTGACCGCCAACGCCATGTCCGAAGAACGCGAACGCTGCCGTGCGGCGGGCATGAGCGACTACCTGGCCAAGCCTTTCCGTCGCGAAGAACTGGCCGCCCTGCTGGAGGTGTGGATACCGGCTACGACAGCGCCTTGATTTGCCCCAACAAGTGATCCAGGCCGTCGCGCAACTCATTCAGGCGATCCAGGTCCACGCCGCTGTCGCACAACAGGCGGGCCTTTAGCGGGCCGACCTGATCACGCAGCGCCATGCCCTGGGGCGACAGGCTCAGGTGCACCTCCCGCTCATCGCGCGCCGAGCGCTGGCGCTGAACCAGTTGCAGTTGCTCAAGACGCTTGAGCAACGGCGTCAGCGTGCCGGAATCCAGCGCCAGGCGTTCGCCCAGCGCCTTGACCGTGGGCTGTTCCGGGGCTGCTTCCTGCCATTCCCACAACACCAGCATCGCCAGGTACTGCGGGTAAGTCAGGCCCAGTTGTTCGAGCATCGGCTTGTAGGCCCGAATCACCGCCCGGGACGCGGCATACAGTTTGAAGCAGAGCTGGCTGTCGAGGCTCAGTGAATCGACGGACAAGGTGTTCATTTGAGCAGGGCTTCGATCTCGCGGCTCAAGTCCTGCGGCTTGGTCGCCGGCGCGAAGCGCTTGACCAACTGGCCGTCCTTGCCGATCAGGAACTTGGTGAAGTTCCACTTGATGCCCTGGGAACCGAGCACACCCGGTGCACGCTTTTTCAACTGCACAAACAATGGGTGGGCGCCGTCACCATTGACTTCGATTTTTTTGAACAGCGGGAAACTGACACCGTAGTTCATCTCGCAAAACTCGCTGATTGCCCCTTCGTTACCCGGCTCCTGCTTGCCGAACTGATTGCAGGGAAAGCCCAGCACCACCAGGCCCTGGTCCTTGTAGGTCTGCCACAGCTCTTCGAGACCTTTGTATTGCGGGGTGAAACCGCATTTGCTGGCGGTGTTGACCACCAGAACGGCTTTGCCGGCGTAATCCGCCAGGGTTTTCTGTTCACCCTTGATGGTGGTGCAAGGGATGCTCAGGAGGTTGTCGCTCATGATTGAGGTGCTCGAGATGGGTTGATTCGACAAAGATAGCGAGCAATTGAATTGCGTGCAATGTAATTAATCGAGCCCTCAACCTGTAGGAGCTTGCTGGCGATCGGCACGCCGCGGTGTGTCAAATCCACCGCTATCGCCAGCAAGCCGGCTCCTACAGAGAATCGAGGTGATCTTATTCGCGTGGCACCAGGTCCAGGCACACGGAGTTGATGCAATAACGCAATCCGGTCGGCGGCGGACCATCGGGGAATACGTGACCCAGGTGCGCGTCACATTTGGCGCAGACCACTTCGGTGCGGATCATGCCGTGACTGACATCGCGGATCTCGACCATGGCACTGTCGCCGATCGGCGCGTAGAAACTCGGCCAGCCGCAGCCGGAATCGAACTTGGTGGCGGAGTCGAACAACGGCTCGTTGCAGCAGATGCAATGATAGACACCATCGGTCTTGGTGCCGTTGTACTTGCCGGAAAACGGGCGCTCGGTGCCCTTGAGCCGGCAAACGTTGTATTGCTCCGGATCGAGCATGGCCTTCCATTCTTCCAGGGATTTTTCCAACTTTTCCATCATCACACCTCAGCAGTTGAAAAAGCCCGATCTGTACCTTTTCCACGGATCGGTCGGCACGTATGATTGCGCCTCGTCAAACGCCAGTCTGGCAGCCAGACCACGCGCATTCAAACGGATTTATGGGTGCTGCCTCTCAAGGCGCCAGGCCTGTGTGATAACGCAGGTTTCCCAGCACGGTTGTCCACACGCCGCCTGGATCGTTCATTTTCGGGAACACATCGCCATGCAGGTCAGCAAATCGAACAAGCTCGCCAACGTCTGCTATGACATTCGCGGCCCAGTGCTCAAGCACGCCAAACGCCTGGAAGAGGAAGGCCATCGCATCCTCAAGCTGAACATCGGCAACCCGGCGCCCTTTGGTTTCGAAGCGCCGGACGAAATCCTCCAGGACGTGATCCGCAACCTGCCGACCGCCCAGGGCTACAGCGACTCCAAGGGCCTGTTCAGCGCGCGCAAGGCCGTCATGCAGTACTACCAGCAAAAGCAGGTGGAAGGCGTCGGCATCGAGGACATCTACCTGGGCAACGGCGTTTCCGAGCTGATCGTGATGTCGATGCAGGCCCTGCTCAACAACGGCGACGAAGTGCTGGTGCCGGCTCCCGACTATCCGTTGTGGACCGCCGCGGTGAGCCTGTCGGGCGGTAACCCGGTGCATTACCTGTGCGACGAACAGGCCAACTGGTGGCCGGACCTGGCCGACATCAAGGCCAAGATCACCCCCAACACCAAGGCGCTGGTCATCATCAACCCGAACAACCCGACCGGTGCGGTGTATTCCAAAGAAGTGCTGCTGGGCATGCTGGAACTGGCCCGCCAGCACAACCTGGTGGTGTTCTCCGACGAGATCTACGACAAGATCCTCTACGACGATGCCGTGCACATCTGCACCGCCTCGCTGGCGCCGGACCTGCTGTGCCTGACCTTCAACGGCCTGTCCAAGTCCTATCGCGTGGCCGGTTTCCGCTCCGGCTGGATCGCCATTTCCGGTCCGAAACAGCACGCCCAGAGCTACATCGAAGGCATCGACATGCTGGCCAACATGCGCCTGTGCGCCAACGTGCCGAGCCAGCACGCGATCCAGACCGCGCTGGGTGGCTATCAGAGCATCAACGATCTGGTGCTGCCGCAAGGGCGCCTGCTGGAACAGCGTAACCGCACCTGGGAACTGCTCAACGACATTCCCGGGGTGAGCTGCGTCAAACCGATGGGCGCGCTATATGCCTTCCCGCGGATCGACCCGAAGATCTGCCCGATCCACAACGACGAAAAATTCGTCCTCGACCTGCTGCTCTCCGAGAAGCTGCTGGTGGTGCAAGGCACGGCCTTCAACTGGCCATGGCCCGACCACTTCCGCGTCGTGACCCTGCCGCGCGTCGATGACCTGGACATGGCTATCGGACGCATCGGCAATTTCCTCAAGTCCTACCGCCAGTAACGCCTTGTCTCCGTGCGATGGCAGAAACATCGCACGGTGATTCATTCTGCAACACATGTTTACGTCCTACCCATGACGGCTGCCTCGATGCCTGTGCAATGACACATTGCCTGGTCACGTCGAGTAACCATGGGCACCCAGCCGCCGGTGACCTGACAAACAACTTCGCCGTCCCACGTCGGAAATGCCCTGCAACCAGCTACGCTTTTGCTGTAGGACACAGTTTGAAATAGTCACTTGGTTGAATACCCCGGTGCAGCACCTTATATACCCCGCAGTACGCTACATCTTTAGCATGAGGAGATTTCTACAACCATGATGCGCATCCTGCTGTTCTTGGCCACTAACCTGGCGGTCGTGCTGATTGCCAGCATCACCCTGAGCCTTTTCGGCTTCAACGGGTTCATGGCGGCCAATGGGGTTGATCTCAACCTCAATCAGCTGCTGATTTTCTGTGCGGTCTTCGGTTTCGCTGGTTCCCTGTTCTCACTGTTCATCTCCAAGTGGATGGCGAAGATGAGCACCAGCACGCAAATCATCAGCCAGCCGCGCACGCGTCACGAGCAATGGCTGCTGCAAACGGTCGAGCAACTGTCCCGCGAAGCCGGGATCAAGATGCCCGAAGTCGGGATCTTCCCGGCCTATGAGGCGAACGCCTTTGCCACCGGCTGGAACAAGAACGATGCACTGGTCGCCGTCAGCCAGGGCCTGCTCGAACGTTTCTCGCCGGATGAAGTGAAAGCCGTCCTGGCCCACGAAATCGGCCACGTGGCCAATGGCGACATGGTCACCCTGGCCTTGATCCAGGGCGTGGTGAACACCTTCGTGATGTTTTTCGCGCGGATCATCGGCAACTTTGTCGACAAGGTGATCTTCAAGAACGAAGAAGGCCAGGGCATTGCCTACTACGTGGCGACCATCTTCGCCGAACTGGTCCTGGGTATCCTGGCCAGCGCCATCGTCATGTGGTTCTCGCGCAAACGCGAATTCCGCGCCGACGAAGCCGGTGCAAACCTGGCCGGCACCGCCGCGATGATTGGTGCACTGCAACGCCTGCGTGCGGAACAGGGCCTGCCGGTGCACATGCCTGACACCCTGAACGCCTTCGGCATCAACGGTGGCATCAAACAGGGCTTTGCCCGCATGTTCATGAGCCACCCGCCGCTGGAAGAGCGCATCGACGCACTGGCCCGACGTCGGGGCTGAGAGGTTCTGAAGTAAACAAGAAGGCCCGCAGAGACGCGGGCCTTTTTTTCTACTGGATGGTTATGGTGTTTTTCATGGCCCCATCGCCAGCAGGCTGGCTCCCACAGTAGATGTGGGAGCCAGCCTGCTGGCGATGGGGCCCGGTAAACCAACACCTTTTACTGAGTGGAAACCCGATACACCCGCTCCTCAAGCCGCGTGACACCCGCCTCCAGAAACTTCCCGCTCTCGCTCAGCACATCCTGGTCTTCGAGGATCTTCAGCGTCCACGAAGCACCGAACAACCGTTGCACTTCTTCGTCGAGCACGGCGAACGGCGGCCCGGCCATCTGCGCCTGGTCGTAATCCAGCGTGATCAACAACCCAAGCGCATCCTTCGGCACGATCCGCGCCAGATGCGCGGCGTATTGCTCACGCATGGGCGACGGCAGCGCAATCAGCGCGGCGCGGTCGTAAAGCGCGGCGCAATCGGCCACATCACCGGCCGTCAAATCGAAAAAATCACCACACCACAGCTCGATCGAGCCTGCGCGATAGACCTTGAACGGGCCCTGCTCACTGACATCAGGGTCGAACTGGTGCTCATTGAAGAAATCCTCGATGGCTTTCTCCGACAGTTCGATGCCCAGTACCTCATGGCCTTCCCGTGCGAGCCACAACAAATCCAGGCTCTTGCCGCACAACGGCACCAGCACGCGAGCGCCGTCCTCCACACCCAACTGCGGCCAAAACCGTTGCAGATAAGGATTCACTTGCGGCAAGTGAAAGCCGATCTGATTCGACGCCCACTTCTTGTGCCAAAACTCCGGCTGCATAAATAACCCCGAAAATTCGATCAAAACACCCTAAAACTTATATTAGATTTAGATCAATGATCTGACAGAAGATGGGCCTATCTTAACTCTCAGGAGCTCATCCATGTTCCCCAGCCTGTACATATCCCATGGCTCGCCGATGCTGGCCCTGGAACCGGGCGCCAGCGGACCGGCCCTCGCTCGCCTGGCGGCAGAGATGCCCAGGCCAGACGCCATCGTGATAGTCTCAGCGCACTGGGAAAGCGATGAACTGCTGGTCGGCGGCAACCCGCAGCCGGATACCTGGCATGACTTCGGCGGTTTTCCAAAAGCGTTGTTCGAGGTGCAATATCCAGCTCCCGGTAACCCCGGGCTGGCCGCACAGGTGGTCAATCTGTTGCGCGCCAGTGCCCTTCCCGCCCGCATTGACAGCACACGACCGTTCGACCATGGCGTCTGGGTGCCGCTGTCGTTGATGTATCCGCAGGCCGACATCCCGATTGTCCAGGTTTCACTGCCGACCCGCGGCGGGCCGGCCCTGCAGGCCCGCGTGGGCCAGGCATTGGCCGGCTTGCGCGAACAGGGCGTGCTGTTGATCGGTTCCGGCAGCATCACCCACAACCTGCGAGAGCTGGACTGGCATGCCGGCCCCGAAAGCGTGGAACCCTGGGCCCGGGAATTTCGCGACTGGATGATCGACAAGCTCGCGGCAAAGGATGAAGCCGCCCTGCACGACTATCGCCGGCAGGCACCGAACGCCGTGCGTAACCATCCCAGCGATGAACATCTGTTGCCGTTGTACTTCGCCCGCAGTGCCGGGGGCGAGTTCAGCATTGCCCACCAGGGGTTCACCCTGGGCGCGCTGGGCATGGACATCTACCGTTTCGGATAGGCCCGCAGTGGCCTGGGTCAGACCACGTCGACCCCGACATGAATCGCATCGTGGCGCCAAAACTCCAGGTCACAATCGATCAACCGCCCGAGCTGATCGTAATTGACCCGGGCGATGCGCAATCCGGGGCTACCCACCGACACCCGCAAGGCGGCCGCCGCGTCCGCTGACAGCGCCGTCGGCACGATCTCGAAGCGTACCCGCCCGTAGTGCAGGTCGTAGTGCCGCGCGTACAGCTCGGTGATCGACTGGTTCAGGTCGAAATCCAGAATCCCCGGAAAATACTGCGGGTTCAGATAGTGCTCCACGTACAGCACCAGCCGCCCATCGATACGTCGCGAACGACAGACCTGAATCACGCTCGACAACGCCGGCAACTGTAACCAGGCACAGATCGCCGCCGATGCCGGCTGCAATCGCGCCGAAATGACTTCGGTGGACGGCACCCGCCCCTGGGCGCTGACCATGGCGTGGAAGTGGCTGCGCTGCATGAGGTTGTAGGCCAGGCGCGGCGGTGACACGAACCAGCCACGACGCTCTTCGCGATAGATCTGGCCCTGGGCTTCAAGCTGCAGCAATGCCTCGCGCACGGTAATGCGCGTGGTCCCAAACAACTCACTGAGCTTGCGCTCGGCTGGCAACTTGCTCCCGGGCGCCAGCAGCCCGTGATCGAGCTGCTCCTGAAGCACCTGGCCAATGGCTGTTACCGCTTTTGTTGCTTCATCGCGCATCAACGTTACCTATCTGGACTAGACCAGCACTCTTTCGGGGCAGAACCGCTGGGTAAATCAGCAGTTTCAAGACACTGCAAGCGTAGGCAATGCAGATGACCGACAGATGACAAAGCCGCCCGACGGTCACCCCAAGAACCTGCAAGACGTCGGCCAGGTGCCTTGTGTAATGCGACTTCGCCCATGGTCTACGCTTACTTGGCACCCGCCCAAACTGGGCAAATCAACCTCCATCGGGGCGACGAACGACATCAAAGTGTCATCGAGCCGCCTTAGATTGGCTCAGGTATTGCTGACCTAGACCAACACAATCGCAATCGCAGCGTTGAAAACGCCCATAGGAGCTTCGGAATGAAACAGCTTTTCCTGGCATCACTGTTAGGCTCGACCATTGCCATGTGCACCGCCGCCATGGCGGCTGATGATTTGAAAACCCTTGAAGCCGCTGCGAAAGCGGAAGGCGCGGTGAACAGCGTCGGCATGCCCGATGACTGGGCCAACTGGAAAGGCACCTGGGAAGACCTGGCCAAGAAATACGGCCTGAAACACATCGACACCGACATGAGCTCCGCCCAGGAAATCGCCAAGTTCGCTGCGGAAAAAGACAACGCCAGCGCCGATATCGGCGACGTCGGTGCCGCCTTCGGCCCGATCGCGGTCAAGCAAGGCGTGGTGCAGCCCTACAAGCCAACGACGTGGGACCAGATCCCGGACTGGGCGAAAGACAAGGACGGCAACTGGGCACTGGCCTACACCGGCACCATCGCTTTCATCGTCAACAAAAAGCTGCTGCACGGTTCCGACGTGCCGACCAAGTGGGCTGACCTCAAGACCGGCAAGTACAAGGTTTCCATCGGTGACGTAAGCACCGCGGCCCAGGCGGCCAACGGCGTTCTGGCCGCCGCACTGGCCAACGGCGGCGACGAGAAAAACCTTGAGCCGGCGCTGTTGCTGTTCGCCGACATCGCCAAGCAGGGTCGCCTGTCGATGTCCAATCCGGTGATTGGCGCCATGGAAAAAGGCGAGATCGAAGTCGGCGTGGTCTGGGACTTCAACGGCCTGAGCTACAAGGCCAAGATGGCCAACCCGGATGACTACGTGGTGCTGATCCCGTCCGATGGCTCGGTGATTTCCGGCTACACCACCATCATCAACAAGTACGCGAAGAACCCCAACGCCGCCAAGCTGACCCGCGAGTACATCTTCAGCGACGCCGGCCAGATCAATCTGGCCAAGGGCAATGCGCGGCCGATCCGCGCCGAACACATCACGCTGCCGGATGACGTGAAAGCCAAGCTGCTGCCGAACGAGCAGTACAAGAAGGTCACGCCGATCAAGGACGCGGATGCCTGGGAAAAAACCTCCAAGGCCCTGCCGCAGAAGTGGAACGAAGAAGTCATCGTAGAAATGAAGTAATGCTTCATCTGTAGGAGCCAGCTTGCTGGCGAATGGATCACCTCGGTGCTTAGAGAGACCGGGGTGCCTGGATCGCCAGCAAGCCGGCTCGTACAGGTTTGCCAGAACCCACGGAGTTGCGCCCCCATGAAACACAACGTCATCCTGGTCGTGCTCGACGGCCTCAATTACGAAGTCGCGCGCCACGCCATGGGGCACCTTCAGGCTTACGTCGGCGCAGGACGCGCAGCGCTCTACAAACTGGAGTGCGAGTTGCCGGCCCTGTCCCGACCGCTTTACGAATGCATCCTGACCGGCGTCAAGCCGATCGACAGCGGCATCGTGCACAACAACGTCTCGCGCCTGTCCAACCAGCGCAGCATCTATCACTACGCCACCGACGCCGGGCTGAAAACCGCGGCGGCGGCTTATCACTGGGTCAGTGAGCTGTACAACTGTTCGCCGTTCGTGGCGTCCCGGGATCGTCACACCGACAACCCCAACCTGCCGATCCAGCACGGGCATTTCTACTGGAGCGATCACTACCCCGACTCGCACCTGTTCGCCGACGCCGAAAACCTGCGCCTGCGCCATGCGCCGAATTTCCTGCTGATCCACCCGATGAACATCGACGACGCCGGTCACAAGCACGGCCTCGACACCCCGCAGTACCGCAATAGCGCGCGCTTTGCCGACATCTACCTCGCCGACTACCTGCAAGGCTGGCTCGACGCCGGTTACCAGGTGTTGGTGACCGCCGACCACGGCATGAACAACGACCGCTCCCACAACGGCCTGCTGCCCGAGGAACGCGAAGTGCCGCTGTTCGTGCTTGGCGATGCCTTCAGCTTCAATACCGATGCGGCGCCGAAACAGACCGACCTCTGCGGTACCGTCTGCGAACTGCTGGGCGTACCCCACGACAAACCCGTGTGCCGGGAGCTGCTCAAGTGACCGCCATGACTCGCGGCAAATGGCTGGCAGCCCTGTGCCTGGTGCCCTTCGCCCTGTTCTTTATCGTGTTCGAAATCGCCCCGCTGACGTGGGTAATCATCAATAGCCTGGAATCGGAAGAGTTCGGTTGGGGCATTGCCAACTTCACCAGGATCTTCAGCTCGAAGTTCTACCTGCAGGCGATCCAGTACAGCCTCGAGATCAGTTTCTGGTCCAGCGTGTTCGGCATCATCATCGCCGTGCTCGGCGCCTACTCCCTGCGCCGGGTCGACTCCAGACTGCGCAACTTCGTCAACGCCTTCGCCAACATGACCAGCAACTTCTCCGGCGTGCCCTTGGCCTTTGCCTTCATCATTTTGCTGGGCTTCAACGGCAGCTTCACCATCATGCTCAAGCAGGCCGGGATCATCCAGGACTTCAACCTGTACTCGAAAACCGGGCTGATCATTCTCTACACCTACTTCCAGATTCCCCTGGGCGTGCTGCTGCTCTACCCGGCCTTCGACGCCCTGCGCGAAGACTGGCGCGAGTCCGCCGAGCTGCTCGGCGCCAACGGCTGGCAGTACTGGCGGCACATCGGCCTGCCGGTGCTGACCCCGGCGCTGCTCGGCACCTTCGTGATCCTGCTGGCCAATGCCCTGGGCGCCTACGCCACGGTGTATGCCCTGACCACGGGCAACTTCAACGTGCTGACGATCAGGATCGCCGCGATGGTCTCGGGCGATATTTCCCTCGACCCGAACCTGGCCAGTGCCCTGGCCGTGGTGCTGGTGGCGTTGATGACCCTGGTGACCATCGTCCATCAACTGCTGTTGAAGAGGAGCTACCATGTCTCGCGCTGAATCGGGGCCCGCCGGCGTCTATCATCGGGTGGTGGTCTATCTGCTGTTTGCCATCATGTTGCTGCCGCTGGTCGGCACCTTCATCTATTCGATTTCCAGCAGTTGGTCAGCCACCATCCTGCCCAGCGGTTTCAGTATCAAATGGTACGCGCAGCTATGGAGCGATCCGCGCTTCCTGAGCGCTTTCGGGCAATCGCTGCTGGTCTGCGTCGGTGCGCTGGTTCTGGCGGTGGTGCTGATCCTGCCGCTGCTGTTCGTGGTGCATTACCACTTCCCCAGACTCGATGCGCTGATGAATATCCTGATCCTGCTGCCCTTCGCCGTGCCGCCGGTGGTGTCGTCGGTGGGCCTGCTGCAGCTCTACGGTTCCGGGCCGTTTGCCATGGTCGGCACACCGTGGATCCTGATCGGTTGCTACTTCACCGTGGCGCTGCCGTTCATGTACCGCGCCATCACCAACAACCTCCAAGCGATCAACCTGCGCGATTTGATGGACGCCGCCCAACTGCTCGGTGCCAGCACCTTTCAAGCGGCGTTCCTGGTGGTGCTGCCGAACCTGCGCAAGGGCTTGATGGTGGCGTTGCTGCTGTCGTTCTCGTTCCTGTTCGGTGAGTTCGTGTTCGCCAACATCCTCGTCGGCACCCGCTACGAAACACTGCAGGTCTACCTCAACAACATGCGCAACAGCAGCGGTCACTTCACCAGTGCGCTGGTGATTTCCTACTTCCTCTTTGTGCTGGTCTTGACCTGGATCGCCAACATCTTGAACAGGGACAAAAGCGAATGAGCTATGTCAGCGTCCAACATCTGCAAAAGAACTACGCCGGCACCACGGTGTTCAGCGACATCAACTGCGAAATTCACAAAGGCGAATTCGTCACCCTGCTCGGCCCGTCCGGTTGCGGAAAATCCACCCTGCTGCGCTGCATCGCCGGGCTGACGCCGGTGGATGGCGGCAAGATCCTGCTCGACGGGGTCGATATTGTGCCGCTGAGCCCGCAAAAACGCGGGATCGGCATGGTGTTCCAGAGTTACGCGCTGTTTCCCAACATGACCGTGGAACAAAACGTCGCGTTCGGCCTGCGCATGCAGAAGGTCAACGCCGACGACAGCCACAAGCGTGTCGCCGAGGTGTTGCAGCTGGTGGAACTGAACGACTTTGCCAGCCGCTACCCGCACCAGCTGTCGGGCGGCCAGTGCCAACGCGTCGCCCTGGCTCGTTCACTGGTGACCCGACCGCGCCTGTTGTTGCTGGATGAACCGCTGTCGGCCCTTGATGCGCGGATTCGCAAGCACCTGCGCGAACAGATCCGTCAGATCCAGCGCGAGCTGGGCCTGACCACCATCTTCGTCACCCACGATCAGGAAGAAGCACTGACCATGTCCGATCGCATTTTCCTGATGAACCAGGGCAAGATCGTACAAAGCGGTGACGCTGAAACCCTGTACACGGCACCGGTGGACGTCTTCGCCGCCGGCTTCATCGGCAACTACAACCTGCTGGACGCCGACAGCGCGTCAAAGCTGTTGCAACGGCCGATCAACCACCGCATCGCCATTCGCCCGGAAGCCATCGAACTGAGCCTCGACGGCGATCTCGACGCCCAGGTGCGCAGCCACAGCCTGCTGGGCAACGTGATTCGCTACCGCATCGAAGCCCGCGGCGTGGAACTGGTGGTGGATGTGCTGAACCGTTCGGCGTCCGACCTGCATCCCGATGGTCAGCGCCTGGCACTTTCCATCGATCCGACAGCCCTGTGTGAGGTAGCCTGATGCCTTTGCTGACGTTGAAGAGAGAGTTGCACTGATGGCCCTGGCAATTTTTGATCTGGACGAAACCCTGATCCACGGCGACTGCGCCTCGTTGTGGAGTGAGCAAATGGTCCGCCTCGGCTGGGTCGACGGCGAATCCTTCCTGCGTCGCGACAAGGAATTGATGGACGCCTACGGCAGGGGCCACCTGGCCATGGAGGACTACATGGCCTTCAGCCTGGAACCCCTGATCGGCCGTACCCCCGAGGAAGTCGAGCACCTGGTCGGCCCGTGGGTGGAAGATTTCATCGAACCGATCATCTTCAGCGACGCCACCAGAACCATCGCCGCCCACCGCAAGGCCGGCGACCGGATCCTGGTGATCTCCGCCTCGGGCACACACCTGGTGAAGCCGATTGCCGAACGCCTGGGCATCGACGAGATACTCGGGATCGAGCTGGAAGTGGCGCATGGGGCCTATACCGGCAAGACCGTCGGTACCCTGACGTATCGCGAAGGCAAGATCACCCGGCTGATGGAGTGGCTGGATGCGGAGGAGGAGAACCTGGAAGGCGCGAGCTTCTATTCCGATTCACGCAATGATTTGCCGTTGTTGCTGAAAGTGGATTTCCCGCACGTGGTCAATCCGGACCCGGTATTGCTCGAGCAGGCGCAAAAGGCCGGCTGGCCGATCCATAACTGGAAATAACCAGGAACCCTGTAGGAGCGAGCTTGCTCGCGATGGACGTGAACGATAACGCGTGCTACCTGATAAATTGCGTCGCCTTCAAGTTCATCGCGAGCAAGCTCGCTCCTACAAAGGTCAGGTCAGGCTCTCGTCAATCACCAACACCAGCTTCCCCGCCACCGTGTTACTCGCCAACTCCGCAAACGCCGCTTCGGCATCCTTGATCGGGAAAGCCTTGGCCAGCTGCGGGCTCAGGCGTTTATCGGCAAACAACGGCCAGACATGCTGGCCCAGATCACTGAACAAATCCGCCTTGAACTGATCGCTACGACTGCGCAGGGTCGAGCCCAGCAACTGCACGCGCTTGGCCAACACCTGCGCCAGGTCCAGCTTCGCCTCGCGCCCACCCATCAGTCCGATCAGCACCCAACGGCCATCAGCCGCCATCAGTTTCAGGTTCAGCGCCGCATAGTTACCACCCACCGGGTCGAGGATGACGTCGAACGGCCCCAGGTCGCGCAGACTATCCAGATCGTCAGTGCGCACCACGCCGCCCTGGGCGCCAAGCGCTTCGCAGTAGGCCAGGCGCTCGGCGGAACCGACACTGACCCAGCACGGATTGCCGAACGCCTTGCAAAGCTGAATGGCAGCTGAACCGATTCCACTTGCTCCCGCGTGCAACAGCACTTTTTCACCCGGCTTGAGTGCTGCCAGTTGAAACAGATTCAGCCAGACGGTGGCGTAGACTTCCGGCAACGCAGCCGCTTCGGCCAGTGACATTTCGTCGGGAACCGGCAACACGTGCCGCCCGTCGACCACCACCTCCTCGGCCATCCCGCCCCCGGCCAGCAAGGCGCAAACCCGATCGCCCACCTGCCAGGACGAGCCCGGGCCAACTTCGCTGATCACCCCGGAACACTCGAGCCCAAGCACTTGGCTGGCCCCTGGCGGTGGTGGATAAAGCCCTGCCTTCTGCAACAAATCGGCGCGATTGAGACCCGCTGCCGCCACTCGAATCCGAACTTGCCCCGCATCACACTCAGGACTGGGCTCTTCATCCCACACCACTTGACCGTCAACGCCTTGCAATGCTTTCACAGTGCCTCCATAGTGAGTCTGGACTGAGCCCGAAGCTGAAGCGCCGGGCTTTTTGCATTATGCGACCGGCCCATGTGGAACCGGCGACTTCAAAGACGGCCTAATATGCGTTATCAATTGTCCCCGCGTCGAATCAACATGAAGCGTTTGTTCCCCAGCACTGCCCTCGCCCTTTTCATCGGTATCGGCCTGCTGCCGATGTCCGGCAATACGTTCGCAGCCAACAGCTGGGACAAGCTTCAACCTGATCGTGACGAAGTCATCGCCAGTCTGAATGTCGTGGAACTGCTCAAGCGCCACCACTACAGCAAGCCGCCGCTCGATGACGCGCGCTCGCAGATCATCTATGACAGCTACCTGAAGCTGCTCGACCCGTCGCGCAGCTACTTCATGGCCAGCGACATAGCCGAATTCGACAAGTGGAAGACCCAGTTCGACGACTTCCTCAAGAGCGGCGACCTCAACGCCGGGTTCACCATCTACAAGCGCTACCTGGACCGCGTCAAGGCGCGTCTGGACTTTGCCCTTGCCGAGCTGAACAAGGGCGTCGACAAGATCGACTTCACCACCAAGGAAACCTTGCTGATCGACCGCAAGGACGCCCCTTGGCTCAAGTCCACCGCGGAACTCGACGACCTGTGGCGCAAACGCGTCAAGGATGAAGTGCTGCGGCAGAAGATCGCCGGCAAGGACTCCAAACAGATCCAGGAAACCCTGACCAAGCGCTACAAGAACCAGCTGGCGCGCCTGGACCAGACTCGCGCGGAAGACATCTTCCAGGCGTACATCAACACCTTCGCCATGTCCTACGACCCGCATACCAACTACCTGTCGCCAGATAACGCGGAAAACTTCGACATCAACATGAGCCTGTCCCTCGAGGGCATCGGCGCCGTGCTGCAGAGCGATAACGACCAGGTGAAAATCGTTCGCCTGGTGCCGGCAGGCCCTGCCGACAAGACCAAGCAGGTCGCCCCGGCCGACAAGATCATCGGCGTAGCCCAGGGCAACAAGGAAATGGTCGACGTGGTCGGCTGGCGCCTGGACGAAGTGGTCAAGTTGATCCGCGGCCCGAAAGGCACCATCGTGCGCCTGGAAGTGATCCCGGCCAACAATGCACCAAACGACCAGACCAGCAAGATCGTACCGATCACCCGCGAAGCGGTGAAGCTTGAAGACCAGGCGGTGAAAAAGTCGGTCCTCAACCTCAAGCAGGACGGCAAGGACTACAAGCTCGGCGTCATCGAGATCCCGGCCTTCTACCTGGACTTCAAGGCCTTCCGTGCCGGTGATCCGGATTACAAGAGCACCACCCGCGACGTCAAGAAGCTGCTGACTGAACTGCAGAAAGACAAGGTCGACGGCGTGGTCATCGACCTGCGCAACAATGGCGGTGGCTCCTTGCAGGAAGCTACCGAGCTGACCAGCCTGTTCATCGACAAGGGCCCTACCGTGCTCGTGCGTAACGCCGACGGCCGGGTCGATGTGCTCGAAGACGAAAACCCTGGCGCCTTCTATAAAGGGCCGATGGCGTTGCTGGTCAACCGCCTGTCCGCCTCGGCCTCGGAAATTTTCGCCGGCGCCATGCAGGACTACCACCGCGCGCTGATCATCGGCGGCCAGACCTTCGGCAAAGGCACCGTGCAGACCATCCAGCCGCTGAACCATGGCGAGCTCAAGCTGACCCTGGCCAAGTTCTACCGGGTTTCCGGGCAGAGCACCCAGCATCAAGGCGTACTGCCGGACATCGATTACCCGTCGATCATCGACACCAAGGAAATCGGCGAAAGCGCCCTGCCCGAAGCCATGCCGTGGGACACCATCAAGGCGGCGATCAAGCCGGCGGTCGACCCGTTCAAACCGTACCTCACCCAGCTCAAGTCCGAGCATGACGTACGCACGGCCAAGGATGCGGAGTTCGTGTTCATCCGCGACAAACTGGCCCTCGCGCAGAAACTGATGACGGAAAAAACCGTCAGCCTCAATGAAGCCGAGCGTCGTGCCCAGCACTCCGATATTGAAGCCAAGCAGCTCGCCATGGAGAACATCCGTCGCAAGGCCAAGGGCGAAGAGCCGCTCAAGGAGCTGAAGAAAGAAGACGAAGACGCTATCGCGGCCGAGGACGACAAGACCAAGCCGGAAGACGATGCCTACCTGAGCGAAACCGGGCGCATCCTCCTGGATTACCTGAAACTCAATACGGCGGTAGCCAAGCACTAAGTTGATGGCAAATTAATGCTGACGCTCCCCGGAGCGTCATCAAGCAGTCATCATTCTGTCGTGAAATAACGGACCGGTAGCGCCTCTTTTATACGAGCGCGCTCCCGGTCCTTTTTTTTCGCCAGAGATCGCCATGACCACAACCGAACAGCTGAGTGCCTTGAGTTCAATTCTGGCTCAAAGCGGTTTGCACAGCCTGTTCCAGCCCATCATCAGCCTCTCTGAACGACGCATCCTCGGCTACGAAGCCCTCAGCCGCGGCCCCTCCAACAGCCCGCTGCACTCCCCGGTCGCCCTGTTCGCCGTCGCCCGCCAGACGGGGCGCCTGAACGAACTGGAAATCGCCTGCCGGCAAAGCGCCTGCCGACGTTTCAACGAACAGCAACTGCCCGGCAAACTGTTCCTCAACGTGTCCCCGGAATCCTTGCTCGAAGCGGCGCACCAGCCCGGTCGCACCTTGCAACTGCTGCAGGATTTCGGCATCGCACCGAACCAGGTGGTAATCGAACTCACCGAACAGACCCCGACCGACGACTTCCAGCTGCTGCACACCGCCTTGCATCACTATCGGGCCATGGGCTTTTCCATTGCGCTGGACGATCTGGGGGCGGGTTACTCGAGTTTGCGCCTGTGGTCCGAATTGCGTCCCGACTACGTGAAGATCGACCGCCACTTCATCGACGGCATCCACCAGGACGCCCTCAAGCGCGAATTCGTCGGCTCGATCCTGCAGATCGCCAAAGCCTCCCGGGCCCAGGTGATCGCCGAAGGCATCGAATTGCCGGAGGAGCTGGCGGTACTGACCGAAATGGGCATCGACCTGGTCCAGGGTTATCTGCTCTGCCGCCCCCAGGAGCATCCACCGCGCGATGCCCGCACCCTGATGCCCAGGCGCGACAGCAGCACCGTGGCCCTGGGCGACGATGGCAGCGACCTCAGTGCCCTGCTCAACGACCAGCCCGCCGTGCCCCGCGACACCCCGACCGCCACCGTACTCGAAGCCTTCCGCCGCCAGGCCAACCTCAACTCGCTTGCGGTACTGGACGAGCACGACCAGCCCTGCGGCATCGTCCATCGCCACTCGCTCTCGGACGCCTTGCTCAAGCCGTTCGCCACCGACCTGTTCGCCCGCAAACCGATCAGCCGCCTGATGAGCGACGACTTCCTGGCCGTCGAGATCAGCCAGTCGCTGCAACAGGTCAGCCGGCTGATCACCAGCCGCGCCCGGCAACGCATCGAAGAAGACTTCATCATCACCCTCAACGGCCATTACCTGGGCCTGGGCCGGGTGATCGACGTACTCAAGCTGATCACCGAACTGAAAATCCAGCAAGCCCGCTACGCCAACCCACTGACCCTGCTGCCGGGCAACGTACCGATCCAGCAATGCCTCACACGGCTGCTGCAACAGCAACGGGAATCGGTGATCTGCTACGTCGACATCGACAGCTTCAAACCCTTCAACGACATTTACGGCTACGGCCGTGGCGACGAAGTCCTGCTTTGCCTGGCCCAATGCCTGAACGACCGCATCGACCCCTCCCGCGACTTCGTCGGCCATATCGGCGGCGATGACTTCCTGTTGGTGCTGGGCCCGGACGACTGGCGCAAACGCTTGAACCAACTGCTCGACGACTTCCACAGCCAATGCCGACGCTTCTACCGCAGCGAACACCTGGAAGCCGGCTGCTTCACCGCCCCCAACCGCCAGGGCGTACGCCAGGAATTTCCCTTGTTGTCGCTGTCGATCGGGGTGGTGCATTTACATCCAGAGGCGTGTGGGCAACTCGATGCTAGTCAGTTGGCGGAGATGGCTTCGCAGGCGAAGCATCATGCGAAGAATGTGCAGGGGTGGAGCGTGCATGTGATTGATAGTTTGGTGGGGATGGCTGGCGACAGGCAGATATCGCCCTGGGGCCTTGTATGAGGGGTCCAGGTACGCGACGTAATGCGTCATAGTGACCGAATTCCTTGCCATAGAAACACGAAAGCTCGCAGAGATTTCTCTCAAGCGGGCATCGGAAGGTAGGCACGAGAGTCACCCCTCATGCGTTGAGATAATGATTATTGCGGAACAATAACCATGTCAATCAACATCGATGAATACCCGTGATATTCCGGGGCTTTACCTGACCCCGGATGAGGCGTAGAGCGCTATCCTGCAATGGCCGCCAAAGACTATCGATGTATCGAAAAAAGTGCCAAAAAAAGGCGAAAAAAGGGGACAGATTTATTTTTCCTTCTCTTTTTGGAAAATGAAAATAAATCCGTCCCCTTTTTTGCTGTCCCCTTTTTTGCTTTTTCCTCGCCCCTTTTTTGCCAAAATAAATCCGTCCCCTTTTTTCCCTTTTTTTCGCGTCCCCTTTTTTTCGCCTTTTTTTCCCTTCTTTTCGTCCCCTTTTTTTGCCTTTTTTGGAAACTGGAAAGTAAATCCGCCCCTTCCCACCTTTCAGTAACTCACCACGCGAAGCTCAACTACGGAATTGTTAGTTTCTTTATTACGGATGTGCCATTTCGTATAAGTATGACGTCGATCGTCTTTCCTTGGCGCGCGCGTACAAAATCGATAGCGTTTGGAATTTGATCAACGGAAAAATTATCAGCTTTTAGAATTGCATCTCCAGGAAGGAGATCCGCTTGATAGGCAGCAGAGCCGCGCACAATGGAGGTAATTACAGCTGCACGCTGTGTGCCAAGAGCTTGAGCTTCCGCAGTTGTAGGTGCGCGAAAATGCAACCCTAAGGGCTGATTGGTCCTGACGTAGTACGTGGCGATCTGAAGGTAGCTCTCCCTGCTAACTTGGATCGTAGTCCATTGTTGCCCGGAAACAGTTCCATACGAAGAGCCATATGCGGTGGCTGATCCGCCATAGTTGTTGTAAGCGGTCGCTTGCCCATAACTACTCACAGTTTGCTGAGTGGGAAGCGATATCGGTACAGCTTGGGTGTTGGTGTGCTGGTAAACGGGCTCGTAGTAGACGACCAGATCAGCGCCAACTGCCCGACCTTGCTCAATTGCCTTCTGCTGTGTCGATAACTCGTCGCTGAACATACTAAAGCCGAGTGCTTCATAGCTATTTTCATAGTACGTCTGAACGTCTTGGACCGGGTTTGTGCCAAACGCCAGGGTGGGTTCCGCAGGAGCGGGAGCTGTTCGATAGGCGGCGACATATTCCGGATCAGAAAGTGACTTGTAGTTTTTGGTGTAGGGGTTTGCGCAGCCAGCTAGAGCGAGGAGACCAACGATCATCAATACGTTCTTGATCACAACCATTTTCCCCATGAGCTTTTTGATAGATGCCGTATGTCCGCGTCGACCGAGCCTAGTGCGTCGTCTAGCTCGGTGGCAAGGAAATCCCCTCAGAAACCACAAGCCGTGAAGTTATGAGGCATTGTGGGTGAACGGCTACGGTAGTAGTTATAGACCGTGTACTCAAATATATACCGGAGCGGCTGCTTTTCGACGAATTCTGCCGTTCCTCACAGGCAGCTTTGGGTTGCTCTCTGCCGGTTACTGGTACGAAGCATACAGAGCAAAACAGGGGACAAAAAAGGACAAAAAAGGGGACAGATTTATTTTTCCTTCTCTTTATGGAAAATAAATCCGTCCCCTTTTTTTGTTGCAAATAGCTGGTCAAGTCGTGCAATCACCCAGTTAATAGGGCAGAGGTAATTGGGAAGGACTCCTTCGCGAGCAAGTCGGATCGTCGCCCGCGAAGAGGCCACATCACCCCCTACAAATCTCCGTGCTAATCCGCCGCAGACTGAGCCCGTAACCGCCGCCCAATCACATCCAGCACATCACAGCCATCGCGAAGCGGGATCGCGCAGAGCAAGGCAAAGTCGCTGAGGATGAAGGATTCACATTCAATTGAGCCGCGTATGGACAGATTCTCCAGCACTTGGGTGACAGCGCGAATTCGATAGCCGGCCGCGTCATGCAAAACATCCAGCGGCGCTTGGGTATCGACGAACAGGGTGGGTATGTCGGTGCAGTTGCTGGTGAGCGCCATGAAGCGGTTTTGGGGGTGGGGAATTGGTTTTTCGTAAGGCGGGTCGGGATGCAGTGATGTCATTTTGGAAACCCTAAAAGTCTGAGAGGAACTGCCATCCGCCTTCCTACAGGTTAGGGTGGCCGCTATGTGCGGGGTAGGAATATCGAGACTTTTAGGGCGAAAACTCGACCACGCCGGAGCGTGCCCACACATAGCCGCCGCAACGAATCTTACGGACGCAATTCAACGGCCGCAATCAAGTATCGACGCTATATCACCTTAAAAGTCTTGAAGGGTTCCTACACCCTGTCACTGAATATGCAGCGACCCTCAAAGCCTATCGATTGAACTCCCTGCGCACCAGTTCACCAAAACCGCCACAACTTGAAGGAAACGTCCTAGGACCATGCCCAGAAATTTCGCCCAATAAAAAAGCAACGCGGCACAAGATCTCACGGCACCTGTGCTTATCGAAAAATAAATGAATTACTGCGAAGAACCGCCAGCCGCCAACTCTTTGAGTTTGATCTCGGCCAATGGATGCCCAGCCTTGGCGGCCATGGCCCAAAACCGCGCCGCTTCTGCCGGATCCGGAGCCTTGCTGGGGCTCCCGGCCAGGCTGATCACACCCACCTGATACGCCGCCTTGCCATCACCAGCCAATGCCGCCAGGCGCAACAGGCGAATACCCTCTTCCCGCGCGCCCAGGCCAACGCCACGAAAGGTCAGGATGTGCCCATAGAAACTCTGCGCGCCGACATCGCCCAGGTTCGCCATGCGCGCGAATTGTCCCTCCATCCAGCTCCAGCCACGCGGCTGGCGCACGAACCATGGCCAGTGGAATAACCGGCGGGCCAGCCAGTAGCCGGCCCGTGCCTTGAGCTTCAGGAACACTCAGGCTTCCGCCGATTCGGGGTACTCGTATTCGAACACGCGAACCACTTCCGAGGCGTGCCAGGAGGCGGCGGCGACGCCGTCGGACGGGCCGGAGAAGCGCCCCAGGCGCTCGACGCATTCAAAGAAACCGGTGCGCGGCAAGCGGCTGGCGCCCTGGCTGATCACCAGCGAGCTGCGCAGTGGCTGTTCGGCCTTGGCGTCCAGTGCGGCCAGGTGTTCGAGTGCGGCGGTGAGGGTTTGCATGGCGGGCGTCGGCAGCTGCAAGCGCTCCAGCAGGGCCCGGTAGGTCAGGAGATGGCGCTGTCGGCGCGCCTGGTCCAGTTCGCCGAGCAATCCGTCCCAATGGTGACGACTGATGCGTACGCTCACGATTCATCCCTCCACCCTGGCACCGTCAGTTCCCAGGCCAGGCTGCGGCGAATCGCGGCATCGGGCAGACGCTCGCCGCTTTCGATCATGGCCAGGTATGACGGGCTGATGCCTACCGTGCGGGCCAGCGCCTCGATGGCGATGCCCTTCCCTTCGCGCAAACTGCGGAGTTGATCCAGACCTGGAAGAATGGGGTCTGGGGTGGTCGCGAGCGGCGCTGGGGCCGGACGCGACGGTGCTTCGTTGATGCCTGCTGCTTTGAGTAAAGCCTGATACTGAGCCCATGGCAGAACCGCATATTCGGGCTCGCCTTCGCGTGTAATTATCTGAATATCCATGACTACCCCGTAGGACAAAAACACTTAGCGAGTCGGCACTTTTCCCTAGAAGTGTAATCCTAACAGCGGCTAAGGTCGCGGGGGCTATCTATCTGCGGCGCAAACTGGACCCAATCAGGTCTTTTTCGGTCCTTGAAGCTTCAGTTTCTCAGGGGTATCGGGCAAGCGCTCGACCACGACGAGCTTCTCCGGCACTTGGCGTTTGCGCCAGGTGCGGAAGGCGTTGAGTTCATCGTCGAGGACTTTCATCAGCCAGGCCAGCACGGCGATGTCGTCGATCATGCCGAACACCGGCAGAAAATCCGGAATGGCATCGACCGGGCTGAGGAAGTACATCAGGCCGGCGACGACCGAGACCAGTGCCTTGGGGCTTATGGCACGATATTCACCCCGCCAATAAGCCAGGCACAGCGCCTGTAACAGGCGCAGATCATCCTTGAGCTTGCCCAGCCGGTTGCCCTGGCTGGCACTTTTACTGGCCACCGCGAACAGCAAGGTCGGCAAGCGCCCACGGGCGAGCAGGCGTCCGGCCAGGGGCAGGAAACGAGCAAAATTCCAGGGTGCTTTCATGACGCCTCCGGCAAGAATGTTATCCACACAAATTGTGGATAACCTTGTGAACAGAGCCACTTTTCATGGCTGAAAGGCCCACTGCATAAGGGCTGAACTCAGATCGGGCGTTTTTTGCCCATCTAAAAAATCCTAATATTTCATTGACTTGGAGGTCTGCCGAGGGTTAGGCACGGCCCCCACACTGTCTATGACTTCAGCGTACGGCAACTGTTCGCTTTGTTTACCATGTACCGCACCAGATGCAACAACGCCCCGCATGAGCGAGGCGTTGTTGTCAGAGCAGTCGCGAATTACTTGGCGACGTCTTCTTTTGCTGGATCTTTGATGGCCAGCAGTTCCAGGTCGAACACCAATACCGAGTTGGCCGGGATCGTCGGGCTTGGGCTTTGCGCGCCGTAAGCCAGATCAGCTGGGATGTACAGCTTGTACTTCTCGCCGACGTGCATCAGTTGCAGGCCTTCGACCCAACCCGGGATCACACCGCTAACTGGCAGATCAATCGGGCTGCCGCGCTCGACGGAGCTGTCGAAAACAGTGCCGTTGGTCAGCTTGCCGGTGTAGTGAACGGTCACTACGTCAGTCGGCTTTGGCTGTGGACCGTCGGCTTTCTTTTCCACTTCGTACTGCAGGCCGGAAGCGGTGGTTACGACACCCGCTTTCTTGCCATTTTCTTCGAGGAATTTCTTGCCGGCGGCTGCCGACTCTTCGCTCATCTTGGCCATGCGCTCTTCGGCACGCTTTTGCAGCGCGGCGAAGGCTTCGACCAATTCTTCATCCTTGAGCTTCTGCTCTTTCTTGCCTACCGCATCTTCGATGCCCTGGGCGACGGCTTTGGAGTCCAGATCGTCCATGCCTTCCTGAGCCAGGCTCTTGCCCATGTTCAGGCCAATTCCGTAGGAAGCTTTTTGCGCCGGGGTTTTCAGCTCTACGCTGGTTTGCGAGTCGCAACCCGCAAGTACCAGGCTAACCAGGGCCACCGCCGCCGCCAACCGATGCTGTTTCATGCTATTTCCTTGTTCATGCGCCTAAAGGGCAATCGAGTAAAGTCGCGAGCTTATCAGGCGGCCACGACCAATGGCTACCGGCATGAGAGCCGTATACCGGCGATAAGTTCAGGTGTTTAAACGCATTTCGCCATGTTGTCGATGAATCTTCTTTCATCTCGAGCTTAATCAGGCTGAACATCTGGCGTAATGGCCTCTTGCCGCATACCGGGGGCTGAGGCATAACGGAAGAAAAGATCGACAAGGATGGTCTACGTGCGACTCTTGTTTCGTTTGCTGGGTCTGGTTGTTGTCCTGGCGGCCCTCGCCCTGGCCGTGGTCATGTACTACATCGCCAACCCGAAACTGCCGCGCCACGCGGCCGCGCAACAAGTGCGCTACCTGGACCAATGGAGCGCCGAAGACCGCCAGCGTTACTATTTCACGCCCCAGGGCACTCAGGTCAAGGGCCTGCGCTACGACTGGTTCACCGCCCTGGAACTGCCCTTTTCGCAGCAACTATTCGCCGCTCCCGACTACCTCGCGCGTTTCGGTTTCCTGATCGAGCCCGGGCAGAAAGCCACAGCGGACAACCCCGGCAACCTGCCCGTGGGTTTTGCCCGGCATCAGAATCCGGGCAGTGCGGATACATTTCTGGATATTACCTGCGCCGCCTGCCACACCGGCGAGCTGCGCCTGAACGGACAAGCCGTGCGCATCGACGGCGGTTCCGCGCAGCATGTGTTGCCCTCCAGTGTGCCAACCCTGCAAGGAGGCAGTTTCGGACAGGCCCTGGTGGCGAGTCTGGCTTCCACCTACTACAACCCATGGAAGTTCGAACGTTTCGCCCGCAATGTCCTCGGACCTGACTACGAGACCGGCCAGCAAGCCCTGCGCGAGGCCTTCAAGGGCTCCCTCGATACCTTCCTCAAGGTGGCCTGGAACGACACCCATCGCGGGCTCTACCCGACCGAAGAAGGTCCCGGACGCACCGATGCGTTCGGGCGCATCGCCAACGCCAGCTTCGGCGATGCGATTTCCCCCGCCAACTACCGCGCGGCCGACGCCCCCGTCGACTACCCACAGTTGTGGGACATGTGGACGTTCGACTGGGTGCAGTGGAATGGCTCGGCGCAGCAGCCTATGGCGCGCAACATCGGTGAAGCCCTGGGCGTGGGCGCCACGCTGAATTTTTTCGATAGCAACGGCCAGCCACTCAAAGGCGACGATCGTTACCCCTCCAGCGTGCGGGTGCATGACCTGCACCTGATTGAAGAGACTCTGCAACGACTCAAGCCACCCGCCTGGCCGGAAGACCTGCTGGGGGCGGTCGACAAACCGCTGGCCGCCAAGGGTCGCGCACTGTTCACGCAGAGCTGCGCCGGCTGCCACGTTCCGCAGGTCGAACTCAGCGCAGGGCGCCCGGTGCAACAGCTGAAAATGCTGCCCGTGCAAGCGATCGGCACCGACCCGGGCGCAGCCAACAATATTGCCGATCATCGCTTCGACCTGACGGCCTTGCGGTGGGACCCGGCCGAGCTGGCGCGCCTGGACGTGCAACTGCATCCAACCCCCAGCGAACCCCTCGACCTGAGCCAGCTGTCGGTCGCCAAGGGGCTGGCCTACGTCACCGCTTTCGTCGGCAACCGCGCCTATCGCGAGGCCGCCGTCACGCCCGTCGAGCGCGCGGACATGGATGGTTTCGGCCTACCGATCGGCGTCCAGGAACTGCGTGCCTACAAGGCTCGGCCCCTGGCGGGCGTATGGGCGACACCGCCGTTCCTGCACAACGGTTCGGTGCCGAACCTTTATCAACTGCTTTCGCCCCAGGACGAACGCGCCACCACCTTTTACAAAGGCACCTTCGAGTACGACCCGAGGCACCTGGGCTATCGCACCGAAGCCTTCGACAATGGTTTTGTCTTCGACACCCGCATCACCGGCAATCACAACAGCGGCCACGAATTCCGCGCTGGCAAGCGTGGCAACGGCGTGATCGGCCGCTTGCTGCAACCCGAAGAGCGTTGGGCGTTGCTGGAGTATTTGAAAGTGATGGGCGGCCCCCTGGAGGCGCAATTGCCATGAAACGTCTGTGGATGCGCCTGGGCGCTTTTCTCGGCAAGACCCTGCTCTGGTTGCTGGGCCTGGGCTTGCTCGGCGGGGCAGTGGCCATGGCCTGGTTCGCCTGGCAACAGCGTGGACCGGTATCAACGCAGGAACTGATCCCCGCCGGCGAAGCCGCGATGACCCAGGCCATCATCCAGACGGCAGTGCGCATCGTCGACCAGCATCGCGAAAGCACCCGTTATCTACGTGACGCCCATGCCAAGGCACACGGCTGCGTGCAGGCCGAGGTGCAGGTGTTGCCGGAACTGGCGGGCGATCTGCGTCAGGGTGTGTTCAGCGAACCCGGCAAGACCTGGCAAGCGACGATGCGCCTGTCCAATGGCAACGCCTACCCGCAATTCGACAGCATCCGTGATGCCCGGGGCATGGCGATCAAGCTGCACGATGTGGTGGGCAAGCAGTTGCTCGGCGATCAAGCGGCTCGAGGCGAACAGGACTTCGTGATGTTCAGCCACCCGAACTTCTTTGTCAGCGATGTCGCCGAGTATCGTCAGAATGTGGCCGCCCAGGCGGACGGCAAAAAGGCCATGGCGTTTTTCCCGAGCCCGGACCCGCGCAGTTGGCAGCTGCGTCATCTGTTCATCGCCCTGGCGACGCTCTCCCCCGCCCCGGAAAGCCCGACGCGCACCACCTACTTTTCGGTTTCGCCCTACAAGTTCGGCGAGGCCAATGCCAAGTTTCGCGTGATGCCCGACCCTGGCAGCTGCCCGGTCTACACCCTGCCCGCGCAAAATCAGAAATTGCCGAATTTCCTGCGCAGCGCGCTGTACCAACAGCTATCGACCGATCGGATGCCCGCCTGCTTCGCCTTGCAGATCCAGCGCCAGGACGCGAGCAAGTACATGCCGATCGAAGACACCAGCATTGAGTGGCAAGAGAGTGATGCGCCGTTCCAGACGGTGGCGCGGGTCAAGATACCCGCCCAGGACTTCGATACCCCGGCGCAGAACCTGCGATGCGACAACCTGTCTTTCAACCCATGGTTCGGACTGGAAGCGCATCGCCCTATCGGCGGCATCAACCGCTTGCGCAAGGCCGTTTACGAAGCTGTCAGCGATTACCGACATGCCCGTAATCAAGATATGTAGGAGCGAGCTTGCTCGCGAAAAACTGGAGTGCGCCGCGGGGCGTCAGGCATCCAGCGTCATCGTTGACGACCATCGCGAGCAAGCTCGCTCCTGCAAAGGGAAGGAAAGCCAAACGCCAGACAGCAAAAAGCCCGCATTTAGCGGGCTTTCTGTGGTGACCTGGCGTTCAGTGTTCCAGGTTACCGAATATGGCGCAGCGGACGGGACTCGAACCCGCGACCCCCGGCGTGACAGGCCGGTATTCTAACCGACTGAACTACCGCTGCGCGAAACGCTTGAAACGAATGGTGGGTGATGACGGGATCGAACCGCCGACATTCTGCTTGTAAGGCAGACGCTCTCCCAGCTGAGCTAATCACCCTTCGCTTCGTTACGGGACGCATTATGCCACAAGTTTTCGTAATGTCTTGATTTATTTGAAGTTTTTTTCAAATAAATCCGAAAACCGGTGAAACGACACAACCCCGATGGAACAAGGTACAAACTTGAGGCAGAAAAAAACCCGCTTGAGCGGGTTTTTCCGTGGTGACCTGGCGTTCAGTGTTCCAGGTTACCGAATATGGCGCAGCGGACGGGACTCGAACCCGCGACCCCCGGCGTGACAGGCCGGTATTCTAACCGACTGAACTACCGCTGCGCTAAACACTTGAAACGAATGGTGGGTGATGACGGGATCGAACCGCCGACATTCTGCTTGTAAGGCAGACGCTCTCCCAGCTGAGCTAATCACCCTTCGCTTCGGTGTGGCGCGCATTCTACGGAGCAGCCCCACCTCTGGCAAGCACTTTTTTAATTAATTTTCTGATGCCTTCCAAAGGCTTAGAGAAGGGTTGGCCTATGACCCGGCGAAGACAATAATGCCCCCCTTTGTATAAAGGAGAGACTCACCCCATGTGGTTCAAAAACCTGCTTATCTATCGCCTGACCCAAGATCTGCCTGTTGATGCCGAGGCGTTGGAGACTGCACTGGCCACCAAGCTGGCGCGTCCATGTGCAAGCCAGGAGTTGACCACCTACGGTTTCGTCGCGCCGTTCGGCAAGGGCGAAGATGCCCCGCTGGTGCATGTCAGCGGTGATTTCCTGCTGATCAGCGCGCGTAAGGAAGAGCGCATTCTGCCGGGCAGCGTCGTGCGTGACGCGGTCAAGGAGAAGGTCGAAGAGATCGAAGCCGAGCAAATGCGCAAGGTCTATAAGAAGGAACGCGACCAGATCAAGGATGAAATCATCCAGGCCTTCCTGCCGCGCGCCTTTATCCGTCGCTCGTCGACCTTCGCCGCCATCGCGCCGAAACAAGGCCTGATCCTGGTGAACTCGGCCAGCCCGAAACGCGCCGAAGACCTGCTGTCCACCCTGCGCGAAGTGATCGGCACCCTGCCGGTGCGCCCGCTGACCGTGAAAATGTCGCCGACCGCGACCATGACCGATTGGGTCACCACCCAGAAAGCCGCGGACGACTTCTTTGTGCTGGACGAGTGCGAACTGCGCGACACCCACGAAGACGGCGGCATCGTGCGTTGCAAGCGCCAGGACCTGACCAGCGAAGAAATCCAGCTGCACTTGAGCACCGGCAAAGTGGTCACCCAGCTGTCGCTGGCCTGGCAGGACAAACTGTCTTTCGTCCTCGACGACAAGATGGTGGTCAAGCGCCTGAAGTTCGAAGACCTGCTGCAAGACCAGGCGGAACAGGACGGTGGCGATGAAGCGCTGGGCCAACTGGATGCCAGCTTCACCCTGATGATGCTGACCTTCGGTGACTTCCTGCCGGCGCTGGTCGAGGCGTTGGGTGGGGAAGAGACTCCGCAGGGGATCTAAACCCTGGTGATCTCTAATGTAGGAGCGAGCTTGCTCGCGATGGAGTGTCAGTCGCCCCGTTTTGTCTGACACTCCATCGCGAGCAAGCTCGCTCCTACAGGGGTTTTGTGGTGTTACTTATTAATAAGGATCAGGCCATGCGCACACTGGCTGCATTAAGTCGTTTTGTCGGTAATACCTTCGCCTACTGGGTACTGATTTTCGCCGTCGTGGCGTTCCTGCAACCGGCATGGTTCATCGGCCTCAAGGGCGCCATCGTGCCATTGCTGGGGCTGGTGATGTTCGGCATGGGCCTGACCCTCAAGCTCGAAGACTTCGCCGAGGTCGCCCGCCATCCGTGGCGCGTGGCCTTGGGCGTGGTGGCACATTTCGTGATCATGCCCGGCGTGGCGTGGTTGCTCTGCCAGGCGTTCCATTTGCCGCCGGAAATTGCCGTCGGGGTGATCCTGGTCGGCTGCTGCCCAAGCGGCACCTCGTCGAACGTGATGACCTGGCTGGCACGCGGGGACCTGGCGTTGTCGGTGGCCATTGCCGCCGTCACCACCCTGCTCGCTCCGCTGCTGACGCCGGCCTTGATCTGGCTGCTGGCTTCGGCCTGGCTGCCGGTGTCGTTCATGGAGCTGTTCTGGTCGATCCTGCAAGTGGTGCTGCTGCCGATCGTGCTGGGTGTGGTTGCCCAGCGTGTGCTCGGCGACAAGGTGCGTCACGCAGTGGACGTGTTGCCTCTGGTTTCGGTGGTGAGCATCGTGATCATCGTCACGGCGGTGGTCGCCGCCAGCCAGGCGAAAATTGCCGAGTCGGGCCTGTTGATCATGGCCGTGGTCATGCTGCACAACAGCTTCGGTTACCTGCTGGGTTACTTCACCGGGCGCCTGTTCAAGTTGCCATTGGCCCAGCGCAAATCCCTGGCGCTGGAAGTCGGCATGCAGAACTCCGGACTGGGCGCCGCCCTGGCCAGCGCGCACTTCTCGCCGCTGGCGGCGGTGCCGAGCGCGCTGTTCAGTGTCTGGCACAACATTTCCGGGGCGCTGCTCTCAACCTATTTCCGCCGCATGAGCGAGAAAGAAGATCGACGCATCGCGGTTGGACAAGCGACTGACTGATACGTGAAAACTTGATCCCCGGGTTAATGCTGGGCACTATATTGCGCAAACGCGAGGACGACCTCGCGGCTCAATCGAGTCATTAACCTGGGGACGACCCCGTCAATCGATGGAGGTCTCCCTTGTCCTGGATCATTCTGTTTTTCGCCGGCCTGTTCGAAGTGGGCTGGGCCGTCGGCCTGAAATACACCGACGGTTTCAGCCGCCCTCTCCCTACAGCACTGACCGTTGCCGCCATGGCTGTCAGCCTCGGCTTGCTTGGCCTTGCGATGAAGGAATTGCCGCTGGGCACCGCTTACGCGATCTGGACCGGTGTCGGTGCCGTCGGCACGGTGATCGCCGGGATCATTCTGTTTGGTGAATCCATGGCGTTGATCCGGCTGGCCAGTGTGGCGTTAATCATTGCCGGGCTGGTGGGGCTGAAAGTCAGCGCCTGACCTTTTGCTGCCCTTACGAAAAAGCCCGCCCCCTGTCGCCAGGGGGCGGGCTTTTTTCATGGGCGTCTACCGATCAGGTTTCGGCCAGCGCCATGCGCTCACGCGCCACCGGGGCCCTTTCCGAATGCTCCAGCTGCATGCAACGTTCCAGGAACAGGAACATGTAGTCGTAGCTTTTGCACACGGCCTGGCGCAATTGCCCCTGCAATGCATTGCTCGGGTTCATGCCGGCCAGGGTGCAGATGATTTCCAGCGCTTCCCACGGATGGGCATCGTCATACTGGGCATGCATCTTCAGCCACTTCATGGCCCGTTTGCGATCCTCCTCAGGGAACGCCGCCGCGTAGAGTCCATTGGAACAGACCAGCGCCGACCACTCCCCGGTCGCGCCTTCAATGGCATAGTTGGTGGCGGCAATGGCAACGATCAGCGAGTCGGCTGAACTTGTATGCCAGCACCAATGACTCAATGCGTGAAGCTCAGGGGCCACCTGTTGCGCTTGCAGATCTTCCAGGGTGACGCCGTGGGCACGGCTCCAGTTCACCCAGTAGTCGGCATGGTTCAATTCGACACGAATGTTGCGCATCAACCAGCGACGCGCCATGTCCTCGCCGGGGTGGCGGGCAAAACGGGTCTTGGTCAGGTTCTGTGCCATGTACAACGCGAACTGTTCTACCACCGGCCAGCCACCGATCAGGTACTGGCGCATGGTCCTGGCGCTGAGTTTGTTATCTCGCATGCGCTGGTACAGTTCGTGTTCGACAACCCGGCGCTTACTCGCGCTGCAATCCTGAATCAGGCGTTGGGCCCAGGCGGGATAACTTGCAGCTTCCATGAGTGGTCCGGTGCGGTTGAATGTCTCGATCACTGTCGGGCTCCTTTTGATTGTGATTGTTCTGATCGACGAGAGACTTCAACGGAACGTGCCGGGCGCCTTGAACAACAGGGGCCGCGGCCTGGCTGGACGACTTTGCAAACTTTCGCAGGTAAACAGATGCGGGCGTTCAATGACATACCCTTGAGCGTAATCAACCCCGATTTCCAGCAATGCCTGCTCGATCTGGGGTGTTTCAACAAACTCGGCAATCGTGCGCTTACCCATGACATGACCGATGTGGTTGATCACTTCGACCATGGCGCGGTTAATCGGGTCGTCCAGCATATCCTTTACGAAACTTCCGTCGATCTTCAGGAAGTCTACAGGCAAATGTTTCAAGTAGGCGAATGAGGACATACCGGCGCAAAAGTCATCCAGAGAAAACAGGCAACCTAAACCTTTGAGTTCATTAATAAATTTAATTGCACTTCCAAGATTTGAAATGGCGCTGGTTTCAGTAATTTCAAAACAAATTATTTCAGGAGGTATTTGGTAAGTAATGAACTGTTGACGAAGGAAGTCCAGGAATGCGTCATCTCCTATAGTTGTGCCTGACAGATTAATCGCACACATCGCTAAAGGCCCTTTGTGCTCTTCGGCAATACATTGGGCAATGATCTTGAATACATTCTGTACAACCCAACGATCCAGCGAAGTCATCAGTCCATAACGTTCGGCTGCCGGAATAAAACTGTCGGGCAATATCATGCGCCCGGCTTCGTCATGCAGGCGCAGCAGAATCTCGATATGCCCGCCACCCTGCTCGACATGACCAAGCGGGGCAATTTCCTGGGCGTACAGACAGAAGCGGTCTTCTTCCAGGGCCATGTGCAGGCGCTGCACCCACGCCATTTCGCCAAAGCGCAGGGACAGTTCCGAGTCGTCCGGGTGATACACCTGAACCCGGTTGCGGCCCTTTTCCTTGGCCATGTAGCAGGCCATGTCGGCAGCGCGCAGCGAGACTTCGAGGGTGGTCGGATTTTGCGCGATATGCACCAGCCCGATACTCACGGTGGTCACGAACGGCCGCCCCTTCCAGACGAAGTGAAGGTTTTGCACGGTCTGGCGCAATCCCTCGGCAATTTTCTCGGCCGCCTCCGGCCCACAGTTCTCCAGCAGAATGCCGAACTCGTCACCGCCCAGCCGGGCCAGGGTGTCGCCCTCGCGCAACCCCGATTGCAGCAGCGCGCAAATATGCCGCAGCAACTCGTCACCCGCCGCGTGACCGCAGGTATCGTTGACCAACTTGAACTGATCCAGGTCGAGGAACATCAAGGCATGGCGCCCCGATTGTCGCGTCAGGGCCTGCAGTGCCTGTTCCAGGCGAAATTCGAACTCACGGCGGTTGGCGAGCCCGGTCAGCGCATCATGGGTTGCCTGCCAGGACAGATTGGCAATGTATTGCCGCTCCTGGGTCATGTCATGCAGCACCAGCACGGTGCCGCTGACCTTGCCGGCATTGTGGATCGGCGCCCCGACCAGGGTGACCGACACCGTGCTGCCATCGAGGCGCTGGATGAGCTTGGAGTGTTCGCTGCCACCCCTGAGCTGACCGCTCAGGATGTGCTCGATCAAGGTAAAGCCATCAGCCTGGGCGTTGTCGTCCAGCAGATTGAACAGCGCCGCCAGCGGCAAGCCGGTCGCCTGTTCGGCTTTCCAGTGGGTCAAGGCTTCGGCGGCCGGATTCATATAGGCGATCGCGCCCTCGACATTGGTGGTGATCACCGCATCGCCGATCGATTGCAGGGTGATTTGCGCCCGCTCTTTCTCCAGTTGCAGGGCGTCGGCGAACGCATGCCGCTGCTTGAGCAATTTATGCGTGCGCAGCAGCGCCAGGGCGATCAGGCCTAGGGCAGTGGCCAGGTTCGTCGCCAGCAGCAGTCGCAGGATCATCCGCGAGCCCTCGCCCAGCGCATCGCTGAAAGCCTTGGCCGCCGGTGTCACCTCGTCGTTGATGGCGAATATCTGTTCCTTCCAGCGCTGGATGTCGGCCGGGGTGGTCTGCCTGACGCTGATGTGCTGATGCATGTCCCTGGCGACGTCATCGAGTTGAACCAGGTAGGCGTCACCCACGGTCCACAGTTGGATGGCTTTTTCGAGGAAGCTGAAATGGCGGAAATTGAGGTACAGCCAGATCAGGCTGGGAACGTCATCGGGATGATTGCCCCCCTTGAGAATCGCCAGCCTGGCCGCCTCGAGATCGGGTGGCTGCTGATCCAGCGCCACTCGCAACTCGTGACCTCCCTGAGGGACGGCAATGGCGTCCTGGTACTTGAGGAATTTGCGCTCGTCGCGGCCGTCGGCATACAGGTTGAGGTAATAGATGGCGTCCTTCTGGCCCTTGGACCAAAGGCTCTCACCGGCAACATAGCCGCGGACTGCCGACAACACATAAAGGCTGACGCCCCCCAACAGGGCCTGAAATAACACAACGGCGATAAATGGCCAGACGATGCCCAATAGCCGCGGCGTTCCGAGAGTCCGGGTTTGATTCATGGGGTCCCTTGTTTTAGCACTGCCAGATCATCATCCACGTGATCGCTACAGCTAGACTAGGGGGCCTTCCGCATCCCGGCAAGCGAGAGCCCGCCCCCATTGCAGGAAAGTCCAGGTAACGTACCTCAGCCTTGCCTCAGTGCTGCTGCAAATGCCCATAAAGCTTGGCATACAGACCACCCTCGGCGATCAACTGCTGGTGGTCGCCATCTTCGGCGATCTGCCCGCCGTCAAACACCAGGACCCGGTCGGCCTGCTTCACGGCCGACAGGCGGTGGGCGATGATCAACGTGGTGCGGTGGCTGAGGAATCGCGCCAACGCCTGGTGCAGGTTATATTCGGTGGCGGCGTCCAGCGCCGAGGTGGCCTCGTCGAGAATCACCACCTTGGGATCGGCCAGCACCATTCGCGCGATGGCCAGGCGTTGGCGCTGGCCGCCGGACAGGCGAACGCCGGAACGCCCGACAATGCTGTCCAGGCCATTGGGCAGCTCGCGCACCGTGTTGTGCAATTGCGCGATTTCCAGGGCGTTCCAGCAAGCCTCGTCGCTGCGTTCACGGCCCATGGTCAGGTTGGCCCGCACCGTGTCATTGAACAGCGCCGGGTGTTGCAGGACTACCGCGACATTTTCCCGCACGGTCTCCAGGCCGATCTCCTGCTGGGTCGAGCCACCGAAGCGAATGGTCCCGGCCAGCGGCGTGTACAAGCCCAGCAGCAATTGCACCAGGGTGCTCTTGCCGCCCCCGCTGGCGCCGACGATCGCGACCTTTTCACCGGGAGCGATCGACAGGTTCATCTGGTTCAACACCAACTCGTCACCGTAGCCGAAACTCAGCCCCTGAACTTCGATGCCCACGGTCTGGCGACCAATGAACGGGTCGACGCCGTTCGGGTACTGCGGCTCATCGGCGCGCGACAGCAGTTCATTGATTCGCGACAGCGCGCCGCCGGCGGCGTAGTAGGCGTATTGCAGGTTGAGCAGTTGCTCGACCGGACCGATCATGAACCACAGGTAGCTGAATACCGCGAGCATCTGGCCGATGGACAGGTCGGAAAACAGCACGGTCAGCATGGCCGCCGCACGAAAAATATCGATGCCGAACTGGAACAGCAAACCGCTGGCCCGGTTCGAGGCATCGGTTTTCCATTGCGAGTTCACCGCGTAATCCCGTACGTCCCGGGCGCGTTGCCCCAGACGACCGAGGAAAAAACCCTGGCGGTTACCGGCACGCACTTCCTGGATCGCATCCAGGGTTTCGGTCAATGCCTGGGTGAAGCGCGAGGTGCTGTCGTTCTCGAGTTTCTTCAGGTGCTTGACCCGCTTGCCCAGCTGCACCGTGGCGTAGATCACCAGCGGATTGAACAACAGGATCAGCAGCGCCAGTTGCCAGTGCATCCACACCAGGATTGCCGCGGTGCCGACCAGCGTCAACATGGCCACCAGGAAGCGGCTGAGGGTTTCGCCGACGAATTTGTCCAGGGTGTCGAGATCGGTCACCAGGTGCGTGGTCACCGTGCCGCTGCCCAGGCTTTCGTATTCCCCCAGCGAGATGCGCTTGAGGCGCTCGATCAGGCGGATGCGAATGCGGTAGACGATGTCCTTGGCCAAGGCGGCGAACAGGCGCGCCTGCACCACGTTGAACAGCAAGGCCGCGCACCGCAGGGCCAGGGTCACCACCAGCATCAGGCCGATGTAGCCCGCGGCTTTCTGCCAGACCTGCGGCAGCGCAAGGTTCATGATTTTCAGCGCGGCGTCACCGTGCCCCAGCAACACTTCGTCCACCAGCAATGGCAGGAGCAAGGGAATCGGCACGCTGCACAGGGTCGCCAGCACGGCCACGCCGTTGGCGATCCACAGGGATTTCTTGTGATGCAGGGCCAGGCGACGGATTTCTGCCCAGCTCAGCCGGTCGACACGCTTTACGGCTGGAGTGTCGTCGGGCTGGTCATGCACAGGCGGCGCGCTCCAGCCAGCGGCCTAGCAAGGGAGACAGGACACTGAGGGGCTGATAGCCATTGGTCAGCAACGCCAATTGACCATTGCGCTGAGCCAACAACGTCGGGAAACCGGCAATGCCCAGGTCCTGGACCCAGGTGAAATCGGCAGCCGTCGCGGCGTGCGTATCGGCACGGTCGAAAGCGGCGGCGAACTCGATGCGCGGCACCCCGGCCTGTTCCGCCAACTCGACCAGAACGCTGGCGTGGGTGACATCGCGACCTTCGGCGTAAAACGCACGCTGGATCAACCCGAGCAGCTTCCACGCGCAGTCCGGTGCCAGGCCGCGTGCCGTCACCAGCGCCCGACAGGCGGGTTCGGTGTCATAGACAAAACCGTCGGGCAAGGCACCTTCAAGCTTGAAGGGCTGGCCAGTGGCCTCGGTGACGGCCTGCCAGTGCTCGAGAATGTAGCGGCGGGTGGTCGGCTCCAGCGCCGAGCCACTGCCGGTGCGCAAACCACCCACCACCAGGTGTACATCCACGCCGGCGGCTTGCGCCTGCTCGACCAATGCGTTGGCAACCGGCGCGAAGCCCCAGCACCAGGAACACATCGGGTCCATCACATAGAGCAGGCGCGCAGACATGGTTCAGGCCTCGGTGGATGTTTGCTTGTAGTTGTAGCCGATCGGGTGCGGCATGTTGCGAGCCTTGGCCAGTTCGATCTGCTTTTGCCGGTCGATGGCGCTGCGACGGGTTTTCTCGCTCAGCGTATTCCAGCAATGCGGGCAACTGATCCCGGCGACATAATGCTCGGACACGCGGTCTTCAATGCTGACCGGTGTGCGGCAGGCATGACATTGATCGTAGTCGCCTTCGCTCAGGTCGTGGCGAACCGTCACGCGGTTGTCGAACACGAAGCAGTCGCCCTGCCATTTGGTTTCTTCCTGAGGCACCTCCTCGAGGTATTTCAGGATGCCACCCTTGAGGTGATAAACCTCGTCGAAGCCCTCGCTGAGCATGTAGCTCGAGGCTTTTTCACAGCGAATGCCGCCGGTGCAGAACATCGCCACCTTCTTGTGCACGGCAGGGTCGAAGTTGGCTTTGATGTAGTCGGGAAATTCGCGAAAACTGGTGGTTTTCGGGTCGATGGCGCCTTCAAAGGTGCCGATCGAGACTTCGTAGTCGTTGCGGGTATCGATCAACAGCACTTCTGGATCGTTGATCAGCGCGTTCCAGTCCTGTGGCTCGACGTAGGTGCCGACCTTTTTGTTCGGGTCCACGCCCTCGACGCCCAGGGTCACGATCTCTTTCTTGAGCTTGACCTTGGTGCGGTAGAACGGCTGTTCGTCGCAGTACGACTCTTTGTGGTCGATGTCGTCCATGCGCGGGTCGTTCTTGAGCCAGGCCATCAGCCCGTCGATGCCTTCGCGGCTGCCGGACACGGTGCCGTTGATGCCTTCTTCGGCGATCAGCAGCGTGCCTTTGATGCCGTTGTCGACCATGGCCTTGAGCAGGGGCTCGCGCAGGGCGACGTAATCTTGCAGGGTGACGAACTTATACAGTGCCGCCACGACAATCTGTTGTGTCATGGGTAAATCTCCAGGTGGCTACCCTCGTAAGGGGTGAACCGGATGCGAAAAAAAACGCGCCGCAGGAGCGGCGCGTTGGACATTCTAACAAAAATTACGCGATCCCTGTAGGAGCTGGCTTGTGTAGGAGCTGGCTTGCCAGCGAAAGCGATCTTAAGGACGCCTTCGCTGGCAAGCCAGCTCCTACAACAAGCCAGCGCCACAAGGCGTGTCAGGTTTTGCTGCCACCGGCACAGGTCGGCGAGGCCGGAGCCGCGTCGATCTGCGCCCATTCCTCAGGCGTGTAGGTGTGCAACGCCAACGCATGGAATTCGCCCATCAGCTCGCCAAGCGTGCCGTAGACCTTCTGGTGGCGCTTGACCCGGTTCAAGCCCTCGAACTGCGCACTGACCACCACAGCCTTGAAATGGGTTTGCAACCCACGACTGTGCATGTGGCTTTCGTCCAGCACCTGCAAATGCTCAGGCTGTAACAGGCCCAGCGTCGATTCGATACGTTGTTGCATGGTCATGCCGAACTCCGCTTAAGGCTTTTTCTTGGCTGGAGCGGCGGCGCCTTTCGGATCCAGCTCGGCCGTCATGTCAGCCAGCAGTTTGTTGACCACAGGCACCGCGCTTTCCAGCTTGGCCTGGGTCATCTGGGCCGATTGCTGGGTCAGCTGCGGCATTTTCTCCAGGACTTTCTTGCCCAGTGGCGACTGGTAGAACGCGACCAGGTCCTTGAGCTCCGATTCGGTGAAGTTGGTGGTGTACAGCTTGACCATGTCCGGTTTCAGCTTGTTCCAGCCAATGGCCTGGTCCAGAGCGGCGTTGGCCTTGGCCTGGTAGGTTTCCAATACGGCTTTTTTCGACTCGGGGGCTTTGGTTTGCTGGAAGCGCTGGGCGAACATCTGCTGTACTTGCATGTACACCGGAGTGCCCAGTTTGTCGGCATGCGCCAGGGTCAGGAAAGCCTCGGCACTGGCGTTGTGGCTGGCGGTATCGGCAAAAACAGGGCCGCTGGCGCAGACCAGTGCAACCGCGGTACAGATGGCACGAAGACGAGTCATCGAGTTTCCTTTTCTAGCAGGCGAGGTAAAACCCCAAGGACGTCCATTCTGCGCCTAAAAAAGTGTGTCACTCAACCCCAAGCCTTGTCGCGCCTGATTTAGAGGGGTTGAATGGGCAGAATCAAGACTGATGGAACCACGGCCGTCGATCACGGCCTAAACTGCGCAATCAGACCTACAGGAGTGTGCATGATGAGCCGAATCGAAACCGACAGCCTGGGCCAGGTGGAAGTCCCTGATGAGGCCTACTGGGGTGCTCAGACGCAACGCTCGCTGGTCAACTTCGCCATCGGCGACGAACGCATGCCGCTGGCGGTACTGCACGGCCTGGCGCTGATCAAGAAAGCGGCGGCACGGGTCAACGACCGCAACGGCGATCTGCCCGCCGACATCGCCCGGCTGATCGAGCAGGCGGCCGACGAAGTGCTCGACGGCGAGCATGACGACCAATTCCCGCTGGTGGTCTGGCAGACCGGCAGCGGCACCCAGAGCAACATGAACGTCAACGAAGTGATCGCCGGACGCGCCAACGAACTGGCCGGCAACCCCCGTGGCGGCAAGTCGCCGGTGCACCCCAACGATCACGTGAACCGCTCCCAGAGTTCCAACGACTGCTTTCCCACGGCCATGCACATCGCCGCCGCCCAAGCGGTGCAACAGCGCTTGCTGCCGGCGATCAGCGAACTGTCCGGTGGCCTGGCCGAGCTATCGGCTCGCCACATGAAACTGGTCAAGACCGGCCGCACCCACATGATGGATGCCACGCCGATCACCTTTGGCCAGGAAGTCTCGGCGTTCATCGCCCAGCTCGATTACGCCGAACGGGCGATCCGCAGCTCGCTGCCGGCAGTCTGTGAACTGGCCCAGGGCGGCACCGCGGTCGGCACCGGGCTGAACTCGCCCCATGGCTTCGGTGAGGCCATTGCCGCGGAACTGGCTGCCCTTTCCGGCTTGCCGTTCATCACCGCGCCGAACAAGTTCGCCGCCCTGGCTGGCCACGAGCCACTGACTACCTTGTCCGGCGCGCTGAAAACCCTCGCCGTGACCCTGATGAAAATCGCCAATGACTTGCGCCTGCTCGGCTCCGGCCCGCGCGCCGGCTTTGCCGAAGTGAAACTGCCAGCCAATGAACCGGGTAGCTCGATCATGCCGGGCAAGGTCAACCCGACCCAGTGCGAAGCGCTGTCGATGCTGGCCTGCCAGGTCCTGGGCAACGACGTGACCATCGGCTTCGCGGCGAGCCAGGGCCACCTGCAGCTGAACGTGTTCAAGCCGGTGATCATCCACAACCTGCTGCAATCGATCCGCCTGCTGGCCGACGGCTGCAGCAACTTCCAGCAGCATTGCATCGCGGGCCTAGAACCGGACGCCGGGAAAATGGCTGAGCATCTGGAACAAGGGTTGATGCTGGTGACCGCGCTGAACCCGCACATTGGTTATGACAAATCGGCGGAGATCGCCAAGAAGGCCTATGCCGAGGGGCTGACCTTGCGTGCGGCGGCGTTGCAACTGGGGTATCTGACGGATGAAGAATTTGATGCCTGGGTCAGGCCTGAGAATATGCTGGAGGCTGGGGCCAAGGGCTGAGCTTTTTAGCGCCTGATAGTCCGTCATCGCGGGCAAGCCCGCTCCCTCAGGTTTTGTGTCGATTGCAAAATTTGTGACCGACTCCGGTCCCTGTGGGAGCGAGCTTGCCCGCGAAGAACGATAACGCGGTCTAACTGACCGCCATTCGGGCTTTTCGCGCCTTCAACCCGGCAATCAACGACGGCCCCAATGCCACCAGCGCCGAGCCCAACACCACCAACACCGCCCCGCCATAACCCAGGCCGTTGATGGTCTCGGCGTGTACATACTCCGGCCACCACCAGGCGGCCACGGCCACGGCGGCAAGGGTCACCAGCGGCGTGATCGCCAGGGTCGCACTAACCCGCGACGCCTCCCAATGCGCCAGCGCCTCGGCAAATGCGCCATAGGCAACCAGGGTGTTCATGCAGCACGCCAGCAGCAGCCAGCCTTGCACGGGAGTCAATTGCAGCGCCTCCAGCGGATGCACCCACGGCGTCAGCAACAGCCCGCAGAACAGGTAGATCACCATCATCACCTGCAGCGAATTCCACACGGTCAGCAACTGCTTCTGGCCCAGCGCATAAAACGTCCAGACCGTGGAAGCCAGCAACACCAGCAGCACACCGGCGGTGTAGTCGCTCAACGAGGTCAGCAGTTCGCTCAGGCGTTGGTTGAAAAACAGCACAAAGCCGACCAGCAACACCAACAAGCCGACCCCCTGCCCCAGGCTGAAGCGCTCCTTGAACACGAACACACTGGCGATCAGCAACATGATCGGGCCCATCTGCACCACCAGTTGCGCGGTACCGGGGCTTAGCAGATTCAAGCCCATCAGATACAGCACGTAGTTACCCACCAGCCCGAGCACCGCCATCAGCACCAGCCAGCCCCCGCGCGGGCCGAGCACCTTGCGGCTCGGCAAACGCCGGGTCGCGGCCAGGTAGATGAACAGGCAGCCACCGGACACCATCAGGCGAAACCAGGTCACGGTGACCGGGTCCATCACCAGCAGCACCTGCTTGAGCTTGATCGGCAGGATTCCCCACAACAGCGCGGTCAGCAAGGCCAGGAACAGCCCATAAACCCAGCGACCCGATGAAATGTGCATGCGAACCCCAATCCGGAAAACAAGTAGCGCCATTCTAGGCGCTGACTCGCTTCGGACACAGGGACAGTTGAGGACTGGCCGCGAATGAAACTGTGCAGGTCGCAGTAGTTATCTAGTGATCCAGCGGCCCCATCGCGGGCAGGCTCGCTCCCACAGGGATCTATGTGACGCTGATCCAGTGTGGGAGCGAGCCTGCTCGCGAAAGCTATCTGACAATCAATACAAATCCTGAAGACCTACCGTACCGCCTCGAACAACCCGGTCGCCCCCATCCCACCACCCACGCACATGGTAACGATGCCGTAGCGCAGGTTGCGCCGCTGCAGCTCGCGAACGATATGCCCGACCTGGCGCGAACCGGTCATGCCGAACGGGTGGCCGATGGCGATCGAGCCGCCATTGACGTTGTACCGGTCGTTGTCGATCTCCAGCCGGTTACGCGCGCACAGGCACTGCGAAGCGAAGGCTTCGTTGAGTTCCCACAAATCGATATCGCCGATGTGCAGGCCCTTGGCCTTGAGCAATTTCGGCACCGAGAACACCGGGCCGATGCCCATCTCGTCCGGTTCGCAGCCCGCCACGGTGAATCCGCGGAAGAACGCCTTGGGCTTCAAGCCCAGCGCCAGGGCTTTTTCCAGGCTCATCACCAGGGTCATGGAGGCGCCGTCGGACAGCTGCGACGAGTTACCGGCGGTAACCGAGCCACCCTCGGCAAACACTGGCTTCAGTCCGGCCAGGCTTTGCAGGGTGGTCTCTGGACGGTTGCAGTCATCGTGATCGACGACGCCTTCGAGAACCTGGACCTGGCCGGTGGCCTTGTCTTCAACCCGGTACTTCACCGCCATCGGCACGATTTCATCGTCGAACAACCCGGCGGCCTGCGCCTGGGCGGTGCGCTGCTGGCTTTGCAGGGCATACAGGTCCTGTTCTTCACGGCTGACGTCGTATCGACGCGCGACGATTTCGGCGGTCTGGCCCATCGGGAAGTAGATCCCGGGCACCTGCTCCTTGAGCAGCGGATTGATCAGGTGATCGGTGTTGATGCTTTTCATCGTCAGGCTGATGGACTCGACGCCACCGGCGACGATGATGTCGCTGCAACCGGAAGCGATCTGGTTGGCGGCAATGGCGATCGCCTGCAGGCCCGAGGAGCAGAAACGGTTGAGGGTCATGCCGGCGACGCCGATGCCCAGGCGCGACAATACCGCGACGTTGCGCCCGATGTTATAGCCCTGGGAGCCTTCGTTGGAGCCGGCACCGACGATGCAGTCCTCGACGCTGGCCGGATCGATGCCGGTGCGCGCCAGCAAGGCGTCGACACAATGCGCCGCCATGTCGTCGGGACGGGTCATGTTGAACTTGCCGCGAAAGGATTTGGCCAGGCCGGTCCGCACGCTGTCGACGATCACCACTTCACGCATGGCATACCTCATTGTTGTTGTCGGTTGAGAGTGGCTCGAGCATAAGCCCACTCAATTACCGACCGCGACAATCATTCATCCCGTGTATGCGTAACCATCGCCCGGTTACTTGCCCTTGTGCTTGTCCGTCTTTTCGAACGCCTCCTCCAGTGCGCGGTTGATGGTGCGCAACACCTTGACCCGCGCCCAGCGCTTATCGTTGGCCTCCACCAGGGTCCAGGGTGAGATCTCCGTGCTGGTGCGGTCAACCATGTCGCCGACGGCGGCGCGATAGTCGTCCCACTTGTCGCGGTTGCGCCAGTCGTCCTCGGTGATCTTGAAGCGCTTGAACGGGATGTTTTCGCGCTCCTGGAAGCGTTCCAGTTGCGTCTGCTTGTCGATGGACAGCCAGAACTTGACCACGATCACCCTGGCGTCGCTCAGCTGTTCCTCAAAGTCGTTGATTTCACTGTAGGCGCGCAGCCAGTCCGCCGGGGTGCAGAATCCCTCGACACGCTCAACCAGCACCCGGCCATACCAGGAGCGATCGAACACGGTGAATTTGCCTCGTGCCGGAACATGCCGCCAAAAACGCCAGAGATACGGCTGCGCCCGCTCCTCCTCGGTGGGCGCGGCAATCGGCACGATGCTGTACTGACGCGGGTCCAACGCGGCGGCAACCCGGCGAATCGCCCCACCCTTGCCCGCCGCGTCATTGCCTTCGAACACCGCGACCAGTGCATGACGGCGCATGCGCTTGTCGCGCATCAACCCGGAAAACCTCGCCTGCTCCGTGATCAGCTGCTCTTCATAATCGTCCTTGGACAGACTCAAGGTGAGGTCGAGGCTGTCCAGCAGGTTCAATTGATCGACACTGGGGAACACGGGGGCGGCGTTGACTTTTTCCGGGCGGATTTTCGGCCTTTTCAGGGCGATCTGCAGGCCTTCGAGCAGAATCTTCCCCACCACCAGGCTGCGATAATGCGCATCCATGCCGGCGATAACATGCCACGGCGCATAGTCGCGGCTGGTGCGACGCAAAACCCGCTCACCGTATTTCACAAAGCGGTCGTAGGTTTCGGACTGTTGCCAGTCCAGCGGGCTGATGCGCCAGCTGTGCAACGGGTCGTCGGCCAAGGCCTTGAGACGTGCCTTCATTTGTTTCTTGGACAAGTGGAACCAGAACTTGAAGATCAGCGCGCCTTCGTCACACAGCATTTTTTCCAGGCGTTCGGCGGCGTTGATACTTTGATCGAGCCTTGGGTCCTTGATCACGCCGTGGACCCGTGACTGCAGCATCTGGCTGTACCAGTTGCCGAAGAAGACGCCCATGCGGCCCTGGGCCGGGAGCATCCGCCAATAGCGCCAGGCCGGGGGCCGCGCCAGCTCTTCATCGGTTTGCTGATCAAAGGTGCGGACCTCGATCAGGCGCGGGTCCATCCATTCGTTGAGCAACTTGACCGTCTCGCCCTTGCCGGCGCCTTCGATGCCGTTGATCAGGATGATCACCGGAAAGCGGCTCTGCTGGCGCAGTTCGAATTGCGCGTCGAGCAAGGCTTCACGCAGGGCCGGCACTTCGGCTTCATAGGTTTCTTTGTCGATGGCGTGGTCGATTTCAGCGGATTCGAACATGGGCGGCTCCCTGGCAGATGTGAGCAAGACTAGTGGATTGACCTCTCCTGCGGGGGAGAAATCCCATTTTCATCGCTGGGGCCGTTGCAGGCCTTGCCATGGATCAAGCACCCCACCCGCGATCGGATAGAATGAGCGCCTTGCCGTTACCGAGCCTGCCATGAAACCTGTAATACCCCATGCCCAGATCGACTGGGACGACCAAGGTCTCCCGCGCTCGCGGGTGTTCGACGATGTGTATTTTTCCGACCTGTCGGGGCTGGACGAAACCCGCTACGTGTTCCTTGAACAGAACGCTTTGCGTGAACGCTTTGCCGCATTGCCGGCGGGTGGTCGACTGGTGATTGGCGAGACCGGCTTCGGCACCGGATTGAATTTCCTCTGCGCCTGGCAGTTGTTCGAGCAGCAGGCGCAGGCCGGTGCTCGACTGCATTTTGTCAGTGTCGAGAAATACCCTCTGAGTCTGCCCGACTTGCACCGAGCGCTGGGGTTGTGGCCGGAACTCAAGCCATTCGCCGATCAACTGCTGGCGCAATACCGGGCGATCCACCAGGGTTTCCAGCGCCTGGTCCTGGATAACGGCCGCGTCACGCTCACCTTGCTGATTGGCGATGCCCTGGAGCAATTACCGCAACTGGACGCGCAGATTGACGCCTGGTTTCTCGACGGTTTCGCCCCGGCGAAAAACCCCGACATGTGGACCGCCGAACTGTTTGCCGAACTGGCCCGTCTGGCGGCACCCGGTTCGACCATCAGCACCTTCACCAGTACCGGTTGGGTGCGCCGGCTGCTCAATGCAGCGGGCTTCAAGATGAAACGTACACCGGGCATCGGCCACAAATGGGAAATCCTGCGCGGCACGTTCCTCGGCTGGCCTGCAGAAGTCCCGATGCCCGCTGTAACCAAACCCTGGTTTGCGCGCCCGACACCGGCAAGCGGCGAACGTCGCGCCCTGGTGATCGGCGCCGGGCTGGCCGGTTGTGCAACGGCTGCCAGCCTGGCCGCTCGCGGTTGGCGAGTGAGTCTGCTGGAACGTCACGCTGCGCTGGCGCAGGAAGCCTCGGGCAATCCCCAGGGCGTGCTGTACCTCAAGCTTTCCGCCCATGGCACAGCGTTATCGCAATTGATCGTCAGTGGATTCGGTTACACCCGGCGCTTGCTCGAGCATTTGCACCGGGGCGTCGACTGGGACGATTGCGGGGTCCTGCAACTGGCCTTCAATGCCAAGGAAGCCGAGCGTCAGGGGCAACTGGCCATGGCGTTTCCCGAAGGCTTGCTGCATGTACTCGATCAAGCGCACGCCGAGGCTCGCGCCGGTATCGCGCTGCCCTCGGGGGGCCTGTTTTACCCGGAAGCCGGCTGGGTGCACCCACCCGCTTTGTGCCAATGGCAAGCCGGGCAATCGAACATCGAGCTGCTGACCCACCACGATGTGCTGGAACTGCGCCGAGTGGACGGAAATTGGCAAGCCTGGGATGGCGACAGGCCGCTGGCCGATGCCCCCACCGTGGTACTGGCAGGCGCCGCTGAGATCAAGCGATTCACCTACAGCAGCGAGTTGCCGCTCAAGCGCATTCGCGGGCAGATCACCCGCCTGTCCCAAACCCCTGCAAGCCAGTCGCTGAGTACCGTGGTGTGCGCCGAAGGCTATGTCGCGCCGGCACGCCTGGGCGAACATACCCTGGGGGCGAGTTTCGATTTCAACAGCGACGACCTGACCCCGACCACTGCCGAACATCTTGGCAACTTGCAGATGCTCGAAGAAATCTCGCTGGATCTGGTCGCCCGGCTCGGCGCGGACGTCCTGCAGGCCGACGAACTTGAAGGTCGCGCGGCGTTTCGCTGTACCAGCCCGGATTACCTGCCGATTGTCGGCCCATTGGCCAACAGCCAGGCGTTCGCCGACGCCTACAGCGCATTGAGCAAGGATGCCCGGCAAACCCCGGACATCCCCTGCCCCTGGCTGGAGGGCTTGTACGTCAACAGCGGCCACGGTTCCCGAGGACTGATCACAGCGCCTTTGTCAGGCGAATTGATTGCCGCGTGGCTGGATGACGAACCGCTGCCGCTGCCCAGGGCGGTGGCGCAGGCCTGTCATCCTAATCGTTTCGCTTTGCGGCGCTTGATACGCGGCAAGGCTTGAGGCGTTCAATCCAGGGCAAAGCAAGTCTTTGACTCGTCGGCCTTCATGGCTGCCTCGGTCAGGCGTGTGAACAAATCGCTCTCAGCGGTTTTCAATTCATCGGCGATGCCGTCGACCGTGGTGCGATAATCCGCACCCAGCGTCGCTTCTTCTTCAAACGCCGTCTGCATGCGGACGTGAAAAGGCGCGGCCAGGTCGGTGAACTGCTGACCATGATGCTGTCGCAAAAAGTCACTCCAAAATGTACGGCCGCTCAGGTAAGTCGATAATTCGGTGGACAATTCGGCGGTGAGGACCTTGCTGTAGGCCTCATCCAGGTTCTTGGTCGTTACGCCGCTGATCGATGCATAGCGCATATGCCGGGGTTGACCGACCAGTTCGAGCTTGTCGGCCAGGCCGGTGCGATAGGCCAACTCCACTTCCACCGGATCGAGGCTGAGATCGGCCTGGGCATGTTCCCGGGCTAGCTTGGCCAGGTAATCCAGGCGGAACAAGCGTCGCCCTAGACTCAATAGTCGAGCGGCCTGATCATGGGCATTGACGGACAGTCGAACCACCGAGTCGATATCCACGGCCACCTCAAGGTTACTGAAGATAGTGGCCGCAGAATCAGCGCAATGGGCTTTCACCGCCATCGCCAGCAATTGATCGCACAACGCCGAATCCGTCTGAGTCGCCTCAATGACATTCCACACCCGCCGGGTCATGTCTTCGTGGACAAAGCGGCTATCTCCCGTACTGCCAACTTCGGCCAGCAGTTCAAGGAATCCCTTCGAACCGGGTTCGTTTTTCAGCGCCAGCCATTCACGATTACGACTGGCATAGGTCTGTTCAACGGTTTTTGGCATCCACAGGTCCCGAGCTCTTTGCTCACTGACCACCTCGGGTTTATCGTCCAGCAGCCCCATCCCGATGCCAGTGTTGTCGCGATAGGTTTCCAGCAGCGTACGGCTTGCTACGGATATCGGGTTATTGCGCAGACTGATCGTTTCGGCCAATCGCCGAGGGACCTGAAACAGCCAGGCTGGCAATTCACTGATCTGGTTACCACGCAGGTCCACGAAGTCCAGATACGGCAAGCGGGAAAGCCCGACGGGCAGTTCCGTGGCATGGGTATCGCCCAGGAACAGGGCATGCAGATCCAGCATTTTGCTGACATCGATCGTGGCACCCAATCGGTTGCCGGTGAGCCCCAACGTGCGCAACTTGCGCATCTCGGCCAGTTTGCGCAACGTGTGTTCGGTCAGTGCTATCCGATTAGCGTCCAGCCTCAAGTGCTGAAGGTCGGGCATATGCGACAGCACTTCAGGCAATCGCGTGAGTTGATTGCGGTTCAATTCCAGACTGACCAGGCCTTTGAACGGCTTGAGGAAATACGCCAGTTCATCGCCGGCCTGCATGTCCATGATTGTGAGGCTGCGCACATGGGCGACATCTTCCTCGGTCAGGGTCGGTAATGGGCCCACCGGGTTGCGCGTCAGCGTGAGCGAGGTGAAGGACTGATGTTGCGGCCAACGCATAGGCGCTATCCGGCGCCAGCAGTTTTCGATGGCCACGGCCACCTGACGACGGCTGAACCGGATATCGTTGAGTTGCCCCGGCAGTGTCTTCATTTGCACTTCATCGTCACGCCAGTTGTGCAGCACCTGGCGCAGTTTCTTCAGTTGCTGCTCCAGTTCCTTGATTCGATTCGCCCGCTGCGTCTGGGTACTGCCGGCTTTGTCGAGGAACGCCGATACCTGGGCATCGGTGGACAGTGGGTAGAGTTTTTTTACTTTACGAATCATGCCCTTTGCATAAGTACCGGCAGCGGGTGGATCGGCCTGGACACAGGCAGAAAGGTGTTTCGGCGTTTCACTGCGTTCACCCCGAACCAGCCGCCCGGTGCGCGCCGGGTCACCCGTGGCGGCCCTTGTCAGGCGTGATCGTAGCGTCGGGACATCCAGCGTATCGGTGCCGGTGAAACCCATGCGCAGACGTTGGGAGGCAGGCAATGCATCCAGTATCGACTCCAGCAGCGTTTCGCTCTCCAGAGTGGAAGACACATTGCCATCGCTGTGGGTGACCTGATAGCGGGTGGACGTCTTGACGATCACTGCGCGCGATTGCGCATTAGCGTCGCCCACGCTATCGAGCAAGGTGCCGGTCACTGATCCCTGTCGTACTTCAATCCGTACGCCGTCATTCCAGCCTTGCACTCGACTCATCAGCCCGAGCGCCAGTTTGTCGGTATCGGCATTGGCCAGGCGCGGCAGATGCAGCCCCGTGAGCGCACGATCTTGCCTCAATGCGGCCCGCGCCTCACGGACCTGCCGGGCGAGATCCATTCCAGGGATCCTGCGATCGCGAAGAAAGCTTCGATCCCTGGCAGAGGCGTTTTCCAGCAACTCCTGGCACACGCGCACAGGAAGATCAGGGGCGTGTTCGCGCAGTGTCGCGACATCGCCAGTGGCGGTGCCGTCCCAGGTTTTATAGAGCCACTCGAACAGCGGTTGGCGATTGCCCTTGAGGCTTGTCGCAATTTTATTTGCCAACAGCTGCGATTTCGATTCAGTCGTCGTTTTACCGATGATGCCCTCGATTTCTTTCGGGTAGAGGCCATTGATCGCGGTATCGAGCAGTTGTCCGCCATCCAGTTGCCTCTGACTGACGTGCACGCTGTTGACGTCATCATTGTGTGGGGCTGTCTCGGGGAAGCGGGACACGACCAGGCCTTGCTCGTCGCGCACTTCGATGAAGCGCTCCTGCGGCCAGCCGGGCAGCCTCGGCAACGTGTGCAGTTGTTCCTGGAGGAAATCCGTATTCGCGGTCTCCCCCTGCTCCATCGCTGCGACCAGCGAGGTGATGCGCCGCTCGATCCTGAAACGCTCGACACAGTCGTTCAGCCGCTGCGGTAGCTTGAGGTTGCTTTCATGTAGACGGTGCAATTCTTCAGGCGTCATTTCGGTGATTTCGGCAATCTTTTCCAGCTCACTGCCAAGATCGCCGAGGCGCGGATCGGTGCGCTCCAATGCGTAACCACCGTCGTGCCACTCGTGCGCGTGCTCATAGACATGCCGCCAGCCACCTTGCGCGTTGCGCTCGACGGCAGGCTGGAATGCGTCAGATCGCACAGGATGATTGATGATCCATGCCGACCCCGCAGTATTGCGGGTCACTCTATAGGGCGCTCCATCCATGACGATCGACGTCTGTCCGGCATGCCGGTAGAGGCCTTGCGAATCAGGTTGCGCATCGGCTGCCCGTGTCGTGGTCTGCTTATAAGGTTCGAGGTCAGGTTTCCATAACCTTGCCTTGCCATCCGTGCGGGTGACGGCCTCGAAACCGTCGAAGAATGCAGCCTGCTCTTTCACGCTCTTGCTCACGGCTGTCGCGATTATTTTGCTGCCTGCCGCAAATGCCGCCATTTGCGCCAGGTTTTCCACGACGTTCAGCAAATGGGACAACGCCTGCGTTCGCTCACCGTGTGTCCAATCCAGCACACCTTCGTACACTTCGCTGACGATATCGACTGCAGCCACCGCCAGCATCAGCTGGCCAATCACCGGGACGAAAAAAGAGGCTGCGTTCAATAGCACAAGACCTGCATCGCGCAATACCTGAAGGGTTTTTTTCCGTTGTTGCGCATCGACGTCTTCGGTCGGGACAGCCAGGATTCGTGCGTCTTCTTGAATCTTGCTGACAAAGGAGCTGAAGAAAAAATCGGCGAGACAGGTATCGGCGGGAGTGGCCGTCAGCGTTCCCAAGTCCCTGCCCCTGTCAAACCCGGTAAAAAACCCGGTCTTGTCATGGCCATGCAGGTACTGCCCAACGAAAAACTTCCTGTAGCTTGTGCTTTGCAGCTTGAGGGTGAGGTAGGTCTTGAAGTCATCCAGCGACGCGTATTCGTACAGCGGTCGACGAGGTTCGTTCGGCATGTAAACCACGCACCCGGCCGTCGCGTCGGTATCGATGGAGACGTTGCTGAACACCAGGACCCCACAAATGCAGGCGTCATGAATCGTCAGGCCTTGCCAAAGCACCGGTGCGCCATCAAACAGGGCGCCCCTGGTTTGAGTCGCCGGCACATCCTGTTCGAGCACACTCAGCAGCATCGTATAAACGGCGTGGGTGATGTCCTTTTTCAGGTAGGCCACGTGCAGTGCGACCTGCATGTCCAGCACCTTGAGCCGCCGGATGTCCGCGGTGCCAGCCCGATCGTCGACAGGCGCACCCTCTGCAGGCTTGGTCGGTAATGCCAGGGTTTCAGTGATGTGGCGTTGATAGCGGGTACCGAGGTCGAGCTCACGACAGAGCGTTGCGAATTTTTCAGCGGTGACTTCATTAGCCGTTTGAGCCTTTTTATTGATTCGTATCACTGCGCCCGCCAGACCGCCGCCGGTCCTCCCTTCCTCAGCAGAGAAGTTTTCCATGGCCGCCTGGAGCAGGCTGCGTGAGACGGTGTTTTCATTAATCAGGTAGCCGACCGGGAACAGTCCCGTTGAGGCGAAGGTTTGTTTTGTGATTTCCAGGGTGTCGCGTTCGACGTCGACATCGATCTTCCATTTCGCCTTGAGGCCGCTGGTCAGTTGTTCTTTACAGAACTCGTCCAACGGCTTGAGCTGTTCAAGCGCGGTCGAGACCTTGCCATGAGTCCGAAACGACTGCTCGAACGCAGCGCTTAACGGCTGCACCACATTCAAGTCCGCATTGACCAACCATGACGGAATGGACGCTTGCAGGACTTCAGCCTTGTCCAGATCGCCGGCATGTTCCAGTAAAACCTCCAGACGTTGTGCGGGGGTCAAGGGTACTGCCGCGGAGGCGTCCCTGGGTGTTGTAGCTAGCATGAGCAATATCCTTATTGCATGGGGAGACGCTCAGTTTATGAAGCATGTCGGGCAATTGATAACGCGAAAAGCGGAACGAATCGGGAGGAGTCCAAACAGCTTCTCCTATGCATCCCAGCATTAATTACCACCTCGGCAATGCACACGTGTGCACCCCTGCCATTCGCCGCAAACGTCAGCTTATAACCCATCGTTCTAAAACTCCCACTACCGAGGCGGGTCAGTTTCTGAGTACCCGCCGTTTTGGCGGCGTATCGATAGCCCCTCCCCAACGGAAAAACCGGTAAGGAACTTATGTGCGGATTAGCTGGCGAGTTACGTTTTGACCATCAACCTGCAGACCTTGCAGCCATTGAGCGAATCACCCATCACCTGGCACCTCGAGGCCCCGACGCCTGGGGTTTTCACAGCCAGGGGCCGATTGCCCTGGGCCATCGCCGCCTGAAAATCATGGACCTGTCGGACGGTTCGGCGCAGCCGATGATCGACCAACAACTGGGACTGTCCCTGGCCTTCAACGGCGCGATCTACAACTTCCCGGAGCTGCGCAGCGAACTTGAAAGCCTGGGTTATGCCTTCTATTCCGGTGGCGACACCGAAGTGCTGCTCAAGGGCTTTCACGCCTGGGGTGAAGCGCTGCTGCCGAAACTCAACGGCATGTTTGCCTTCGCCATTTGGGAGCGCGACAGCCAACGCCTGTTCATCGCCCGCGACCGCCTCGGCGTCAAGCCGTTGTACCTGTCGCGCACCGGCCAGCGCCTGCGTTTTGCCTCGGCGTTGCCAGCGTTGCTCAAGGGCGGCGACATCAACCCGATTCTCGATCCAGTGGCGCTCAATCATTATCTGAATTTCCACGCCGTGGTTCCGGCGCCGCGCACCTTGCTGGCTGGCATCGAAAAACTGCCACCGGCGACCTGGATGCGCATTGAAGCGGATGGCCGTACCGAGCAGAAAACCTGGTGGACCCTGCCCTACGGCCCACACGACGATGAGAAACATCTGACCCTCGAGGACTGGCGTGACCGCGTGCTCGACAGTACGCGTGACGCAGTAGCCATACGCCAACGTGCCGCGGTCGATGTCGGTGTGCTGCTGTCCGGCGGTGTCGATTCGAGCATGCTGGTCGGGCTGTTGCGGGAAGTTGGCGTGGAAAACCTGTCCACTTTCTCCATCGGTTTCCAGGATGCCGGCGGCGAGCGCGGCGACGAGTTCCAGTACTCGGACCTGATCGCCAAACACTACGGCACCCAGCACCACCAGCTGCGCATTGACGAAAGCGAGATCATCGAACAACTGCCGGCCGCGTTCCGCGCCATGAGCGAGCCGATGGTCAGCCACGACTGCATCGCCTTTTACCTGCTGTCCAGGGAAGTGGCCAAGCATTGCAAGGTGGTCCAGAGCGGCCAGGGTGCCGATGAACTGTTTGCCGGTTACCACTGGTATCCGCAGGTCGACGGCGCCAGCGATCCGTACGCGGCGTATCGCGAAGCCTTTTTCGACCGCAGCTACGACGACTATGCCGCCACCGTGCAGCCGAAATGGTTGACGGCCAATGACGCTGCTGGCGACTTCGTGAAGGAACATTTCGCACAGCCCGGTGCCGACGCCGCGGTAGACAAAGCCCTGCGCCTGGACAGCACGGTGATGCTGGTGGACGACCCGGTCAAGCGCGTCGACAACATGACCATGGCCTGGGGCCTGGAAGCGCGCACGCCGTTTCTCGACTATCGCCTGGTGGAATTGTCGGCGCGGGTGCCGGGCAAATTCAAACTGCCCGACGGTGGCAAGCAAGTCTTGAAGGAAGCGGCGCGCCTGGTGATTCCAAGCGAGGTGATCGACCGCAAGAAGGGTTACTTTCCGGTCCCCGGTCTCAAGCACTTGCAGGGCGACACGCTGAACTGGGTGCGCGAACTGCTGCTCGATCCGAGCCAGGATCGTGGTCTGTTCAACCCCGCCATGCTCGACCGACTGCTGACGGACCCACAAGGTCAATTGACCCCATTGCGCGGCTCCAAGCTGTGGCAACTGGCGGCCCTGAACCTGTGGCTAAGCGAACAAGGAATCTGACCGATGAAACCTCACGCCACGGCTATCAGTCAGCGCTTGTTGCGCGGTCAGGCGCCCTCCTACGAACGCTTGCAGGCGCGCCTGGCCGAAGACGGCAGCGCCCTGGGCGCCGAGCCAATTGCCGTGCATTGCGGCTGGGGCCGCTTGCTGATCGGCCATACCTTCGCCGATGCCGCTAGCCTGGCCCGGGAGTTGCTCAACGAGCAGCCGGGTGAGCGCGATATCGCCCTCTACGTCGCCGCGCCCCAGCAAGTGCTGGGGCTGGAACCGACCCAACTATTCCTCGATCCGTCCGACACCTTGCGCCTGTGGTTCAGCGATTACCGCCAGGCCACCCGGGTGTTTCGCGGGTTTCGCATTCGTCGCGCCCAGAGCGACGCCGACTGGAACGCCATCAACCAGCTTTACCACGCACGAGGCATGCTGCCGATCGACCCCTGCCTGCTGACCCCCAGGCACCTGGGCGGCCCGGTGTACTGGCTGGCGGAAGACGAAGACAGCGGCGCGGTCATCGGCAGCGTCATGGGCCTCAATCATCACAAGGCCTTCAACGATCCGGAAAACGGCAGCAGCCTGTGGTGCCTTGCGGTCGATCCGCGCTGTTCGCGGCCCGGCGTCGGCGAGGTGCTGGTGCGGCACTTGATTGAACACTTCATGAGTCGCGGGCTGAGCTACCTCGATCTGTCCGTACTGCACGACAATCGCCAGGCGAAAAGCCTTTACGCCAAGCTCGGTTTTCGCAACCTCTCGACCTTCGCCATCAAGCGCAAGAACGGCATCAACCAGTCGCTGTTTCTCGGCCCGGGTCCTGAAGCAAATTTCAATCCGTACGCGCGGATCATCGTCGAAGAAGCGCACCGTCGCGGCATCGATGTCCAGGTCGATGATGCCGAAGCCGGCCTGTTCACCCTCAGCCATGGTGGCCGCCGGGTCCGCTGTCGCGAGTCTCTCAGCGACCTGACCAGCGCCATCAGCATGAGCCTGTGCCAGGACAAGAGCCTGACCCATAAAGTGCTCACGGCCGCCGGCCTGAACTTGCCAGCGCAGCAACTGGCGGGTAACGCCGATGACAACCTGGCGTTTCTCGACGAACACCATCGGGTGGTGGTCAAACCGCTGGACGGTGAACAGGGACAAGGGGTGGCGGTGGATCTGCGGGCCATTGAAGAAGTCCAGCAAGCCATCGAGGCGGCCCGCCAATTCGACAGCCGAGTGCTGCTGGAAAGTTTCCATGAAGGCCTCGACCTGCGGATTCTGGTGATCGGCTTTGAAGTGGTGGCCGCGGCGATTCGTCGGCCAGCCGAGGTGGTGGGCGATGGCCAGCATTCCATCGGCGCGTTGATCGAAGCCCAGAGTCGGCGGCGGCAGGCGGCCACGAGCGGCGAAAGCAGGATCCCGCTGGATCATGAGACCGAACGCACCGTGCAGGCAGCGGGTTACGACTACACCAGCATCCTGCCGGCAGGGGAGCATCTGTTCGTACGGCGTACGGCGAATCTTCATACCGGCGGGATTCTCGAAGATGTCACCACGATCCTGCATCCCACGCTGGTGGATGCCGCGGTACGCGCGGCGCGGGCGCTGGACATTCCCATGGTCGGACTCGACCTGATGGTATCTGCCGCCGATCAACCGCAGTACGTATTCATCGAAGCCAACGAGCGCGCCGGGCTGGCCAATCATGAACCGCAGCCGACGGCCGAGCGGTTTGTGGATCTGTTGTTTCCGCACAGTCAGCCGGCTGTTTCTTAATTGTGGTGGCTGAACGGCCGCCTTCGCAGGCAAGCCAGCTCCCACAAGGTTTTGTGTTTGACCTGTAGGAGCTGGCTTGCCAGCGAAGACGGCCTGACAGGCCACAAAAAACCATCATCGAAACCATCGGTGGCCTCAACTCATCAGGAGTTTCCATGACCCATCAATACCCGGAACCAGACCTGACATACCTGCAAAAAGTCCTGCTGGAAATGCTCGCCATCCCCAGCCCCACCGGCTTCACCGACACCATCGTGCGCTATGTCGCCGAACGCCTTGAAGAGCTTGGCATTCCTTTCGAGATGACCCGCCGCGGCACCATCCGCGCCACCCTTAAGGGCAAGAAAAACAGCCCGGACCGCGCCGTTTCCGCCCACCTGGACACCATTGGCGCCGCCGTGCGCGCCATCAAGGACAACGGTCGCCTGACGCTGGCCCCCGTGGGCTGCTGGTCCAGTCGCTTTGCCGAGGGCAGCCGGGTGAGCCTGTTTACCGACAATGGCGTAATCCGCGGCAGTGTGCTGCCCTTGATGGCCTCCGGTCACGCGTTCAACACCGCCGTGGATGAAATGCCGATCAGCTGGGATCACATCGAATTGCGCCTGGATGCCTACTGCGCGACCCGCGCCGATTGCGACTCGCTGGGCATCAGCGTCGGCGATTTCGTCGCCTTCGACCCGCTGCCGGAGTTCACCGAAAGCGGCCACATCAGCGCCCGTCACCTGGACGACAAGGCCGGCGTCGCGGCATTGCTGGCAGCGTTGAAAGCGATCATCGACAGCGGCGAAGAGCTGGCGATCGATTGTCATCCGCTGTTCACCATCACCGAGGAAACCGGCAGTGGCGCTGCGGCGGCATTGCCCTGGGACGTCAGTGAATTTGTCGGCATCGACATCGCGCCCGTCGCGCCCGGCCAGCACTCCAGTGAACACGCGGTAAGCATTGCGATGCAGGATTCCGGCGGGCCTTACGACTATCACTTGTCGCGGCACTTGCTGCGCCTGGCCAGTGACAACGAGCTACCGGTACGCCGTGACCTGTTCCGCTACTACTTCAGCGACGCTCACTCGGCGGTCACCGCCGGCCATGACATCCGCACCGCCCTGCTCGCCTTCGGCTGCGACGCCACCCACGGTTACGAGCGCACCCACATCGATAGTCTCGCCGCCCTCAGTCGCCTGCTCGGCGCCTATATCCTCAGCCCGCCGGTGTTCGCCAGCGACGCACAGCCGGCCCAGGGTTCGCTGGACCGGTTCAGTCACCAGATCGAACACGAAACGCAGATGGAAAGCGATACGCGGGTGCCGTCGGTGGATAGCCTGGTGGGGCAGCGGTCGGACAGCTGAGCCAGACATTGTCATTACCCGATCGATCGCCATAGCCAGCAGGCTGGCTCCCACATTGGTTTTGTGGGAGCCAGCCTGCTGGCGATGGCGTCAAACCCGGCAACGCAGGAACCAGGCTAGCCCCGCCCCGTGATTCACCGTAGCATCGCGCCATTGATTTGACCGAGGTGCCTATGCTGATTCCCCACGACCAACTTGAAGTCGATACCCTGACTCGCCTGATCGAAGATTTCGTGACTCGCGACGGTACCGACAATGGCGACGACACGCCGCTGGAAACCCGTGTATTGCGGGTTCGCCAGGCATTGATCAAGGGCCAGGCCCTGATTGTCTTCGATCCGGAAAGCGAGCAATGCCAGTTGATGCTCAAGCATGACGTGCCCAAGCATCTATTCGACTGATTTCCTGGTTCGAGCCAGCTTGCGCTGGATTCGCTCGTAGATCTCGGAACGGTGCACGTTGACATCCTGCGGGGCTTCGATGCCGAAGCGCACATTGCCGCCATTGACGGCAATGATGCGCACCGAAATGGTGTCGCCGATGGAAATCAATTCGCCGACTGCGCGACTCAGTACAAGCATGGCTGTGGTCCTTCAGGGTTATCGGACCTTGAAGATGCCCGGCGCATCGTGGGCCTACAAGACATCCGCGGTAATCCAGACCAAACCTACAAGCACAGACCTACCTTGCCGAAGGAAATGTCTGACACACCGCTTCAATCAAGCAAGGCCGATTCGTCAGGAGGCCGAGAAGCGCGGGCCGAACAGGATGATGCTTGCCCCGATGACACACAGCGCCACGCCGAGCCAGTCAGAGCCCAGTGGTCGAATCCGCTCGACCACCGCCAGCCAGCCAATCGAAGCAATGATGTAGATACCGCCGTAAGCGGCATAGGCACGGCCTGCATAAGTCGCTTCTATTCGCGTCAGCAACAACGCGAACAACGTCAGGCTTAGCAGCGCCGGCACCACCCACCAGGCAGTTTTACCCTGGCGCAGCCACATCCAGAAGGCGAAGCAGCCAGCAATTTCAAACAGCGCGGCGAGGAAAAACCACAGGTAATTGAGCATGGGAAGGTCTCGCGAGGATGGCCGTTGGCGGCCACCCTAACGAGGCTGTTGCAGGCGGGCAAGTTCAGCTTGCGGATTGTTTGGCCTTGGCGCGCATCTTGTCGGCCATCTGGGTCATTTCGTTGTAGAGCAGCTGCGGGTTCTTCTGCTTCAGCGCCCAGGCCTGGCGGCCCTGTTCGTGGGGCAGGATCATGAACTCGCCAGCGGCGACCTGCTGGTAGATATAGTCGGCAATGTCGGCGGCACTGATGGGCGAGCTTTCCAGCAACTTGCCGACCTGCGCTTTCATGGCCGGCGTCGGGCCGCGGAAGGAGTCCAGCAGATTGGTCTGGAAAAACGATGGGCACACCACGTGCACGCCAACTTCCTGATGCGCGAGTTCGATCAGCAGGCTTTCGGACAACGCCACCACGCCGGCCTTGGCCACGTTATAGTTGCTCATGGCGGGGCCTTGCATCAACGCTGCCATCGACGCGATGTTGATGATCTTGCCCTTGCTCTTCTCCAGCAATGGCAGGAAGGCCTTGCAACCCTTGACCACACCCATGAGATTGATTGCGATCTGCCAGTCCCAGTCCTCCAGGGACAGCTCGCTGAAGAACCCGCCCGAAGCCACGCCCGCGTTGTTGACGATGACGTCAATGCCGCCCAGCTTGACTTCGCAAGCCTGGGCAAAGGCAGTCAGCTGACTGTAGTCACGCACGTCACAGCGCTGGGTGAAACCGTCGCCACCGGCCTCGCGCACCATTTTCAAGGTTTCCTGCAATCCCGCTTCGCTGACATCCGACAAGGCCAGCTGCCAGCCTTCGCGCGCCCAGCGCAGCGCGATTTCGCGACCCAGGCCGGAGCCCGCGCCAGTGATCATCATGCGATTTTGCATAGCAAACAGCCTTGTTGTTCCGGGGAAGATGCGTCGAGTGTAGCGAAGGACATCGGCCGCCCCACGCTCTATCAGATTGCTGAATGCCCCGGGCAAACCGCAGACGCGGCTCAACCAACTAACTCGACAACAGACTCACGGCTGCAAGGTTGTAAAAACAGCAAAAAAACTTGGAATTTTCTGCCCTGCGTCGCGGTCGGATTTTTTAAGCAGCTCGAATAAATGACATTCCCGCTGACTGTTAGCAGCTAGGTCATTCCTGAATACTTACAGCAAGGAAACAGACATGGGCACAATTCTTCTGATCATACTGATCCTGTTACTGATCGGTGGTCTACCGGTCTTCCCACACTCCAGAAGTTGGGGTTATGGTCCGTCCGGAATCATCGGCGTAGTGTTGGTGGTGATACTGATCCTGTTGTTGCTCGGCAAGATATGACGTTCTGAGAGGCAAACAAACGCCGCAGAAATTTAATGCCAGTCAGATAAACCTGACTGGCATTGTTTTTTCCAGAGTTTGATTCACACGTTAGTGAAAATCCCGCTGACCGGATCGATATTGCCTGCATAAGGCACGCTGGTTCCGGCGGCCTTGGCAATGGTTGCCCATATTCGCTGCATATCAACGAAGTGCTCGCCGATTACCGGATTACCCGTGTGATGTTTACGATCGGCTTGCGACGTGATATTCAAATACCGCCCTGCGCCGTCTCCGCTTTTGAGCAGTCCGCTCGCGCCGCCCATCAACACCATCGGCATGTCGATCATGTGCTCAGGGGCTCCATCGGCCATTTCGCTGGTGAGTACGACAAGCGTGTGTTGCAACAGGTTGTCGCTGGGCACGTGGGGGTCCTGATACCTGGCCAGCTCATCCATGAACAGTTTGACCTGCTTGACGTACCATTTGCGGGTTCCTCTCCAGGGCTCCTCCCCGGCGTAGCGATGTGCACAATCATGGGGATTACTGGTGGAACTGACATCAACGATATTCAGCGACTCTGCCGAGCGCCCAATCTGTATCGTGGCGACGCGGGTAATCCCGCAACTCAAGGCCGTAGCCACCACTTCATGATGGTTGGCCTGTATACGGGTTCGGTGCAATGCCGACTGATAATCCAGCGGTTCGAGCGTTACAGGCTTGCACTCACCCACCGGCGGCCGGGTATCTTCGAGATCCTTGATAACCTGCTCCACCGAGTCCAGATGGGTATCAAGCTTTTGTCGCTCTGCGGCAGAAAGCTTGCTTCTGAGCTCCTGGATATCCACCAGGGATGCCTCCAGCAGGGTACCGGCCCCAGGCTGTAGCGCGCCCCGAGTCTGAGCGGGCGACTTGAACAACGATTCCGCCATCAGCCTTGGGTCACGGTAGGGGGTACGAATCGAACGTTCCTGAAAGGACACAAACCAGGGCGTGCCATCGATGCCGGCGTGTGGACCGGCAAACAGACTTCGATGCGATGGCTCAGTGCCCGGTAACGCTTGCCCCAGCAATACGTCAATGGACGATTGGCTCTGTGCACTATCACGCAATACCCAGTTCCAGCCACTATGACCCACGTTCCCCGGCCCCAGCATCATCCCGCGCAGATACAACGACTGGTTGCGATAGGCCGCCAGCTCGGAACTGACTTCATTAAGCGTGAAGGCCGTGGTATCCGTCCCCTGTGCAGTGGGATGCCACAATCCGCGCCCGTCACCGAAACCACCGCCATTGAAGGAGTCCACCGCCAGCCCATCGGGGACCACCACAAACACGACCTTCAACCTGGCTTGCTGGGATTGCCCCGCCAATGCCATCCGCGCCAATCCGAATTGGGTCAACGGACCAAAGACACTCGCCGCAGCCAGACCCGCAAGAAAGCGTCGACGACTTTTCAGAATGCCCATGATCAGTTCCTCTCGGTCTTGTAGGTGAACGCCTTGGAGGTACCCAGGGTTCGCAACATTTCTGCCAGTGACCCTGAAGTTTTCAATCCATCGGCAAGCGCTTTCACAGTCCCCGAGGTCGAGGCATCGGATTTGGTGCCGAATACAAACCGGAAGTAACTGTCGGCCATGCAGAACTGGGATGCCGGATGGCGTGGAATGATTCGGGCAATATCCCGAACATCGTTGATCGGCTCCGTTCCGGTCGAAGTGATAAACGGACCGGAGGCGTCGATCGGCATGGTTTGTGGGTACTGGTTGTAGTTGTAGGCGTTTTCCATCGTGCGATAGCGGCCCGCCGCATCGTAGTTTTGCAATGCCGCCCCGGTGTCATTCATGAATTGATGGCATTGCCAGCAACGCCCACCTGATGCCTGTTCGCCGTTTACCAGATCCCAGTATTCACGGGTAGTAATTGCCCGGGTTGGAAGCGTAGGGCCGTCAGGCTGGGCTTCCACCGGAGCGCCGAACTCACGGCAGAACATCTGCTCACGAACCATGATCCCACGCTTGACCAATGAGGTGCTCACCAGGTCTGACGTGGCAGTCTGAGTCAGCCCCAGATGCAACAACCCTCCGCGTTTTTCGTCCACCGCGACCTTTTGCATCGTGCTGCCCGTGACGCCGCTGATTCCATAATGCGCAGCCAGCTCCTGATTCAAATAGGTGTAACCCGGGTTGAACAACTCACTCAGGGTTCCCGAACCCAGTAACATGTTTTTGCTCAGCAAATACTGCTCCTGGGTCATGAGTTCGATCATGTGTTTGCTCAGTCCCGGTTTTTCCTGCACGCCCCTAGCGGTCTTGACGTAGTAGCTGACGAATCGGTTGAACTGCTCGATACCGCGATCCGTTTGCATCATTCGCTCAATCTCTGCAGAGATCTGTTGTGAGGTCCGCAGTTCGTTACGCTGCGCCTTGGCCAGCAGCTCGACATCCGGCGTCGTGCCCTCGAACGCGTAAGAAAGCGCAGTCGCCACCTCGAACGGCGTTAACTCGTACACATTGTTTGCCAATGCTGTCGCCGTCCCCAGCTCGGAGCGATAGAGAAAGTTCGGCGACATCATCAGAGCAGTGATCAATGCCGGCGACCCTTGCTCGTCGAGGACTTTCTGGTAACGCAACCGCTCGGCGTCAGTCACGGGCCGTCGGAACAATTGATAACCCAGAGAGGTGACCAGGTCGCTGCCTGTCCGGGAGGTGGCCAGCGCTCTTAACCGCGATGGCGACACCTCCTTTGCCACCGACAATGCCATGTCATAAAACTTTTTGACGTCCTCTGCCTGCAGGACACCCTTGTTCGCCTCCCCTGGGTACTTGAAGTCTCTTTCCGACTTGTCCGCCGGCAACTTCTCGGGATTGATTTCGACGCCCAGAATGTCCCGGACGCTGGCGGCGTACTCACTCGGCGTCAACAATCGCAACTGCCGCGCGCCATAGGACTCGGTCGAATCCAGATAGGGTTTCCAGACGACGTTGAACAAGTGCTCGCTGATTTCAGTTGCACAGGTAGTGTCGCAATGCCCTGATACCGGCATGGTCTTGATTGTTTTGACCAGCGCTTCCTTACCCGCCACGCTCCATCTCAAGGCCCTTTCCAAATTGTTGAAATATTCCACCGCATGGCATTTGGTGCAGGTTTGAGCCAGGACCGTTTCACCCAGGTTTTCGACATGTTGATACGCTGTGACTGGAAGCTGATGGTCCTCGCTGGACTCATCGATCACTACCGCTTCCAGTTCCGGGCCGGGTTTTTCCTTGGAGTAGAACGGATAGATGACCTTGTACGTGCCATAGTCGAGTATCAGCGTCGTCGTGCCTCCCCACGGAATGTCGATGCGCCGGGGTTCGGTATTGCCCGGGCCGTCGCTGGCCAGATTAACGTGCCATTGAACATCGCTGACCGATGCAGGCTTGGCCGGTGCCTGGATCGTCACCTTGACCTCGAGTTTGATCGGACGCTGGCGGTAGCTCAGGAGAATGCTCTGATTCCTGTTGGTTTCAGACAAGACAAAAGAGCGGTTGCGTTCCTGAGGTATCCAGTCTTTTACATCGTTGAGCCGTAACTGATACTGACCAAAAGGCAGTCCGTCGAGCACCAGGGCGGATTCACTGTCGGCCGGGTTCCAGGAGAGTTGCACCAGCCGGCTATTACCATCGGGACCTGTCAAATAACCACTGATCATCTCGTTTTCCGCACCGGGCGGTGCCAGCATCGGGCGTAACGACAATTGAGTGGGCGGCAACCCGGTGCCGTCATAACGCACGCGGTAAATGACCCCGGCGACGTCGTCGCTGATCAGAAGACTGTGGTCGGGCAATTCCAGAAATTCGACGGGACGACCTATACACGAGGCGTCCAGGCAATAGACATCAAACTGCTCGGGATTCTGTACGAAACCATTGATCAACGGGATCTGGTTGACCACTCGCGTACCGCCCTGAACAGTCAGCATTTGGACGTCCATGCCGGGGCGAGCGGTGGAGCCCGCGCCATGCATCGCGACCAGCAACCGCTGAGTCCCTGCGGCGGCCGGGTAACCTGACCAGAACTTGACCCCAAGCGGTGCCGTATTAGTCCCCGACGCAAAAGCGGCCGGCACATAATCAGCCGGGTTGATCTGTTCGAGCGGCTTGTCGGAAACAATGGCTCCAGGCACCAGCGGTGGCTGGATCACGCCAGGGTTCTGGTACTCCTCCTGGGTAAATCCGGGGGTGTCTTTGCCAAACCGGTAAGGCACGCCAAAGTGCAAACCGGGACCACTGATCCAGTTGACCTCGTCAGGGTTGGGGAAGCCTTGGCGATTATTGTCGCTGAACCATATCTTGCCGTCCTTGGGATTCCAGTCGAAGCCGACGGAATTACGGACGCCCAGGGCCAGCGTTTCCGACTGGCCGGTTTCCAGGGAATAACGCAGGATCGTCCCATAACGCTTGTCGGCGGGGATCATGCACAGATTGCAGGGGATACCGACCGCCGTATAAAGCCACTTGTCCGACGGATCGATCGGGTTGAAACGCAAAGGGTGCTTCATGTGCCAGATGCGTGTGCTCGACCCCGACGATGGAGGGGGCAAGGGAAAAAGCTTGTCGTCGGCAGGAAAGTTGAAAACCCGCTCGGGTTTCGGATCCTTGAAATTTTCGTCCGCGTTACTCAGGCGATACAGGCCACCCGTAGTCGAGTAGTACAGATCGCCATCGCGATAGGCAACGCCATGGGGCTCTTCCAGTCCGCTGGCGATGACATGGACGCCTGTGGGTTTACCGGCCCCATCCAGCGGTAACGCGTAGATCATGTCACCTATTTTTCCGTCATAGACGTACGAAGGAATAGCGCTGGAACCGACATACAATACGTTCTTGCCCATAGCCATCTGCCTGGGCTGAATCAGCCCCTGGGCAAACACCTCGATTTTTATCCCCGGCAAACCACTGAGTTTGCCTACCTCAACGGGTGGGCGGTACTTCACTGTCACCGTCTGCTCATCCCCCTGCGTCTCCTTGAACGAAACAATGCGCGGGGTGTTCAGCGGCAGGTAGCCATCAGCGCCATTCATCACCAACTGATAGTCGCAAGCTTTCAGATTATCGAGGTGGGTCGTTTCGTTGGCCTTTGCACTGATTGCAATCTCTTCGGCCTTGCAACGCAAAGTCCCGGTGACCACCTGATCCGCGCGCGCGACACCAGGTACCGCCGGTTTCAGGGGCGCTTTGCCGCTGAGGGTAGAAAAGTTCAACGTCAGTCGATTGCCCTCGAAGCCACCGCACTCCCCGAGGTCCTTCCATGCATCCTTCCATGGCCCGTTTACAAGGAATGGCTCGTAGACCGGCAGTTGGCACCACTGCCAACTGCCGACACCCAGCGGTGCCTCGGCGTCTTTCCAGCATTCAAGTTGCCGCCCGGTATGCTGAATCTGTTCCCCTTGTTGATAAACCTTGTGCTTTTCATAGGCGGGTGCGGTGCAGGCCCGGGGTGAGGGAGGTGCCTGCGATGTACTGGAGAACACCTGGAAAGTGATGGCAGTGCCGAGCACCACCAGACACGCGAGCAACAGCAAACGAAACACGCCAGCAGACTTATTCATGAAGCAAGCCTCACTCGTCAACCAGGTGTTTCAGCCGAAGAAATCTGCAGACTCAGTGTCCCGCGGCAAATCACCTGAATCGAAGTGGCAGGCCGAAAATAGCTGCCGCCAACCCCGACGTTTCTATTGGAATGTCTTCCAATGCGGTTCCACTGCGTGACGAAGACATGGCTTCTAAGCCATAGATACAGGAACAAATAGACATTCATCCTTGCACAACTTCCCCACCCTCAACGTCGCTGTCAGAAACGTTGGAGCACCTGTATAAAACCCCTCGAACACCGAGGCTGTCTACTGTCAGAGTTGACAGGTGCAAGCCCGCGACGCGGCACACCGCCTTCTCGTCGGGCATAAAAAAATCCGATGCCAGTACAGGCATCGGATTTTGATTACCGGCTCGACACTCGGTTGGCCTTGGCTCAACCGAACCTCGTCGTCATGGACTGGCGATTCAGTCCGGCTTGCCGTCAACCACACCGGCGGTGTTATCAATCAGGCTCTTGGTTGCCGTTTGCAGGAAGGCTTCGAGCTTGGTTTTAAGCTCAGCGGTACGCGGTGCATTCGCAACCACCACGGCACGAGGTGTAGCCCCCAGTTCGTACTGGTACATCTTCGGCTCCATGTCCTTGTCCTTCGGCAACACCAGGATCTGGTCCGCGGTGATGATCGCGGTGGTCTGCTCGCTGCCCGATGGCTTGATCACGCCAAAACCTGTATCGCCCTCAGGCAGGTTGAGCAAGTCGCGGCCCCAGCACTGATGACGCACTTCGCCACCGATTCGGCCCATGATGGTCGGCACGATGTCGACCTGAGTGCCAACGGTGTGGTCGAGCGTGCCGAATTTCTCCTGGATGCCCGGCGCGATCATCAGCATCGGCACGTTGAAACGGCCCAGGTCCATTTCGGTGATCTGGCGCTCGTTGCCGAAACCGTGGTCGCCGACGATGACAAACAGGGTTTCCTTGAAGTACGGCTCCTTGCGGGCCTTTTCGAAGAACTGTCCCAGTGCCCAGTCCGAGTAACGCATGGCCGTCAAATGTTCGTTCAGGCTGCCGCGATCGGTCACACGCTCAACCGGCAAAGGGCTCGGCAAGGCGTATGGCGTGTGGTTGGACAGGGTTTGCAGCAAGGCATAGAACGGTTTCTTGTCCTTGCCATCGCGGGCCTTGAGCTCAACCAGGCCACGGTCGAACATGTCCTGGTCGGACACACCCCAGGTCGGATCGGAGAACACCGGGTTAACGAAGTCGTTACGCCCGATGAAGTTGGTCATGCCCTGGTTGCTGAAGAAACCCGACTGGTTGTCCCAGGCGAAATCGCCGTTGTAGACATACACGTCGTCATAGTCGCGAGCGCTGAGCAGCTGCGGCAAGCCGGACAGTTTGTGGCTGCCCTCCGGGGTCTGCATCAGGTATTCGAAACCCGGCAGGTTCGGGAAGCAGGCCATGGTGGCGAACATGCCTTGGTGGGTGTGTGTACCGTTGGAGAAGAAGCGGTCGAACAGCAGCCCTTCCTTCGACAGTTTGTCGAGGTACGGCGTGATGTTGCCCGGCCCACCCAATGCACCCACCGAGTGGCCGGCCATGCTTTCCATCAGGATCACGACGACGTTCTTGATCGGCAGGGTCTTGTCCGACGGCGGTGTGTAGTCGCGACGCACGGCGGCGGTCTCGCTATCCACCAGTTTGTCGTCCTTCATCACCAGCAGGTCGCGCACGGTCTGCTGCGCCATAGGTTGCGGCAATGTGGCTTTCCAGATGTTGTCGCGATCTTCGGACATCCGGCTCTTCGCCGCCGCCACCAGGGACAGGGTGCCATTGAGGCCCAACTGGTTGGCGAAGTTGGAATCGGTGGTGTAGACATCACCCCAACGCATGGGCGGGCCTTGGCGCAAGGTGCCGCGGGCCGCAACCACGCAGATCAGCAGGCACACCACGAAGACCATGGCGCGCGTGTACCAGGGAGCAACCTGACGGGTACTGATGCTGCCGCCGCTGAACGGGCCACGAGGACGCGTCGCACGGTCGGCGCCCTTGAACGCCAGGCTCAGGATCCAGGTACCCAAGGCCCAGGCCAGCAGGTAGCGAACCACCGGAAAACCGTACCAGAGCATGCTCATCACGGTTTTCGGGTCTTCCTTCACATACTGGAAGACCAACCCGTTGAGGCGCTGGTGGAATTCACGGTAGAAGTCCATCTCCATCAGGCCCAGGAACAGCGCGATGCTGGAGGTCACCGTCAGCCAAAAGCGCAAGATCCCGCGCGCCGCCATGGCCCGGGCACTGACCAGCGCCAGCACCAGCGGAACACTCAGGTAGACCACCAGGCGCAGGTCAAAACGCAAGCCATTGGCAAATGCTTCGAAAAAAGTCGCGGCCGGTGTATCGAGGATCATTTCGCGGTTGTAGACCAGCAGCGCGAGGCGCAGTGCGGAAAACATCACCATCATGACCAGAGCGCACAACAGCGTGTAGGCCAGATGCGATTTGACGGTCGGTTGCAGCAAGCGACTCGATGCTCGCTTCTGACTCAGGGCGTCCGGGATTGCCATGTCGTTTTTAGGACCTTGGAAGTTGAAGTTTCGAAAATACAGCTGCGCCCTGCCCTCTGTTGGCCGGTACTCGGCCCCGGGGTTTGCGCGGTGCGCAAATGTTGCACGATCAATCGCGGCATTGCCATTGATTACTGTTCGTCGATGGCGGCGCGGGCGAATTGTCTTGGAGGCTTTGTGAAAATTTTGTGCAACGAATATCTGGAAACACAATAAAGGTTCCAGACTTCGATGGCGGTTGGGGGGCTTCAACGTCAAAAGATCGCAACCTTCGGCAGCTCCTGCAGAGGCTGCGATCTTTCGATCGGCTTTACTTCTCGGCGCGCTCTTTCAGGGCTTTCAACGTATTGAACGGAGCATCAACCACAAACTTGTTGGCCACCATCGATGGCACGCTGCCGCCCGGCTCGGTATGCACCTGGTAGGTCACTTCGACCTGATCGCCCTTGGGTACGAACTTCCAGAAACCGTCGACCTTGGCGACCCGGACAAAGCCTTTTTCTTCAGGAAGGTATGTCGGTACGCCCTCGAGCTTGCGGGTCAGGCTGCCATCGGCGCCAACAGTCGTGGTGATGTGCACCACCGAATCACGGGGCGTGACCGGCCATGGCGTATTGAACTGGGTGTAGGTCCAGCTCTGATCGCCTTCGCGCTTGAGCAACTTCTGGGTCTTGCACTCGTGAATCCAGGCGCAGGTGCCAACCACGTCTTCCTGCAATGCGCGCAGTTTGGCCACGGTGGTCTTCATCAGGGTGACGCCCTGATAGGCCTTGTAGTCGGAGCCGGCCACTTCACTCAGGGATATCTTGATGCCGTCTTCATTTTTGGCGACCTTCCAGTCTTCGGCCTGGGCGACCGAAGTGGCCAGGACAGCCGTCAAACCACACAACACAGCCATACGATGCAGCGAACCCATAATCTTATTCCTTATTGTTGAAGTTCCGTTCGTAGAACACATCACGCGGCCGTCATTTGCTCCCACCAGCCAATCAAGCGAATAGCCTCTTCGCTGCTGCCGCCACACACCTCGACGTCCGCCTCGAACGCCGAACACACCGCCGGGCGCTCGGGTTTACCGAAAATGTTGCACAGGTTTTCGGCAGATAGCTGCAGGCAACGTTCCCCAGCGGCTTTGCCATGGGGCATACCGGGAATCGGCGAACTGATGGAAGGGGCGATGCAGCAGGCGCCGCAGCCCTCACGGCATTTCATGACGAAAAGCTCCTCGCAACGAGCAATGTGTTAAAGGACGGGACACAGAGTAACCGCTAAAACAGTTGTTTTAAATTACTCGGCCAAGGGTTTTTACACGCAAGCGCGCGTGACCGGGCAGTCTCCGACCAAGCGTCTGGCTGGCGGGTCATGCAAAGGCGGGATTTACCGCTTGAATTCGAATTCCAGCGCCGCGCCTTCGACTTCACGGCGTTCTTCGTTACGCAGTTGCAGTTGCATTTCGTTATTGATCAGCTTGCCGTTGATCTGGAACTGGTTATTTTTGTCGCCGAACATTTCCGGCAATACCGGTTCGCGCTTGGGCAAAGGCACTGTACCGACCGGTTTCAGCTCTTCGACCATGTCCTTGGGCAAACTCAAATCCAGGTTGGCAGACGGTATCGGGGTTTTCACCACCTCGCTGGCCGGTTTTGACTTGGCCGCAACCGGCGGGCGTTTTTTCACCGCGGCGGTCTTTTTCGCCGGTGCGGTTATATTCGCAGGTGTGGTTTTTTTCGGAGTGCTGGCGGTGGGTTTTTCCTGCACGGGTTCGGCCTCCGCAGACGCCGGCTGAACACTCACTAACAGGCAGATCAACAGCCAGACGGCAGGAAAAATCGGCTTCATGTACCCAACGCTGCAAACGGCGAAAACGACAGAGGTGCATATGCTCGCCTGTTGCGCGCCCCGTGACAAGCTCGGACCGAAACCGCCCGGTCAAAAGCCGCCGGCCATCTCCTGGCAGAGCTGGGTGGCAAGCATGCCCAGGGTCATCAACGCACGTTCGGCTTCGCGGTTCCACGGGATGCCACAATTGAGCCGGATACAGTGATTGAACTGCTCGGTGTTACTGAAGATCAGCCCCGGCGCGATACTGATGCCCTGCTGCAACGCTCGCACGTGCAAGTCCTGGGTATTGACCCGTCCCGGCAGACTCACCCACAAAATGAACCCGCCGGTAGGCCGGGTCATCTGCGTGCCTTCAGGGAAATACTGCTGAACGGCCAGTTGGAAGGCGCTGAGGTTCTTGCGGTATTCCTGGCGGATGTACCGCAAATGGCGGTCGTAACCACCGTTTTCCAGATAGGCGGCAATGCCCATCTGCGTGACGCTGCAGGCCGAATGGGTACTGAAGGTCTGCAGGCGCTGGATCTCCTGCTGGTACTTGCCGGCAATCATCCAGCCAATCCGCACCCCCGGCGACAGGGTCTTGGAGAAGCTGGAGCAATAGATCACCCGATCCAGCCGGTCGTAGGCCTTGAGCGATTTGGTGCGGCCCTGCTCGAACATCAGCTCGCCGTAGATGTCGTCTTCGACTATCTGGATATCAAAGTCCGACGCCAGCCGCAGCAGCTGTTTCTGCCGCTCTTCAGGCATGGTGCCACCTAACGGATTACTCAGACGAGTGGTCAGCACCAGCGCCTTGATCGACCATTGGTTGGCCGCCAATTGCAGGGCTTCCAGGCTCATGCCGGTGGACGGGTCGCTGGGAATTTCGATGACCTTGAGGCCCAGGAGGTCGGCCAACTGCAGCAAACCGTAGTAGGTCGGCGACTCGGCCGCGATCAGGTCACCGGGCCGGGTCAGCACCCGCAGGGACATCTGCAAGGCGTCGACGCAGCCGTGGGTGATCACCACTTCCGAGGGGTCGACCACCACGCCAGCATCGCGCATGCGGATCGCCACCTGTCGGCGCAAGGGTTCGAAACCGGGGCTGAACATGTAGCTGAAAGCCCGCGGGCTATGGAACCGGGTGACCTTGGCCAATTGCTGATGCAGCGCCCGCACCGGCAGATAGTCGACGCTGGGCACCGCGGCGCCCAAGGGAAAAACGCCTTCGCGGCGCGATTCGACCAACACCTGCTGGATGATGCTGCTGCGGGTGACCAGGCCTGGACGTTCGACCCGGGCGATGTCCGGGGTCGGCGCGGTCAGCGCCGGGGTCTGGTGCACGTAGTAACCGGACTGCGGCCGCGCGCGGATCAGCCCCTGATCTTCAAGGTTGGCATACGCCTGCAGCACCGTGGCATGGCTGACGTTGAGCTGCGAACTCATCTTGCGCACCGAAGGCACGCGCTCTCCCGGTTGATAGACACCCCGGCGGATGTCTTCGGCCAGTTGCTGAGCAATACGTTGGTAGAGCAAGAGGTTGGTCATGACGCAGCACTCGATTACACGGGCATATTATTGTTGTGTGAAACAATACCGGAACAGTTTAGAAGTGTACTGGGACAGTTGCCACAATAGTCGACAGTACAGTGCAGTGTCAGCAAGAACTGTACTGTTTTGCGAGATATTTGGCAGACATAAAAAAACCCGGCGCTGACATGGCAGGCCGGGTTTCCAATTGACGCAACCTTTAGCGGGCGGCGCCCAACTGGCCTTTTTCGTCGGAAAACACGATTTCCACCCGACGGTTCTGCGCACGGCCACGCTCGGAAGCGTTCACGTCCACAGGGAATTCATCGCCGTAGCCTTCAACCTGGATGCGCTTGTCGTCGATGCCCAGATCCATCAAGACATCAGCCACCGATTGAGCGCGGTCCCGCGACAACTTGAGGTTGTCCTGTTTACCACCGGTGCTGTCGGTGTAGCCCTCGATCCGCACCACGCGCTTGGGATTGAGCTGCAGGAATTGCACGATCTTGAGCACCACGCGATTGGCCGAGTTTTTCAACTCAGCTTCGCCGGTGTCGAACAGCACATCGCCCAGGGTCATCACCAGGCCACGATCCGTCTGGGTGGTCGCCAGCGCGACAATCTGTTCTTCGAGCAACTTGCCCTGCTGCTGCACGCTGAACAGCTTGGATTCGCGCAGCGCCAGTTGCAGGCGTTGACGCTCCAGTTCGAGCTTCGCTGCGCGCTCTTCGTTGAGCACCTGGTTGGTGTGCTCACGAGCGATTTCGCTGTAGCGCTGGCTCAGGTAGGCGTAATGCACCACGTCCGAGCCGCTGCCCCAGTAGCTGGACAACCGATCGGCACGAGCCAGGGATTCACCGGCACGAATCACGTCCTTTGGAGCGATGCGCAACACATTGGAGTCTTCCTTGACCTTCTGGAAATCAGCACCGGCCTGCTGCAAGGCCGCTTCACTGTGCTGACCGGCACAACCATAGAGGTTCATGCAGCCGGCCAGGATCAAACCGCCGAGGGTTAGGGTCTTGAGGCTCATTGGGCATCTCCCAGTTGCTTGTGCAGGCGGGCGATACGGGCATTGAGCACGTTCAGTTGCTCTTCGCTCTTGAGGGTCAGGACCCGGGCTTCAGCCAGGCGCGCATCCAGCTCGGCCTGTTCGGCGCGCATCCGCGCATTCCTGAACGATTGGTCGGCCATGCTGCCCTTGGCGCGGTTGTACTTGTCTTCGGCCAGTTTCATTTCCGGCACTTCGTCGGCAGTGGCGCCCACGGCCTTCGCTTGCTCGAGTACCTGCTCGGTCAGGCGCATTTGTTCATTCGGCGCCGGATCGGCTGCACAACCCGCCAGGGCCAAAAGGGCCAGGGCAGCGAAAAGAGATCGGATACTCACTAAAAATCCTTACTGTTTTGGGGCACTGACAGGTTGTTTCTGCCGTTGAGAAAGTTGAGCATTCCAGCGCTCGATATTGCGCAACAGCGTGGCCTCCGTCAGTCCGGACGCGGGCAATTCTGTCATCTTTTTGGCCAGCTGTCCGCGTAACCACGGATCGTTGCAGGCGGAGTTATGGGAAACCGCCAGGAACAGTCCAGGTTTGTCGACCGGTCGCTCACGGGCGATCAGGTCATTGGCCATGCCCAACGTCTGCGCCATTGCCATGCCGGAGTAGCGCCCGGCCAGGACAAATTCCACCTCGCCCAAGAGCAGTTTCTGAAAGGCCTGGGTCAGGTTTGGCGTACGCGTGAGGGTCAACTGCTGCTCGGCGAAAGTGCTGAATGCCGAAGTCAATCGAGACTTTTCCGACAAAGCGCCCGAATGACCGTGCAGGTCCTGGACTTCGTTGTAGACCAGCGACGAATCCTTGCGGGTCCAGACCAGGTAGTCGTTTTCCAGCAACGGTGGATGAATGTAATCCAGGGATTCCAGTTCAGCGACTGTCAAAGGTGCATCGGCGAGCATATCCATGCGCCCGCTGCGTACTTCGTCCAGGGCCTGGGCGCGTTTGCCGGCGTAGAGCATTTCGACCTTGATCCCCAACTGCCCAGCTACCTGCTGCAACAGGTCGGCACTGGCGCCGATCAGGTGTTTGGGATTTTGCGGGTCTTGCCACAGGTACGGTGGGGCATCCGGGCTGCCGGTGACCACCAGGCGTTCGCATTTTCCGGCGGCGACGGACAGCGTCGGCAAAAGCATCAATCCCAGCAAGCTCCACGCAAGACGCAGATCCATGGCAATACTCTCCCGTTGAGACCGTGTATATCCCTGTAGGAGCGAGCTTGCTCGCGATGGTCTCAAATGCGCCGCGTTCATGCAGAATGCGCGCGTCATCGTTGACGTCCATCGCGAGCAAGCTCGCTCCTACAGAAAGAAAGAGCAAAAAAAAGCCCGACCAAAGGGTCGGGCTCTTTATAAGTGAAGCAGCCGGATTAGACCAGCTTCTCCAGCTCAGGGATGGCTTCGAACAGGTCCGCCACCAGGCCGTAATCGGCCACCTGGAAGATCGGCGCTTCTTCGTCCTTGTTGATCGCAACGATCACTTTGGAGTCTTTCATGCCGGCCAGGTGCTGGATCGCGCCGGAGATACCGACCGCGATGTACAGCTGTGGAGCAACGATCTTGCCGGTCTGACCGACCTGCATGTCGTTGGGTACAAAACCTGCGTCGACTGCGGCGCGCGAAGCACCGACGGCAGCGCCCAGCTTGTCGGCCAGGGCGTACAGGTGTTTGAAGTTGTCACCATTCTGCATGCCACGGCCGCCGGAAACGACGATCTTGGCAGCGGTCAGTTCCGGACGATCGGACTTGGCCAGCTCTTCGCCAACGAAGCTGGAGATGCCAGCGTCGTGGGCAGCGCCAACGGCTTCAACAGCCGCCGAACCACCGGTCGCGGCAACCGGGTCGAAACCGGTGGCACGCACGGTGATCACTTTCACTGCAGCGTTCGACTGAACGGTAGCAATGGCGTTACCGGCGTAGATCGGACGCTTGAAGGTGTCGGCGCTTTCTACCGAGATGATCTCGGAGATCTGGTCAACGTCCAGCGCAGCGGCAACGCGCGGCAGGATGTTCTTGCCGTTGGAAGTGGCGGCAGCCAGGATGTGGCTGTAGCCCTTACCCAACTCTGCAACCAGAGGAGCGACGTTTTCCGGCAGTTGGTGAGCGTAGGCAGCGTTATCAGCTACCAGTACTTTGCTCACGCCAGCCACTTGCGCAGCGGCTTCAGCCACGGCGCCAGCGCCCTGGCCTGCAACGAGAACGTGGATGTCACCGCCAATCTTGGCGGCGGCAGCAACGGTGTTCAGCGTGGCCGGGGCCAGCACTTTGTTGTCGTGTTCAGCAATAACCAAGATAGTCATTTAGATTACCTTCGCTTCGTTTTTCAGTTTCTCGACCAGTTCAGCCACCGACTTGACCTTGATACCCGCGCTGCGTGCAGCCGGCGCTTCGACTTTGACGGTCTTGTTGGTGGAGGCGGTGGAAACGCCCAAAGCGTCCGGAGTCAGCACTTCGAGAGGCTTCTTCTTGGCTTTCATGATGTTTGGCAGGGACGCGTAGCGCGGCTCGTTCAAACGCAGGTCGGTGGTGACGATGGCCGGCAGTTTCAGGGAAACGGTCTGCGCGCCGCCGTCGATTTCGCGAGTTACAGCAACGCTGTCGCCGCTGATTTCGACTTTCGAAGCGAAAGTACCCTGACCGTAGCCGCTCAGTGCAGCCAGCATCTGACCGGTCTGGTTGTTGTCGCTGTCGATCGCTTGTTTGCCAAGGATCACCAGCTGAGGCTGTTCCTTGTCGACAACCGCTTTCAACAGTTTGGCAACGGCCAGGGAGGTCAGGTCTTCGGCGGACTCGACGAGGATGGCGCGGTCGGCACCCAGAGCCAGCGCGGTGCGCAGTTGCTCTTGAGCGGTGGACGGGCCGACGGAGACGACGACGATTTCAGTCGCAACACCCTTCTCTTTCAGGCGTACGGCTTCTTCCACGGCGATCTCGCAGAACGGGTTCATCGACATCTTGACGTTGGCAAGATCGACGCCGGAATTGTCCGCCTTGACGCGAACTTTCACGTTGTAATCCACAACGCGTTTGACAGCTACAAGAACCTTCATGGATTCCTCGTTACTCTCCGGTGAAAAGAAAGTCGCCTAGGCGAACCTGGCGGTTGATGCTCATCGGGCGCAAGGGCACCTCCAAAAACGCCGGCAAAGGTGTCAAGTGACCATCGCTCATGATCTGTATGACCGTTCGTCAGTGGTGACTGAGGAGTCATTCAACATCGCGGCGTGTAAACTGCGCATCAAGCAAGCGCAGCGCATCACTCTCTACTGCCATCGCCCTGTCTTTAGAGGTGCTCTTGAAACCAACAGTCAGCCTACGGCGAGCGCAAAACCGACCGTATCTTGACCGGAACACCTATTCCGGTCAATACGCCAAAATGGCCGTTCATAAGCCGGGTGACTTTGATTTCTCTGGCTTGGAGCCATTTCAAACAAACGTTTGTATTGGACGCTGAGAGTGGTGTAGATATAATGCGCCACCAAAGAGAAAGGTGGTTAATCGATTGTCCTCTCCCGGCGTAACGCAGGGATTCACGGATGCGACACCCAACCTCCACATTAGAAAAAAAACTGTTGAGCCTTGAGTAGGAGATAACCTGTGGAACGCGAATACATGGAATTCGACGTGGTCATCGTCGGTGCCGGCCCCGCTGGTCTTTCCGCTGCCTGCCGATTGAAGCAGAAGGCCGCCGAAGCCGGTAAGGAAATCAGCGTCTGCGTGGTCGAAAAAGGCTCCGAAGTCGGTGCTCACATCCTGTCCGGCGCGGTGTTCGAACCACGGGCCCTGAACGAACTGTTTCCGGACTGGAAGGCACTCGGCGCGCCGCTGAACACGCCGGTCACCCGCGACGACATCTTCGTACTGAAAAACGCTGAAAGCGCGCAGAAAATCCCCGACTTCTTTGTGCCCAAGACCATGCACAACGAAGGCAACTACATCATCTCCCTGGGCAACCTGTGCCGCTGGCTGGCCCAGCAGGCCGAGAACCTGGGCGTGGAGATCTACCCGGGCTTCGCCGCCCAGGAAGCCCTGATCGACGAAAACGGCGTGGTTCGCGGGATCATCACCGGCGACCTGGGCGTTGACCGCGAAGGCAATCCGAAAGAAGGCCTGTATACCCCGGGCATGGAACTGCGCGGCAAGTACACACTGTTCGCCGAAGGTTGCCGCGGCCACATCGGCAAGCAGCTGATCAAGCGTTTCAACCTGGATACCGACGCTGATGCCCAGCACTACGGCATCGGCCTCAAGGAAATCTGGGAAGTCGACCCGGCCAAGCATCAGCCAGGCCTGGTGGTGCACACCGCCGGTTGGCCGATGGACATCATGGGCACCGAGAACACCGGTGGCTCGTTCCTCTATCACCTGGAAAACAACCAGGTGGTCGTGGGCCTGATCGTCGACCTGTCCTACAGCAACACCTACCTGTCGCCGTTCGACGAGTTCCAGCGCCTCAAGCATCACCCGGTGCTCAAGCAGTACCTGGAAGGCGGCAAGCGCATCAGCTACGGCGCCCGCGCCATCTGCAAGGGCGGCCTGAACTCGCTGCCGAAAATGGTCTTCAAGGGCGGCGCGCTGATTGGTTGCGACCTCGGCACCCTGAACTTCGCCAAGATCAAGGGCAGCCACACCGCGATGAAGTCCGGCATGCTCGCCGCTGAATCCGTGGCTGACGCACTGTTCGCAGATAAGGATGGCACCGAAGAGCTGACCACTTACGTCGACGCATTCAAGAACAGCTGGCTGCACGAAGAACTGTTCGCCAGCCGTAACTTCGGCCCGGCGATCCACAAGTTCGGCGCGATCGTCGGTGGTGGTTTCAACTGGCTGGACCAGAACATCTTCGGCGGCAAACTGCCGTTCACCCTGCACGACACCAAGCCGGATTACGCGTGCCTGAAACTGGCGGCCGACTGCAAGAAGATCGACTACCCGAAACCGGACGGCAAGATCAGCTTCGACAAACTCAGCTCGGTGTTCATCTCCGGTACCAACCACGAAGAAGAACAGCCGTGCCACTTGAAGCTGACCGACCCAAGCATCCCGATCAGCAAGAACCTGCCGCTGTACGACGAACCCGCCCAGCGTTACTGCCCGGCCGGCGTGTATGAAGTGATCACCAAGGAAGACGGCGAGAAGCGCTTCCAGATCAACGCCCAGAACTGCGTTCACTGCAAGACCTGCGACATCAAGGACCCTGCACAGAACATCACCTGGGTGACGCCGGAAGGCGCTGGCGGCCCGACTTACCCGAACATGTAAGCCGAACCGCGAACATCAAGGCTCCCGAAATGGGGGCCTTTTTGTTGCCTGTAATTAATGATCCTCCGTAGGAGCCGGCTTGCTGGCTCCTACAAGGGAAATGCGGTGGATCAGGCTGCGCGCTCGTCGCCAGGATTACGCTCGAAGTAGCGCTTGTACTCGCGACTGAACTGCGACGTGCTTTGATACCCCACCCGATGCGCCACCTGCGCCACGCCCAGCCCCTCGCCCAGCAACAACTGCTGCGCCCGAAGCAAACGCAATCGCTTCAGATACTGCACTGGCGACAGCAAGGTGCTGCGCTTGAAATGCTCATGAAACGTCGACGCACTCATGTTGGCGCAACTGGCCAGAGTCTCGACGTTCAGCGGTTCGGTGTAGTGCGCATGCAGATGACTGAGGGATGCCGCGATCCGCGCGAATTGCCCCTGCTGCTCGACCAGAGCGCGCAACACATCCGCCTGCGGACCGCGCAAGGCAACGAACAACAACTCGCGCAAGCGCGCTTGCCCCATGATCTGGCATTCCAGCGGATCGTGCAGGCAACGCAACAGCCGCTCGACACATCCGCGCATGGCGTCATCAAGCACCGCCGAGGTCATGGACTCCGGTGTTTGTGCCGGAATATGCCGCCCCGGCGCCAGGCCCATCGCCAATACCAACTCACCGAGCATCACCCGGTCGATCGCAACAGAAACACCCAACATTGGCCCGCTCGGCGCGGCAAAGGTTTCACACTCGAACGGCACCGGCAGCGCCTGAATCAGATAATGCCCTGCCCCGTACTCCAGGGTGCGGGGGCCCAGGTACGCGAGTTTGCTGCCCTGGGCGATGATCACCAGGCTCGGCTCATAGATCTGCGGGCCACGGGCCACATCGCAACTGGCGCGCAGAACCTGCACGCCCGGCAACGCGGTCGGGACGAAACCGTCGCGCGTCGATAGCGGCTCAATCAGCGAAACCAGCGCGGCGTTGGCATCAAGGTGACGTGTTAACAGCATTCAAAAAGCTTCACGGAAAAAGGGATGCAAACATCATCGCAGGTCTGATCGCCAATGCGATCGATCAAGGGCGGATGCCGGAGGAATAGGCATGACACCCGGAGGAATCGCCATGGCCGCGATGGGGTCCGGTGCCCAGAATGCGCCACCTCACCTGTTAGCGCTTTTGCGAGGTTCACCATGTACACCGCCATCGGATACGCCGCCCAGTCGGCCACCACGCCCCTCGCCCCGATAAAATTCGAACGCCGCAGCCCACGGCTCGACGACGTCGCGATCGAGATTCTCTACTGCGGCGTTTGCCACTCCGACATCCATCAGGCCCGCAACGAATGGGGCATTGCCGTTTACCCCTTGATGCCCGGCCACGAAATCGTAGGCAAAGTTACCGCCGTCGGTGCGAATGTCACTAAACACAAAGTAGGCGATCTGGTCGGCGTCGGCTGCATGGTTGACTCCTGCCGCAGTTGCGACGCCTGCCAGGCCAACCTCGAGCAATACTGCCTCGCGGGTCCCACCATGACCTACGCCACCCCTGACCGCGTCGATGGCAGCAACACCATGGGCGGCTACTCCGACAGCATCGTGGTCAGCGAGCACTTCGTGGTGCGCATTCCGGAAAAACTCGACCTGGCCAGCGCCGCGCCTATCCTGTGTGCCGGCATCACCACCTATTCGCCACTCAAGCACTATGGCGTCAAGGCCGGCGACAAGGTGGGCATTCTCGGCATGGGCGGCCTGGGCCACATGGGCATCAAGTTCGCCAAGGCCCTGGGCGCCGAAGTGACGTTGTTCACCCGTTCGGCGAGCAAGGCCGAAGAAGCCCGTCGCCAGGGCGCGGACCACGTCATCGTGTCCACCGATGCCGAACAGATGAAGGCCGCGGCGGGACATTTCGACTTCCTGCTGGACACCATTCCGGTGCAGCACGACCTCAACCCCTACCTCGACACCCTGCGTTTCGATGGCGTGCACATCCTGGTGGGCTTGATCGAGCCGGTGGATCCACCCATGCACGCCGGCAAACTGGTGATGAGCCGTCGCGTGCTCGCAGGTTCCTTGATCGGCGGCATCGCCGAAACCCAGGAAGTGCTGGATTTCTGCGCCGAACACAACATCACCTGCGACATCGAAATGCTCGACATCCGCCAGATCAACGAGGCTTACGCGCGCATGATCGCCGGTGACGTGAAGTACCGCTTCGTCATCGACATGGCGACCCTCAAGGTTTAAACCTTGAGGCCAAGCTCCGCCGACAGCCGGGCCGTGACCCCTTTGATCAGGGGAATCAGCTCGGCCATTTTTTCCAGGGGCATGTACGGCACGGTGCTGGCGATGCTGATGCCGGCGACGATGCGTTTGCTGGCATCGCGGATCGGCGCCGCCACGCAGCGGATCGACGGTTCGTTGTCTTCCAGGTCGAAGGCGTAGCCGCCAGCCACGTATTCGACCATGCGCTGCTGAAACTGCTCCCAGGACTGCTCCGGGTGCTGCGGCCAGAACAGATTTTTCCCACCTGCCGGCAGGCTGACTTCGTACAGGCGCTGCCATTCCTGCGGCGAGTCATCGAGCATCAACGCCTTGCCGATCCCGGTGCGCGCCAACGGCATGCGATGGCCGACACGCGAGCGCATTTCGGGACCGTTGCGCCCCGGATTCTTGAGCAGGTACAGCACCTCGTCGCCTTCACGAATGGCCAGGTGAATGGTGTCGCCGGTCAACGCCGACAACTCATCCAGATACGGCCCGGCCAGGGTCACCAGCGGCAATTCTTCGCGCGCCTGGAACCCCAGTTCGATCAGCTTTGGCCCCAACAGATAACCGACCTGCGGCACCACCCGCAGATAGCGCTCGTCCACCAGGCAACTGGCCAGGCGATGGGTGGTGCTGCGCGTGGTGCCGATCAACCGGGCGATTTCCTTGAGGTCGCGGGCGCCACTGGCCACGGCCTGGACCACACCCAGACCGCGAAGCAGGGTCTGGGTGCCAGTCGGCGCGGCGTCCTTGGCGATTTTTGGGGCGTCTTCCTGCATATCCAGCCTTTACCGTTGAGCGAGTGAACGGGCGGCATTATGGTCGCCCGCAGGTCACGACTACAACTTGATACGCTCGACCTTGCCTACCAGCAAGATGTAGGAAAATGCACCGATCAGCGCCAGCACCGAGATATAAGTGATGGCCGGGGCAAAGGAATCACCGCTGGCGAGGAAGCCGATCACGATCGGCGTGGCGATGGCCGACAGGTTGCCGATGAAGTTGAACACCCCGCCGGTCAGCCCCAGCAAGCGCGCCGGCGCCAGGGTCGACACCAGCGACCAGGTGATCGACGCCAGGCCATTGCCGAAAAACGCCAGCGCGAGGAAGGCAATCACCAGCGGCGTCGACTCGACGAAGTTGGCGCCGATGATCGAAGTGGAAATCAACAGGCCACTGATGATCGGCAACTTGCGCGCGAACCCTACCGTGTAGCCGCGACGGATCAGCAAGTCCGAGAAGTACCCGGAACACAGCACGCCGACGAACGCCGCCAGAAACGGCAACGACGCCAAGAGGCCGGACTTGATGAAGTCCATGCCGCGGTATTTCACCAGGTAGGTCGGGAACCACGTCAGGAAAAACCACAGCGTCGAGTTGAGGCAGAACTGGCCGAGGTAGATGCCCCAGAGCTTGCGCTTGGTCAGGACGATGCCCAGGTCGGTCCAGCTGAACTTGGCCTTGACCTTGGCCTGCTCGGCCTGGATATCCACCAACCCGCCGCCCTCGCGGATCAAGTCGATTTCGGCCTCGTTGGCGCCTTTGAAATCCCGTGGTTCGCGATACACCGCGTACCAGATCACCGCCCAGAGAATGCCCACCACGCCGGTGGCGACAAACACCATGTGCCAACCGAATTCATGTTGCAGCCAGGCCAGCACCGGGGTCAGGAAGGCCAGGCCGACAAACTGCCCGGAGGTGTAGAAACCGATGGCCGTGGCGCGCTCGCGCTCCGGAAACCAGGTGGTGACCACGCGGCTGTTGATCGGATAGGCCGGCGCTTCGAGGGCGCCGACTGCCATGCGCAATACGAACAGGGCGATAAAACTGCCGGCGAAGCCGAGCATGACCGTGGCAATCGACCACAGCAGCAATGCAGCGGTGTAGAGAATGCGCGGCGGCACCCGGTCCACCAGCCAGCCACCGGGAATCTGCATGGCGGCGTAGGTCCAGCCGAAGGCCGAGAAGATCAGGCCGACGTGGATTGGATCGATGCCCAGGTCGCTGGTCAATGCCGGCGCGGCGATCGACAGGTTGCTGCGGTCGAGGTAGTTGATCACTACGGTGATGAACAACAGCACCATGATGAAAAAACGCTTGCGGCTGGGCGCCGCCAACGACGCCTGCCCGGTAAGGGTTTGCGGTTGCATGGGGAGTGCCTCTTCTTATGTTTATTGAGGTCGAAACCAGGTAACGCAGATCTCCCTGTCCATGGAGATCTAACTGTGGGAGCCAGCCTGCTGGCGATGGCGGTGTGTCAGTCACCATCCATGCCGGGTGTACCGACCGAATCGCCAGCAGGCTGGCTCCCACAGGGGATCAGGGAGCACTCACCACTCGGCAAAACTGCCATCGGCATGGCGCCAGATCGGGTTGCGCCAGCGGTGGCCGACGGCGGCGCGTTCGATCACGTATTCCTCGTTGATCTCGATGCCCAGGCCCGGGCCGTTCGGGATCTTCACGAAGCCTTTGTCGTAGTCGAAAACGCGCGGGTCTTTCACGTAGTCGAGCAGGTCGTTGCTCTCGTTGTAATGGATGCCCAGGCTCTGCTCCTGGATGAACGCGTTGTAGCAGACCGCGTCCAGTTGCAGGCACGCCGCCAGGGCAATCGGGCCCAGCGGGCAATGCAGCGCCAACGCCACGTCGTAGGCTTCGGCCATATTGGCGATCTTGCGGGTTTCGGTGATGCCACCGGCGTGGGAAGCATCGGGCTGGATGATGTCGACGTAGCCTTCGCTGAGCACGCGCTTGAAATCCCAGCGCGAGAACAGCCGCTCGCCCAGGGCGATCGGCGTGCTGGTCAGCGGCGCCAGTTCCTTCAGCGCTTCGTAGTTTTCGCTGAGCACCGGCTCTTCGATGAACATCAGCTTGTACGGATCGAGTTCCTTCATCAGCACCTTGGCCATGGGCTTGTGTACCCGGCCATGGAAGTCGACGCCGATGCCGACGTTCGGCCCCACCGCATCACGCACGGCGGCGACGTTGGCCAGGGCCAGGTCGACCTTGTCGAAAGTATCGAGAAACTGCAGCTCTTCGGTGCCGTTCATTTTCACCGCGGTGAAACCGCGGCTGACCGCTTCTTTCGCCGCACGCGCAGTGTCTGCCGGGCGGTCGCCGCCGATCCACGAATACACGCGGATCTTGTCCCGCACCTGGCCACCCAGCAGGTCACTGACCGACACGCCCAGGGCCTTGCCCTTGATGTCCCACAGGGCCTGGTCGATACCGGCCAGGGCGCTCATGTGGATCGCGCCGCCACGGTAGAAGCCACCGCGATAGAGCACGGTCCAGATGTCTTCGATGTTGCGCGGGTCTTTACCGATCAGGTAGTCGGACAATTCTTCAACGGCGGCAGCGACCGTGTGGGCGCGGCCTTCGACCACCGGCTCGCCCCAGCCGGTCACGCCTTCATCGGTCTCGATCTTGAGGAAGCACCAGCGTGGCGGAACGATGAAGGTGGTCAGTTTGGTGATTTTCATCTGTTTGTCTCTCTTGTTAGATGCAGCGCACGCAGCGCCAAAAAATTCTTAGCGAAGGGCTTTCCAGGCAGCGACGTAGGCCTTGGCATTGGCCGCCACTTGCGCCGGGGTCATGCCCGGCTTGAACAGCCCGGAGCCGAGGCCGAAGCCCTTGACGCCGGCGTCGATGAACACCTGCATGTTGTCCGGGGTGATGCCGCCGACCGGCACCAGCAGGGTTCCGGCGGGCAGCACCGCGAGCCAGGCCTTGACGACCGCCGGGCCCATCTGCTCGGCCGGGAACAGCTTCAGCACATCAGCGCCCTCGGCCAGTGCCGCGAAGGCCTCGGTCGGGGTGGCGACACCGGGCGACAGATACAGGCCGGCCGCTTTCGCCGCGCGCAACACCTTGGGATCGCTGTGGGGCATGACGATCACCTGGCCGCCCGCCGCTTTTACCTGCTCGACCTGCTCCGGCGTCAGCACCGTACCGGCACCGATCAGGCAATCGGCGGGCAAGGTACTGCGCAGGATGCGGATGCTTTCGTACGGCTCGGGGGAATTGAGCGGCACTTCGATGACGCGAAATCCAGCCGCGTACAGGACTTCGCCAATGGCGGCTGCCTCTTGCGGGCGCAGGCCACGCAGGATCGCGATCAGACCGTTTTGCGCCAGTGCTTGTTTGAGCATGTCAGGACTCCAGTCAGGTTTAACGAGTTGGATTGGACGCGACCAGACCAGCCGCCAGCGCCAGCTGCCACAAGCCGCGTTCGGTGGCCTGCTCGGCCAACGTCACCCGGGCAAAACCGCAGGCGTCGAGCGCCCGGCTGTAGCGGCTGCACAGTTGGGCATTGCCGATCAGGATGATCGCGGGCAGATGTACGCTGTTGCGTCGACGCCGCTGCACACAGGCCAGGGCCGACAGCTCATGGCCGATCAGCAGGCCGGACAAATAATCCGCTTGCGCCGTGGCGCTGAGTTCTCCGGTCAGGCCGAGGCTGCGGGCGCTGAACAGGGTCGACAAGGGACCGATTTCGCCGTCCGTCGACAAGGCCACCTGCACGCCACGATCGAATGCATCGCCATCGAATGACCCGCTGCGCTGCTGGGTGCGCCCCAGGATGCTGTGCTCGCTGAGTACGGCGAAGATTTCGCCGGTCATGAAGGTATCAAAATGCACGATGCAGCCGTCGGCCACTTCCACCCATTTCGAATGGCTGCCCGGCAGCCCGATCAGCAGATCGGCGCCCGCCTCGCCCGCCAGATTCTGCAACACGCCGAGCACCTGGGTTTCCTCGCCGCGCATCACGTTCGGCAGGCGCGAACGCTGGATCACACCCGGCACGATGTGCACATCGACGCCGCGAATGCTGCGTACGGTTTGCAGGGAGGTACCCAGATTGGCGACGTTCGCCGGAGTGTCGCAGTAGGCTGCTTCGCGCCAGCCCTGGGCGCTGCCGACCATGCCGCAGGCGATCACCGGCAAGTCGGGTTGTTCGTCGAGCCAATCACCGCAGGCCTCGTCAAACGCCAGTTCAAAACCGTCGACGCAATCGTGGCCATTGATGATTCGCCCAGCCTTGGGCAACTGCATGATCCCCGACGACAGCGAACGCTGTTCGAGCACCTGGCCGCCCGCGGCAAGTTTGTAGGCACGTAATGAGGTTGTCCCCCAGTCGAGCGCGATCAATTGCGCCTGCATCGCTTCACCTGTTCTGTTTTTGGCAGTGAGTGAGCGGGACTATAAACCCCGAAGCGGGAAAATCTCAATATATAAATATAACTCCCATATATTGGGATTAAATTACGTCAGGCAAAAAAAATCGCAGACGACGATTTCTGCGATATTTGAAACATACACAATCCTGTAGGAGCCGGCTTGCCGGCGATCAATTCTCAAGCAATGCACTGCTCTTGAGATAGTCATCGCCGGCAAGCCAGCTCCTACAGAATGGGTTTACATCGGAAAATCACGGTCAATTACCGTCTGCAAACTCTCTCAGCACCTTGCCATCCATGCGGTAACGAACCCACTCCTCCTGCGGCTGCGCGCCCAGGGATTTGTAGAAGTCGATGGCCGGGGTGTTCCACTCCAGCACGCTCCATTCGAAGCGCCCACAGTCGTTGGCACAGGCGATTTTCGCCAGGTGGCGCAACAGGGTCTTACCCGCACCGCCACCGCGCTGCTCAGGCGTGATGTACAGGTCCTCAAGGTACAGGCAATTGCTGCCCAGCCACGTGGAGTAGCTGAAAAAGAACACGGCAAAACCGATGGGCACGCCTGCGCGCAAGCAGATCAGGCCATGGGCCGTCGCCACTTCGCTGAACAGGCTGCGTTCGATGTCGGCGACGCTGGCGATGACTTCATGGCGAGCACGTTCGTAGTCGGCCAGTTCAGTGATGAACGCGAGGATTTGCGGCGCGTCACTGGGGGTTGCCGGGCGGATTTCGATCGTCATGGACATGCCTTGTCAGAAGTTGAAAACGCCATACTAAGGCGGTGCGTGGCGCTCGTCACATGGCAAATGAAAATGTCATACCGGGCATTACTCCGCCCGACGCTAACCCTGGCATCGCGAACCTCGGACCTATCCTTGCCGCCCGGCGTGGTAGATAGAGGCCCTGGGTATCTATCGGGTCAAGGAACCGCATCATGTCTACTGCAACACCTCAAGTCTCCAGCAAGTTGTTCGGCCTGTTTTGCCTGGCCAGCTACTTGCTTTCCCTGTCCTACGGCTCGACCTTTTTGCTGTCCTTGCTGATCGGCTCCCGCGGGGGGAACGAGCACGATGCTGGCAGCGTAATTTCGGCGGCGATGCTCAGCACCTTCGCCGCGGTGATCGTTTCCGGTCACCTGTGCGACCTGCTCGGTGCAGCCCGCTCGGTGGCACTGTTCGGCCTGTTGCTGGTAGCCGCCAGCCTGGGCTTTGCCCTGACACCGGGCTTTGGCCACTGGCTGCTGTTTTTCGGGCTGCTGCTGGGCTTGGGCTGGGGCGTGTTCTATACCCTCGGGCCGATCATCGTCGCGAGCCTGGTGACGCCAGCGCAACGGGCGAAATATTTTGCCCTGCTGTCGGGCAGCATGATGACCGGGATCGGCAGTGGTCCCTTGCTGGGCCGTGCCGCCAGCGCCCTTGGCTATCCGGTGACGGCCGCGTTTTACCTGGCCGCGCTGGCCAGCCTGATCGGCGTGTTGCTGTTCTGGCGACTGGATCGCCAGCTGAAACAAGCGGCGGTGCCATCGACTGCCGTGTCGCGGATTTCCTGGCGTGCCGCCGCGCAAGTGCTGTCGTCCCGGGCGGCACTGCCGATCATCATGGTCGGCCTTGGTGGCTGCGTTTTCGGTGGCCTGTCGAGTTTCCAGACCAGCTACGCCGCCGCGCGCTCACTGGATTATTCGATGTTCTTCCTCGGTTTCATGGGTGCGGCGATCAGCAGCCGCCTGCTGATCGCAGGCTTCGTGGTCAAGCGCGATCCGCTGCGCGCCTCATGCCTGCTGTCGGGCCTGATGATGGGCTCGATCCTGATGTTCGGCTTCGTGGTCGACGATGGCTTGAGCTATGTGCTGGCGGCGGTGCTGCTCGGGGTCGGTTACGGCCTGACCTATTCGGTGATCAACGGCCAGGCCGCGAATGAGGCGCCGAGCGGCACCACCGCGCAATCCTTGTTGCTGTTCAGCCTGTCTTACTTCATCGGCGTGTTCGGCTTCCCGCTGCTCGCCGGGAAAATCATCGTGGAGCAGGGAATGGCGACGTTGCTGTACACCCTGTTGGCGGTCGCGGGCCTCAATTGGCTGATCACTGTGGGTCGCCTGATGTGGCGGCGGATCATCTCGGCCAGGTCATTGCAGCAAGCCTGAACCGTTCGTCGTTCATCGGGCACCAATTCGAAACGGGGGTGGACCAACATCAGGTAAGGACTCTAAATCGATGGAGACACCACCATGCGCACGCCCCGGTTGACCGCTCTCGCCCTCGTTGTCCTGCTATCTCCGCTTGCCAATGCTGCCACCACCGCGTCCGGCACCGGCCCGACCAACCCGGTCGAATCGCCCAGAGCCCCCGCCATCCAGAGCGCCCCCGGCATCAATACCAACGGCACGGGCGTCGACAGCAGCTTGCCACCGTCAACCGGCACCGATCCGCGCATCCAGGGCAACGATGCCGGCCGCCAGGGTGGGCTGAACCAGCCCGATACCAAGACACCGGATAACGCCGCCCCCGGCATCGGCTCGACCACCACCGAGGGTGGCTCGGGCTCTTTAGGGGGCGTGAGCCAATAGTTCATCGCACGACCTACCCATCGCAACGAAGAGGTAACCATGAACGTCGATAAAAACCTGGAAAAAGAAGTCCTGACCCGCCTGCTGCACGCCCATCCAAGTGGCCTGGGCAAGGAGGTGCTGGACAATTACCGGGGGGAGAAGATCGTCGCCAGTACTCTCGCCACACTGCAGGAACGTGGCCTGATCCAGCACGGCAATGTGCAGTGCAACGAGGCCGGCGAACACTCGCTGAACCTGCCGATCAAGCTCAGCGCTGCCGGCGTCGAGGCGGCACGCAAGCTGGATGTTTGAACCCACCAGGACAAACAGTCCGGTGGCGGTGAGCGTGCCAGTGGTTCCGGGCGCAAGCAGGAGTTGATCGAGGCGTTGCGCAAGGCTGGCTAGAGTCAAATCCTGTATTGGCCCTGATGGCCTCATCGCCAGCAGGCTGGCTCCCACAGGGTTCGATGGTGTTCATCAATCATGTGATCACCCTCGCAACTTGTGGGAGCCAGCCTGCTGGCGATGACGATCGATCAAGCGCCGAAAGTCGCGCGAATTAACTCATCCACCTCAACAGTCCCAGGCGAAGTCGCCGGCCCCCACCGGGTCACCGCCAATGCCGCTGCCGCATTCGCCCTTTGCGCCGCCTCAAACGCCGACAACCCCTGCGCCAGCCCCGCCACGAACACCCCGGCATGGGCATCGCCGGCGCCATTGCTGTCCACCGCCTGCACCTTGAAACCCGGCACGTGCCGACGCTCGCCCCGCTGATGAATCCAGCATCCCTGGGGCCCGTCGCGCACCACCATGAGCACATTGCGCGGCAGAGACCCGGCCAGTCGATCCAATGCCTGAGCGATGTCCGTCGCGTCGGTAATCTTCAGCGCTTCGACGCTGTTGCTGGTCCATACGTCGATGCGCGCCAGAAGCGCCTGCATCAGCGGCATGTCCGGCGAATCCACCAGCGGCCCCGGATCGAACACCACCTTGGTCCCGCCCGGCAACGCCAGCACCCAATCCACCAGCGCCTGTGCCTTGCCCGCCTGCAGCAGGCTATAGCCGCTGACGTAGACATAATCGCCCGCCTCGGTCGGCACACTGGCCAGGTCCTCGGCCGTCAACTCGCCTTCGGCACCGATGTAGGAGACGAAACTGCGTTCGGCCGAAGCGTCGGTGATGGCGACGCACAGCCCGGTATCGCGCTCGGCAGGGTCAGCGATGCCGATCCGGATGCCTTCGGCATTCATCGCCTCTCGCGCCAGGTCACCGAAACGTCCGCTGCCATGGCGACCGAGGTAGGCTACCGGAAGGCCGTTACGCTGGGCGGCCGCCATCACATTGAAACCGCCGCCGGCCTGGAAACTGGCGGACTGCGCCAACACGTCGCCCCCCGCTTGCGGCAATTTATCCACGGCCATGACCAGGTCGATGATGACCTGGCCGGTGTGCAACATCTTAGGCATGAGCATTCTCGACCAGCGCGGCACGACGATCCTTCGCCCCGCCGAGTACCAGATAAATGCCACCGGCGACCACGAAGGTCACGATCCAGCCGAGGCCGTTATGCCCCAGCCACGAGTCGGACAGGAACCCCTTGAACCAGGCGTTTTCTGCCGTGGTGCCGATGGTGGTGAAGCTGAAACCGAGCACGATCGCCAGCGCCCAGGCACCGAACGCGCGCCACTCGACGCCGCCGTGATACCAGTAGGCGCTGCTCGGGCTGACGTCCAGCAGGTCCTTGGGGCTGTAGTAGTGACGGTGGATCAGGTCGACCACGAAGATCCCGACCCACGCCGTGATCGGTACCGCAAGCAGGGAAATGAAAGTGATGAACGGGCCATAGAAGCTGTCGGCGATCAGCATGAAGTAGATCGAACCGGCGAAGATCGCCACGATGTCCACCACCACGGCGTAGACGCGCTTGACCTTCAGACCGAGGGTCAGCGTGGTCAGGCCGGCGGAGTACACCGACAGGTTGTTCGACAGCAGCAGGCCACCGAAGGCGGTGATCAGGTACGGCACGGCCATCCAGGTCGGCAGCATGTCGCGGATGGCGATGATCGGGTCGGTGGCCTGGGCCAGGTCGTTATTGCCCACTGACAGCAGGCCGCCGAGGGTGATCAACAGGACCAGCGGAATGCCCGCGCCGAACGCTGCCGACGCCACCAGCCGCACGGCCTTGACGCTGCGGTGCTGATAACGGGACATGTCGGCACCGGCGTTGGCCCAACCGATCCCGGTGCCGGCCGCCATGGTGCCGATACCGATGATCATCGCGCTCATCGGCGCCGGCGTGGCGTTGAACACCGCACTCCAGTCGATGGTGGCGCAGAGGAATCCGCCGACCAGGATGTTCAGCGCACCGAACACGTAGGTTGCCCACTTCTGGATCACCAGCAACGTGGCGTGACCGAGGCCGGAGACCGACAAGGTCAACAGCACGAACATCGCGATGAACACCAGGGTCAGCAGCGGCGCGCTCTTGGCCTCCACCGGCGAACCAAAGAGGATCGAGCACAGCGACAGCAGCACGAACGCGGCGGTGGTGGTGTTGACGGTTTCCCAGCCCAGGCGCGACATCAGCGAGACCAGGGTCGGGCCGATATTGCCGCGCACGCCGAAGATGGCGCGTGACAGGGTCAGGCTCGGCGCGCGGCCACGACGGCCGGCAATGGAAATGATCCCGACTACCGCGAAGGAACCGGCGGCACCAAGGATCGCGACGATGACCGCCTGCCAGATCGCCAGCCCGCGAAAGGCCACGAGGGTCGCGCCCAGCGGCAGGCCGAGGATGGAAATGTTGGCGGCGAACCAGACCCAGAACAGTTGCAGCGGATGCCCGTTGCACTCGGCCTCCGGCACCGGCTCGATGCCGCGGGTTTCCAGTTGCCCGGCGTTCTGCCCGGCGTTCGATGAACTCATGAAAATGCTCCTGTTGCCATTTTTGTGGTTGTGGGCAAATACGGGAGTTGGCACAACATCCCGGTGAAAAACTTCAATACGCGGCGCTCCCCTTCGCGAGCAAGCCCGCTCCCACACTTGATCCGCAGCGCCTGCAAACTTTGTGCATGGCACAGATTTAATGTGGGAGCGGGCTTGCTCGCGAAGAGGCCAGTCCAGTCAACGCAAGGCCAAAAGCCCCTGCACTAACGGTTCAAGCTCCAGGTCATTGACGACCTTGACCTTGTCGATCATCGCCACCGGCCAACTCGCCAACCCCAGGCAGGCCCCGAGCATCGCGCCCAGGATCGCCGCGATGGTATCGGTGTCACCGCCCAGGCTGGCGGCCATGCACAGCGCATCGAAGGCACTCATCTCGCCGATGGCCACTTGCTGGGCCAGGGCAAACGACACCACCACCGACTCCTGGGAAGCCACCGAGGTGCCGATCACCTCGTACAGCAAATCGGCGAGCAACGCCTTATCACTGTCGACGCTGATGCTGCGCGCCCAACTGATGCGCGAAGCGATGCGTCCGCCCGCCACCCAATGGCCATAACCTTCGGCTTGCTGGGCGAATTGCTGGCCGAGGTTCAATGCCTCGCCCAGGTCCATGCCGTTGATCCCGGCGGACACCACCGCCGCCACCGCCGCCGCACTGGAGATGCCCAGCGTGGTGTTGTGGGTGACCTGGCAGGCCTGCACCACGGCATCGATGAAGCGCTCGGGGTTGGCCACGTCCGCGGCAATCCCGACCGGCGTGATGCGCATCGCCGCGCCATTGGTGGTGCCGTAGCGTCCGGCTTCTTCGGGCGAATGGCCGGCGAGGATCATCTCGATCGCCCGCTTGGTCGAAGGGCCGAGCAAGTCCTGCGAGCCCTTGGCCTGCATTGCCGCTTCCCATTCGATCAAGCGTTGTGCGAGGACCGAGGGTTCGATGTGGCCTTTGCCCTCGACCAACAACTGACCGACCAGGATCGCCTGTTCGGTGTCATCGGTGATCGAGCCTTTGGGCATATTGGCAGCGATTGGTTGATCCGGACCGGCATCTTCAAGGTCGCTGATGTCGCCGAAGCGCGCCTGGATCTGGGCGCGGCTCAGGGATTGGGTCGGCATGCCCAGCGCGTCGCCCAGGGCCAGGCCGTAGAACGCGCCAAGCGCACGATCGAGCGCGGTCATTTGGAAGGTCCAAATTGCAGGTGCAGACGAAAATGCACAGGGTCGAGCAAGCTTTCCACCTGCTCCATGAAGCGGTGTTGCCTGTCATAGGTGGTGCGCAAGGCCTTGAGAAATACCGTGCCAACCGGACGGCCCAGCAGTTCGGCATCTTCTGCATTCAACGGCTCGGCGCCGATCCATTGATCGCCGCGCTCGCCGATGTAGCCATAGGCGGCCAACGTGATGGTCAGCGAGTTATCGATCAAGCCAACCCGCGGCAGGCTTTCCAGGCCTCCGGTAGCGGGCATCAATGAGCGTTCGAGGGAGACCAGCGTGCCGTCGTTGGAACGACGGCGTCGGTCGAGGGTGATGAATTGGTCGGTGCCAAAACGCGACAGCAGGTCAGGACGGGTCACCGCCTCCAGCCGCAGCACTTCGGTGTTGACCAGTGCGCCGCTGTCGGCCAGGGCCTGGGCCCAGCCGCTGCGCTGATCCAGTGCCACACCGTCGAAGGTGACGATGGAACCGACCCCGCTTTGCGTCGCAATGTAGTTACGCCGTTTCAACTCGGCCAGCGCTTCACGCAAGGTTCCTCGGCTGACTTTGAATTCCTGAGCCAACTGATGCTCGCCCGGCAGATGAAAGCCGTCCTCCATGAGACCGCTTTCAATGCGCCGGATGAGTTCGTCGACCACCCGTTGTTTCTTGTCGAATCGTACCTGTCTAATCATGTACAAATTAGTAACCGATACATGTTATTACGGGCAAGAAATATTTACGGGAGGTGACGCAAGGGAGTGCCTGTAGCTGGATGATCGAGGGGGTGTCAGTGACACCGCCTTCGCTGGCAAGCCAGCTCCTACAGGTCATGCGAGCCCTTGTAGGAGCCGGCTTGCCGGCGAAGGCGTCAATCGGTTCAGCGCAAACCTCAGCGCTGTTTCAGGCGGTCAATGACCACCGCCAGCAACAGGATCGAGCCGCGAATCACATACTGGTAGAAGGTATCGATGTTCTTCAGGTTCATCGCGTTCTCGATGATTGCCAGGATCAGCACCCCGGCAATCACATGCCGGATCATGCCGATCCCGCCACTCAACGACACCCCGCCCAGCACGCAAGCCGAAATCACCGTCAGCTCGAAACCCTGCCCGATCATCGGCTGGCCCGAGGTCATGCGTGACGCCAGGATCACCCCGGCCAGCGCTCCGATCAGGCCGTGCACGGCGAAGATGATGATCTTGGTGCGGTCGACATTGACCCCCGCCAGCAACGCCGCTTCCTGGTTACCGCCGATGGCCATGGTGTTGCGCCCGTAGGTGGTGTAGTTGAGCAACCAGCCGAAGAACAGGAAGCAGACGATGGTGATCAGGATCGGCACCGGCACGCCGAACAACTGACCATTGCCGAACACGAAGAACGACTCCTGGGACACGCCCACCGCTTTGCCGTTGGCGAAGATGTAGGCCAGGCCGCGGACGATCTGCATGGTCGCCAGCGTGGTGATCAGTGCATTGACCCGCAGCTTGGCGATCACGATGCCGTTGATCAGCCCGACGATCAGCCCCATCGCCAGGGCCGCACTGACTCCGAGGAAGACGCTGTCGGTGTCGCGCATCACCACCGCGGCAACCACCCCGGCGCAGGCGATCACCGAACCCACCGACAAGTCGAAATGCCCGGACGCCAGGCAATACAACATGGTGCACGCCGCGATCCCGGTGGTGGAAATCGCCAGGCCCAGGCCACGCATGTTCAAGGGCGAGAGGAAGTTGTCGATCATCAAGGTGCAGAGCACGAAGATCCCGACGGCCGCCAGCAGCATCACCCAGTCATCGAGAAAGCGCCGCAGGTCCAGGGGCTTGCGCGGGGTCGGCAGTGCGTTGTTTTGGCTCGTCATCATAGTCACCTCTCAGTTCGCCACGCCGTCAGCGCGTTGGCGCGGCAAAGCCAGTTGCAGCAGGTTGGATTCATTGGCCTGATCGCGGCTCAGTTCGCCGCGCAGTGCGCCTTCGCACAGAACCAGGATGCGGTCGGAGATGCCCATCACTTCCATCAGGTCGCTGGACACCACGATCACCGCAATGCCACTGGCGGCCAGGTCATGGATGATCTGGTAAATCTCCGCCTTGGCGCCGATGTCGATGCCGCGGGTGGGCTCGTCGAGCAGCAGGACTTTCATCGGCATCGACAGCCAGCGTCCAAGAATGGCCTTCTGCTGGTTGCCGCCGGAGAGAAACTTGATCGGCTGCCCGGCGTGGGGCGTTTTGACCTTGAGCGCCTTGATCTGCTTGTCGGCGTTGCCCTTCTCCCACAGGCCGCGCAAGAGGCAGCCGAAGGTGGAATGCGCACCACGGGCGCTGATGTTGATGTTCTCGGCGACGCTCGCCAGCGGCAGGATGCCTTCCTTCTTGCGGTCTTCGGGACAGAGCAGGATCCCGGCTGCAATAGCATCCCGGGGTGAGCGCAGTTTCAGCTCATGACCGCGCAACTCCAGGCGTCCGGCACTGTTGCGTTCCAGGCCGCTGAGCAGGCGAAACAACTCCGTACGCCCCGCGCCGACCAGGCCGAACAAGCCAAGGATTTCGCCTTTGTGTGCATCGAAACTCACAGGTTCGCGCAGGCCCGGCCCGAGCAGGCCGTCGACCTTCAACGCCACCGCGCCGCGCTGGCGCGGGCGGTAATCGTAGATGTCCTGAATGTCGCGACCGACCATGCAGGTGACCAATTGATCATGGGTCAGCTCGCTCATGTCTTCGAAGGTGCGCACGTAACGGCCGTCCTTGAACACCGTCACCGCGTTGCAGATGCGGAACACTTCCTCCATGCGATGGGAGACGTAGAGCACCACTTTGCCCTCGTCGCGCAAGCGCGCGATGATCGCCATCAAGCGATCGATCTCCCGCGCCGACAGGCTGCTGGTGGGTTCGTCGAAGGCGATGACATGGGCGCCACGGGACAAGGCCTTGGCGATCTCGACCAACTGCCGCTGACCGAGGGACAGGCGTCCGACTTTCTCCTGCGGGTCGATTTCGTCGGCCAGCCCCTTGAGACAGGCCAGGGCTTGCTGGCGCAGGGTGCCGCGATTGATCAGGCCGAAACTGGCGGGCAGATGACCGAGAAAAAGATTCTCCGCGACCGTCATTTCCGGCACCAGGTGCAGCTCTTGATGGATGACTGCAACGCCGCTGGCAATGCTGTCGGCGGTGGCCTTGAAAGCCATCGTCTGGCCGCCGATCTGCAGCTCGCCACTGCTCGGGATGTAGGCGCCGCCGAGGATTTTCAGCAAGGTCGACTTGCCGGCGCCGTTCTCGCCCATCAAGGCATGAACCTGCCCCGGATGGGCGACGAAATTGATGTTGTCCAGCGCTTTCACCCCGGGAAAGGTCTTGCCGATCCCGTTGAAGCGCAAGCTGCCACTGCCACTGAAAGAACTGCCGGTGTGTTGCTGTACTTGTGTTTGCGTGCGCATAACCACCTCATCACACAGATCAGGCCGCCCCGTTGCCGGGGCCGCCGATGAAATCAACCAGCCCTCAGTTCCACAGGCCGATTTTTTCCAGTTCCTGCTTGAAGTTGTCGCGCGTGATCAGCGTCACGTCGTCCATGGCGGTGTATTTCGCCGGTTCTTTACCGCTGGTGACCCACTCGTACATCATGCTGGCGGTGTTGTAGCCCTCGATGTGCGGGCTGGGCAGCATCGAACCGTAGAAACCGCTGTCGGGTTTCTTCAGTTCGCCAATGGCGTCGGTGCCATTGATGCCGATGCCGATCACGTTCGCCGCGGCAAAACCGGCGGCTTCGGTTGCGCGCACGCCGCCGAGCACGGTGTTGTCGTTCATGCCGCCGATGATAAGGTTCTTCGCCGCACTCGGCAGTTTCACCAGCGCCGAGTTGGTGGCGTCCATGCTGCCCGGTACGTCGAGGGTTTTCAGGGCCGAGAAGAGGATGTGGTCTTTCGGCATACCGGCATCTTCCAGCGCTTTCACCGAACCATCGGTGCGTTTCTTACCGGTGTCGAGTTCGTTGTAGGTGTTGATCACGGCATAGGTGTCTTTCCATTCCCAGCCGCGCTTTTTCGCTTCGGTGGCCATGGCGCTGCCCTGCTTCTGGCCGACTTCGAACGCCGCCATGCCCAGGTACGGCACGTCTTCCATGAACTTGCCGCTGGCATCGACGAAGCGATCATCCACGGCAATCACTTTCAAGCCATTGAGCTTGGCCTTGGCCATGATCGCCGGGCCCAGGGACACGTCCGGCGGGCAGATCACGAAACCCTTGGCGCCGTTGGCCGCCAGACTGTCGATGGCCGACAGGGTTTTCTCGCCATCGGGCACGGCGATCTTGATCAGGGTAAAGCCCTTCTCCTTGCCGGCCTTTTCGGCGAAGGCCCATTCGGTCTGGAACCAGGGTTCTTCAGCTTGCTTGACCAAAAAACCGATTTTCACTTCTTCGGCCGCCAGCAGCGTGCTGCTGAGGCTGGCCGCGCTGACCGCCAGGGCGGCACAGCACAGGGTACGGATGGCATGACGACGATTCATAAGCGGACTCCTTGTTGTTTTTGTTGAGCGTACTGCCAATAGTCATATCGTATGATGATTGGATTCCAGGCGTAGTTAATCGCCTGAAACCCGCACGACTCAGTCGTGGTACATCACTGAGCGGCCGCCATCGATGGTGATGCACGAAGCGTTGATAAACGGCGCTTCATCACTGGCCAGGAACACCGCGGTCATGGCTACTTCGATCGGCTGGCCGATGCGGCGCGGCGGGTGCAGGTCGAAGGCACGCTGACGTTCGGCATGGGGGTCGGCAAAGCCGTTCCAGTAGTCGACGTTCAATTGGGTTTCGATGTAGCCCGGCGCGATGGCGTTGACGCGAATGCCCTTGGGTGCGTATTCGATCCCCAGGGCGCGGGTCAGGCCGAGCAAGCCGTGCTTGGCCACCGGATAGGGGAAGCAGCCGGGAATGATGTGGGTGGAATGGGTCGAGGCAATGTTGATGATGCTGCCGATGCCCTGCTCGATCATCTGCGGCAACACCGCCTTGCAACCGTACCAGGCGCCATCGAGGTCAATGGCGAAGCAGCGACGCCAGTCTTCTTCGGTCATTTCCAGCGGATCGCGGAACACGTTGACCCCGGCGCAGTTGACCAGCACGTCGATCCGCCCGTGCAACTCGACTGCCAGCCTCGCCATCGCCTGCAGGTCTTGCGGCTGCGAAACGTCGGCCTTGATCGCCACCACGTCAGCCCCTTTGCCCCGCCACTGCGCCGCGACGTTTTCGACTTTTTCCGCCTGGATATCGCTGATGACCAGCTTGGCTTGCTGGGACGCGAAGGTCGCCACGATCGCCTCGCCGATGCCCTGGGCAGCGCCGGTCAACAGCACGACCTTGTTTTTCAGACGTTCGCCCTTGGGGGGTACGGGCACCGGTGGTAACGAAAGAGGTTCAGCCATGGATCAGGACTCCTGTTCGAAAGCACGACGAAAACCGGGCATGCCGGTCAAAAGGCGTTGTGGAAGAAACAGGCAGGCGCGAAAACGTTTCAGCACTGAGGTACTCTGAAACGCGGACTCCATGCGGGAGTGCGGGGGAATATCGCTGCATCACTTCACCTGTTTTGTTTTTTTAAGTGTGAGTGCGTGTAACTGATGGAGCCGACTATAAACCTGGCCCACTGATAATCTCAATATATATATTTGCATCCCACATTTGGGGATTTAACCGGCAAATCGACTACAGAACTTTCCTGCAACGTTGACGCGGATTGCCAGCACCGCACCATCCAGCGGATGCCCAAGCGGACTCGCGGCGCTGGTGATGTACAGGGTTTTCAAGTCGGCATCGCCAAAAACACAACTGGTCGGTCGGCTGACGGGCAGTTCGATCACCCGATCGACCTGCCCGTCCGGCGTCAGCCTGAGCAGGCAACTGCCGTCCCATCGGGCATTCCAGATAAAACCTTCGGCATCCATCGCCGAACCGTCCGGGCCGCCACGAGTGTGTGGGCCGAACCAGGCCTGGGGCGGTTCGAGGTGGCCGTCGGTACGAATGAAGTGCCGGTACAACGTGCCGTCGAGGCTGTCGCCGAAGTAAACGGTGGTGGCGTCATCGCTCCACAGCAACGTGTTGGGAATGCCCAGACCACGCAGCAGCGGCGTCACCCGCGCATCGCGATCAATACGGAACAGGCCACCGGAACGCCGTTCGACGGGCAGGTCATCGCCCTGCTCGCCGATGTTGTTCTGCATGGTGCCGAGCCACAGCCGGCCTTGGGCATCGCAGCGGGCCTCGTTGGCGCGGTTGCCGGGTCGTGGGTCGGCAACGCAGAACAAGGTCAGTCGCGGCTGCAACCCCGGCGAATCCAGATCCAGCCGATACACGCCGCTGCTCAAGGTCACCAGCGCATCGCCGCTCGTACAGGGGATGAACGCCGACACGTGCTCCGGCATCTGCCAGATCTGCACGTTGGCGCCGATCAACCGCAGCACCTGCTTGCCAGCGATGTCTACCCAGTACAGCGCCTGGGTCGGCGCATCCCAGAACGGGCCTTCGCCGAGCCGGGCGCGGTGTTCGGTCACTGCGGTCCACTCCATGAAACCTCCTGCTTTCTTATTGTTTTTCGTGCTCAGCTGGCTTTTTTGTCCGCCATGACCTTCGGATAGAAGCGTTTGATCGCCAGGTCGGCGTTATCGATCAGGGTCATGCAGGCCCACACGCCCCGCGCGGTATCCCGGGCGGCGATGGCGTCGGCCATGTCCTTGTGAATCGGCAAGGTGCGGCGCAGTTCGTCCGGGTCGGCGGCGGACACTTCGAAACATACTGCCAGCAACGCACCCAGGGCCGGGACCATTTGCTCGATGAATTGATTGTGGCTGGCGGCGAGAATGCACTCGTGGAACAGCTGGTCGGCGCGGTTGTAGTCGACGCCGCTGTCCACCGCCCGCTCCAACGCGTTGTAGGCCAATAAAATGGCGTCGAGCTGTTGCGCGGTTGCGCGCTCGCAAGCCCAGCGCACGGCCATCGGCTCGATGGTGCGGCGCAGGTCGAGCAGGTCATCGACGAAGTTTTCCGGCAACCCATTGCGGGACAGCCAGCCGACGACTTGCGGATCGAAGAGGTTCCAGCGCCGTACCGGCAACACTCGCGTACCGACCTTCGGCCCGACCTCGAGCATGCCCTTGGCGACCAGGGTCTTGATGGCTTCGCGGATAACGGTGCGGCTGACACCCAGCTGCTCGCCAAGGTCGGCTTCTACCTTGAGCGCCTCACCGGGCTTGACCTGCCCGGCAGCGATCCAGCAGCCCAGCCAATCGACCGTCGACGCGTGAAAACTGCTGGACATGGACACCTCAAAGCCGTTTGCGATGGGTGTCCACGCTAATCATCATATGATTGGCTGTCAAACTCATATTAAACAATACATAGATCAAATGTGTGTGGGCTTGCTCGCGAAAGCGTCTGTACATCTACACATCCATGTGACAGGCACACCGCCTTCGCGAGCAAGCCCACATTTTTACCGATTAAGGCTCCAGGCCGATGCGGAAGAACTCACCGCCACTCCACACGCCCAACCAGCGCTGACCATCGATCTCTTGCGTCACCGCCAGCTCCACCAGTTGGTAAAACACATTGCGATGAATCAGCGCTTCGAGGTTGGTGCGCACATGCACATAGGGCGCCGGCTCTTGGGTGTCGGGATCGATGACCACGCGAATCGGATGCTCGGCACCGGCTTCGGCCGTCTCATCGACGTTGGTGGTGAAGCGCAGAACCTGCTTCTCGCCTTCACCTTCCACCTCCACCGCAATCGCTACAAAGGGCGCGTCATCGACCTTGATGCCAACCTTCTCCACCGGAGTGATCAGGAAGTAATCATCGCCGTCGCGGCGAATGATGGTGGAGAACAGCTTGACCATCGGCTTGCGTCCGATCGGCGTTCCCAGGTAGTACCAGGTGCCGTCGCGGGCGATGCGCATGTCGATGTCGCCGCAGAAGTCGGGGTTCCACAGGTGGACCGGTGGCAAGCCTTGGGTCTTGGGGATTTGCCCCAGCAGGTCGTTGGCTTTTTGCGGGCCACTCATGGCGTTCTCCTTGAAATTACTGGTCGCTGAGCCCCAGCAGGCTACGCGCGTACTGCTGCAGCGGCGGGCCCATCAGGTCTTCTGGTTTTTCGTCGTGGAAGGTCAGCAGACCACCACGACCCTGGATACGTGCAGTATCAATCAAATACTGGGTGCTGGTCTCGATCAACATGATCTGAATCACGCCGGTGTCGATACCAAGGCGGTCCAGGGCTTCCTGATCCAGCCACTCATCCGAGTTGCCGATGCGGTCATCGGACTTGGCGAAACGGGTATAGAGCAGGTAATGAGCCCCCACCGCACGGGCTTCGCCCATGGCCTGGTCAAGACCTTGGGGGGTACGGGCGCGGCGGACCATCGGGAAATATTCGACGAAACCATCGAAGGCAACTTCGGCGATCACGTTGGGGCGCGGGTAGACGGCACTGTCAGGCGGCATGAAGGCGCCCTGGGCAATGTAGACGAAGGAGTCCGGCTGAATTCGCAGGTTATTCACTCGGCGGCTGTCGCTGTGGTCCAGCAGGCCGGCGTCGCTCATGTGGTAGCGCGTCCCTTCGGCCATGTCGCTGACATTCATGCAGCCACCGAGCGCCAAAATGGCCAGCAGCAAAACCGGGCTACGCATCCTATCCTCCAGAGGCCGGTGACGGAAAACCGGCGAATGGCCGTGGGATGCAGCTTTTGCGCCAGCTCAGCCGCCAATAATCTTCATGACGGTGGCACCACCGGAAAACGCCACTTCCTGCTTATCGCCCAAGGCTTTGACCAGCAGCCTTTGCAACGCAGGCAACGCCTGATGCCGCGGCTTGTCCAGCAAATCGCCGACATAGTGGCGATTGCTCGACGACAGGCAGCCATGCAGCCAGCCAGTGGACGACAGGCGCAACCGCGAGCAGGTGCGGCAGAACGGAACGCTTTCGTTGGCGATCACGCCGAAGTAGCCCTGCCCCGGAATCTCGTAGCGCACGGCGGTAGCATCGACAGGCGCATCGGCCTGCAGATACTCATAGCGCTCGCCGATCAGGCTCAGTAGCTGTTGCAGGCTTACAAACTGCTGCAGGAACGCATTGGAATCGCTGGCCAGGTGCCCCATGCGCATCAACTCGATGAAGCGCAGCTCATAGCCACGCTCCAGGCAGTAGTCGAGCAGTGGCATCACCTGGTCGAGGTTCTGGCCGCGCAGCGGCACCATGTTGACCTTGACCTTCATGCCCGCCGCACGGGCCTGGTCCATGCCGCCGAGCACCGTCGCCAGGTCGCCGCCACGGGCAATGCCGCGAAACGCAGAGGCGTCCAGGGTATCGAGGGAGACGTTGATGCGCCGAATGCCGGCCTCTACCAGGATCGGCAGCTTCTTCGCCAGCAACTGCCCGTTGGTGGTCAGGCTGATGTCCTGCAGCCCCATCTGCCCGACGGCAGTCATGAAGGCTTCGAGTTTCGGGCTGACCAGGGGTTCGCCACCGGTGATGCGCAAGCGCTCGATACCCGCCGCTTCGATCAGGTAGGCCACCCCGCGCGCCATGGCTTCGGCCGATAATTCATCCTGCGCAGCCACCAGCCGCTTGCCGTTGGGCACGCAGTAGGTACAAGCGTAATTGCAGGCTGAGGTCAGGCTGACTCTTAAATTGCGAAAGCGCCTGCCTTGACGGTCGACGATCATGATGACTCCGGCGAAGAATATACGGGCCGGTAAAACTTGACTCACAAATCAAGTTTTAGCAAGCCCTATGCCTGAGTATATTCCTGCGGTACTGCGCCATGTAGCGATTTCATGGGCAATAAGGCGGCTGAATGGCTCAGCTGCTCGGGGTGTCGCTGTCGCGCTTGCGCTTGTTGCCCATGCGCACGCCGATGTCCATCAGGAACTGGAAGAAACCTTCCTGGTCTTCCAGCACATTGCTCCAGAAGGGCGAGTGATACAGCGCCACGGCACCGTGCACCAACGCCCAGGACGCGCAGTAATGGAAGTAAGGCGGCACGTCTTCAAGCTTGCCTTCGCTGATGCGGCCCTTGATGAGCAAGGTCAGGCGTTCGAAGTTCGAGGCGCGGATCTTGTGCAGCTCCTCGACCATCTCCGGTACCTGGTTGCCCTTGACGACCTTCTCTTCCAGGCGATCAAACAAGCGGTAACGCTGGGGGTCGCGCATGCGGAATTCGAAATAGGCGCGGGACAGGGCTTCCTTGTCCTTGTCGACATCGGCCGAATGCAACAGCTCGTTCAAATCGCGCTCATAGTCGAGCATCAGGCGCAGATAGATCTCGGCCTTGGACTTGAAGTGCTTGTAGATCGTGCCTTTGCCGATACCGACAGCATCAGCAATCATCTCGACGGTGACACTGTCTTCACCCTGGTCGAGGAACAGCTTGAGCGCGGTATCGAGAATTTCTTGCTCGCGGCGACGAAACTCACGGACCTTACGAGGTTCTTTATGCATAAGAAAAGGTCTGTAGGGGTCAAAATTCGAAGCCGCGTATTATGCCTAAATTGCGCCAAAATGCACGGATCATCCGACCATATCTGTGTTTCTTGATGATTTCTCGCAAGACCGCCGGTTGATGAGAACTCTTCCGAAGCGCCCGTATTCCAAATTTGTTTAAAAACCGCGGCCTACAAACTGGACGGAGGGAAATACTGATCAATACTTGAACTGTCGGCGGGGCATCTCCCCCAAGTGTCACGCCGATATTGGTACCAACGGACCGCGTGCCATTGTTTTACTCCTAATGGTCTTAACCCGGATTCACCCCCCAGAACCCGGGTTTTTTTTGCCTGCGATTTAAGCCCTAACCCCTGTAGGAACTGCCGCAGGCTGCGATCTTTTCCGGCGTTACGCCATTTCCCTGACATGCGCCAATGGAAACAGCCGCCTGAAATTCTCAGTAGTCTGCTCGGCAAATCGCTCGTAAGCCTCACCACGCAACATTGCCAGAAATTCCGCTACTTCACGAACGTACTGCGGCAGGTTCGGCTTGCCACGATACGGGATCGGCGCCAGGTACGGTGAGTCGGTTTCTACCAGCAAACGGTCGGCCGGCACCTTGCTCGCCACGTCGCGCAGCGCGTCGGCATTGCGGAATGTGACAATCCCGGACAGGGAAATGTAGTAACCCATGTCCAGCGCGGCTTTCGCCATGTCCCAGTCCTCGGTGAAACAGTGCAGCACGCCCGCCTGGGGCAGCGCCGCTTCACGCAGCAGGTTCAAGGTATCGGCGCGGGCGCCGCGGGTATGAATGATCACCGGTTTGCCGGTCTGTTGCGCCGCTTGCAGGTGCAATCGGAAGGATTGCTGCTGCAACTCTGCCGCTTCCGGTTCGTAGTGATAATCCAGGCCGGTTTCACCGATCGCCACCACGCGCGGATGATTGAGTTCGTGCAACAACCAATCCAGCGCAGGCGCCGCACCCGGCTGCACATCCAGCGGATGCACGCCGACCGAGCAATCGACATCGTCGTAGCGCTCGGCCAGGGCTTTGACATCGGCTGCGTTGTCGGCGCTGACACCGATGCACAGGAAGTGCCCTACCCCGCGTTCGCGGGCCGCATCGAGGGCGGCATCCAGCGAGCCGTCATGGGCGGCGAGGTCGAGGCGATCAAGGTGACAATGGGAATCTACGAGCATAAAGGGCTGCAACTTACATCGTGTGAGTGGGACGGGCGGATTGTCTGATACTTGGAGTCTAGGCGCAGACGGTTACCTCTGGGTAGGCAAAGTCGCCCATTGCACCAGCAGCGCCTCGAGCAACAGAACCCGATTGAGGTTGGCCTTGCTCAACACTTTCTGGCGTTGGGCGAGGATCCAGTCCTGGATATTCAGGACCTTGTCCTGAGCGGTTTTTTGCGCCAGGTACTGAATCACCTTGCGCATGTCCATCAGCCCGAGCCCCTCTTCATCCTGGGTCAGCTGATAGCGCAGGATCAGGCTCGACCAGTCACAGAACCAGTCGAACAGCAGCAACAACGGAATCGCATTCCAGCCCTCGGCCAGCTGTGTCGGCGATTGTTGCTGTTTGAGCAATTTCTTCACCCCATCGACCACTTGCGCGCGCTGCTCGCGCACGCCCTGGGCCTGCAGGTTGACGGCGGCCAGCGGCGAACCGGCGGCCAGCGTCAGCAACTCGATACGTTCTTCCTGGGAACAGTCGGGCAAAGCCCTGGCCAGCCAGTCCAGGCTCATGGCCTCGCCCGGCAGCGGACAGGCCTGCTGCACACAGCGGCTCTTGATGGTCGGCAACAGACGACTGGGCTGATGGCTGACCAGGAGCAACACGGTGTCACCGGACGGTTCTTCCAGGCTTTTGAGCAAGGCGTTGGCGGCGTTGATGTTCATCGACTCGACCGGCTCGATCAGCACCACTTTGCGTCCACCCAACTGCGCGGTCTGCACCACGAAACTGACCAGGTCGCGCACCTGGTCGACCTTGATCGCCTTGTCGGCTTCTTCTGGTTCCAGGATGTAGTTATCGGGATGACTGCCGGCCTTGAGCAACATGCACGATTTGCATTCACCACAAGCCCCCTGCGCGGTCGGACGCTGGCACAGCAGGCTCGCCATCAAACGCTCGGCCAACGCCCGCTTGCCGATCCCGGCCGGGCCATGCAGCAGATAGGCATGGGCGTGTTGCGCACGACCGGCCAGCTGCTGCCAGAGACTGTCCTGCCACGGATAGGCGTCAGCCACGGCTCAACTCCACCAGGCGTGGCAACAAGGCATCCAGGGATTGCTGGACCTGCACCAACGGCTGCGCCGCGTCGATCAGCACGTAGCGCGCAGGCTGCGCTGCCGCGCGCTTGAGGAAAGCCCCTCGCACGGCATCGAAAAAGGTCCGGCCTTCCAGCTCAAAGCGATCCAGGCGACCGCGGGCACTGGCGCGCGCCAGACCCACTTCCACCGGCAAGTCGAAGATCAGCGTCAGGTCGGGACGCAGATCACCCTGGACAAAGCTTTCCAGCGTCGCGATGCGCTCCAGGGACAAGCCGCGGCCACCACCCTGGTAGGCGTAGGTCGAATCTTGTTTTGGAATCATACGGAATGGAAACAAACTGTTATACTCGCGCAGAAAAAATATGTAAACAAGATGAATATCCGTTAGAAATCGAGGAGCAAGGTGCGATGAAGAAGGTGGTTGGGCTAGCCGCGAAGGCGAGATCTGGTAAAGACACAGCTGCTGCGATGCTGCTCCAGCACCCTGAGGTGACCGCCTATGCCCTTGCTGATCCGCTGAAGCGCGGTTGCCAAGCCCTCTTCAATCTCACTGATGCTCAGGCGTGGGATGATAGCGTAAAGGAGCTCAAAGTGGACGCCTGGGGCCTCTCCCCGAGGGAATTCTTCCAGCGGGTAGGGACTGAATGGATGAGAGCTCACAACCCCTTACACTGGCTCATGAGAGCGGATCGCGAGATCTATGCCCCTGAGGCGATCTATCCCCTCACCGCTGCACAGCTTTCGCACCCAGAACTGCCTTTCATTCTCGGTGCCAAAGCGTTTTTCAATCTCAGCGACGAACAGTGCTGGGATGCAGGTGCGACGAATGAAACCGACCAGTTTTGGAATATGACGCCTGCCGAAGTGATAGGCTTGGTTAAATCTAAAGCATTGCAAGACTTCCCCGACTTTTGTGAACGCAGAGACTCCACTTCGCCTCAGAAAATAAATGATACGGCATATATTAATAAACCGACCCTTGATACTGACGGCAAGAACATCATCATCATCAAAGATATTCGCTTCGAGAACGAGGCTGCCTATATCAGAAGTCTAGATGGTGCGATCTGGCACATTGTGAGGGACAATGCAGAACCAGTTAACACGCATTCGTCCGAGTTCGGCATTGAAGTGCAGCCAACCGACATTGTCATCAAAAACAATGGCACCTTGAAAGAATACCAGGAAGCCCTAGACAGAGCCTGGAAATCCCTGTCCGAAAAAATAAAAGACCGGGACTAATAGTGAAACATCTATTTAAAACCAAAGAAGTAGTGCATGACACTGCCTTGACTTCGGACAATCATGAAGTCGAATGCACTTACCAAGGACACGCTTTTTACAGCATCAGCAAGGCTATCTGTATCGGCCTTCATTTGGTGTTTTTGAAGTATTGCCCGGTGAGGACACGCGTTTCTGCGAGCAGCCTTCGTAGAGCGATTTGGATCTTCTTCGATTTTGCGCAAGGGTATAACTCATCTCGCCCGGAGTTACTGCAAATCAACAAGGTTGCAGACATCAGCAATGAGGTGTTCAATAACTTCCAGAGATATCTGCTTGAAAATAATGAACCGATAAGTAATGCTGGCGTCTTAAAAACCGCTTTAAATAATGCTGCCTCGCTTACAGAGGCCATCCCCGGCCTGCTTTTGCCATACGTTATTAAAGCCAAAAACCAGCCTAGAGCCCCACTAAATGATGAGGCTGATGCGGCGCTCGAGAGCGCATTCACATCCCATATCAATCTCCTCTATAAAAAGATAAGTTTCCGAGAAGAGGTGCATAACGCGACCGCATACACGTACAACGAGGTATATAGCGCGATTGCTAAAGACCATTCTCGCGCTAGCATTTTTCAATGGTTGCAGTATTGCGAAGAAAACAATATTAAAATTACGGGCAGGACGCTACTCAGTCGAGCCTCTCAATCCACAGACGTACTTTTGCGCACATTTGCGTCACTTCCGGATGGTCGAAAAAAAATACTCGCTGAGTTCAATAATCGCGGGGAGGAATTCAAGCTCTTAAACCCTGTAAATCCTTTTGCAGGAAGGAAAATATTGAGCTTTAAACCTGATCCGGCTCGAACTCTAAAGACGCTTCTTGATAATGGTTATCCATTTAATATGAAGCTATGCGACATTGGCTCTAATTACGCCTTCAATGACATTTCCTCCTTGGCGCACTGCAATGATGTGGTACAGCTGTTAATATTCAGGTGGCGAGGAGACTTTCAAGCCAGCATTCCAGAACAGCTTCCTATATGGGATGATCTTTTGGGCATGTACTACCCTAGCATGCTCGACATGTCCTGCCTTATTCAGTTCATCATGCTCCAAACCAATTGGAACAAAGAAACCGTTCTAGCATTGGATCCTGAAAACTATGAGCACGCTTTGACTGGTGCAATGAACGAAGAGCACGTGGTATTACAATCAGAGAAGAACAGAAGTCAGGGAGTAGGTAAACCTTACCACGCGCCCAAGGAAGTCATCGCCGCAAGCACTCGCTCGGACAAATATTCAGCTTGGAATTTGTTTGCATTAGCAAATAATCTTTCAGCGCCACTTAAACCGTACGCATTGGATTACATAAACCACGGAAAAACTAAGGATCATTACAACTCAGCATTCCTATGCATTCGCTTTTATGCCGACTGGGTGAGCAAAGGTGGCCGGCACACATCTGCCTCTAATGACAAAGCGTTCCTGCAGGGAATCAAACAGTTTCTCAAAAAATATGAAATTTTTGAAGATGGCGAAAAATTGACCAGCGCTAAAGATCTCACACTTAGGCTGAGACCTACGTGGGTTAAACGCAGGAAACAATCTGGAGATATTTCGCATGGGTTCCTTGCTCTGTTCTTAGGGCACAATAGCCCGAGCACTACCGACATCCATTACGACAACTCTGCGCATGCTCAGATGGAGCGTTATGATCGCCTGGAGTCCGAATTGGAGTCGATTGTTGCCCTCATGTACGATGGAAAGTTTGAGGGGATGCTGGGCACCCCTGCACAAGAGGCTGTAAATCTTCCATTCAAAGTGTTCCATATTCCAGGTATGGAGAAACCGCTTTGGGCATGTTCAAACCAAAAACAACCAACGTGGCACGGTGCAAGGTCGCGAGTTCAGCCGGGCCAAAAGTGCTACGTCGTTAGCAAATGCATTTTCTGTACCCAAGCATATATGTTTGAGGATTCGTTACCATATTTAATGGAACGCAGAATTCACGTCGTTGAACTGGTGGATGATCAGCCGCCCTCCTCGTCCGATTACAGCAATGACCTCGAGATCGAACTCTCGAAAATCGACTCGATTTTGGACAATTGGGAGGATGACCGAGCGATCAAAGAGGCGTCTCGCTATCAACGCCGCAACACTCCGCTACTACCCAGAGACCTGAATTTTCTCCAAGTAATTCTTGAAGAGGAAGACAAGGAATGACACGTAAAGCCGCAATACTCAGCGAAGCCGAGCTTGCCATCCTCGAAGATGTGCTTGATAAAGATTTTCAGGATGATCTCCACGATGCGGCAGAGCAAGAGCTTGAGCGTCTTCTCCAAGAAACAGGCGGAACCGTAAAACAAACCCAAAGCTCGCTTCTTAAAAAGCTTGAGGTGAGCCCAGAAGGTGATTTTCCAGTTTCGAATTATTCGAAGTACAGCGACTCAAGCTGGGTAATTTTCAAAGATAAATATGGGACAGCCACACGCGTATCTTTCGAAGGCTTGTCCCATCATGTTACCTCGATCAAAAAATCGTTCATTTATCACTTGATTCCTGAGTTCGCTCCTTTTGGCGGTATTCGAGCCTATTCCACAACCAAAAACCACAGCTCAAATTTTCGGATCTTGGAGAAATACGTCTTTCAAGATAATCATCTAATTGGTGATGCCGAGTCTCTGTCCTTCGTGACCCCGAAACTCTTAATCAACGCTCTAAACAGGGCTAAAGAGTCACCGGCATTTACACATTATCATTATCTTTTTCACCACCTTCGTTTTTGGCTTTCGCTAAGCGCACAGCAACTAATTCCGGTTGAGCACAGAATTTCTGTCTCAGCTAATGCCGTTGACACCCCAGAACGACGAAAGGATGTGATCCGTCATTTTACCGGCTCGCTTTCCACTTGGATTCCGTTCACCGAACCTGAACTCAAGAAAATGGCCGAATATGCTTTTTTTTGGACGGACAAGGCAATTCCTTTACTTCTGCAAGCGAAGGATTTTCTGGTAAACAAGAACCTCACCGACCTGAAAAAGAAGCACCTTAAACGCTACAAGGAGGATCCGGAACTAGAAGATGCCCTGAATCTTGAAGCAGACGGTACGCCGATCCTATCAGTTACCAAAAAAAAATATGACATCAATCGCTCTTGGACTTACTCATGGCTTCGCAGCTACAAAAGCGCCATCGATTCGGTAAGAGGAGCGCTGTACATTCTAGTAGCTCTCGTTACTGGATTGCGGGCTAGCGAACTTGAGACCCTAAAGTTCGAGCACGTTATAGAATCGAAGAGTGGCCGTTTCAAGCTCCAGATCACTCGTTTCAAGACTAGCCAAGACCCTAACTACAAGGGAGACACCAGCTTCATTCCGCTCCCTAAATTCATCGGAAAAAAGATCAAAGAGTACAAACAACTCAGATCGATTTATGGGCTTGAGCGCGAAGGTTATCTGTTCCAGTCTAACCGCAGCACCAAGAAAGTTAAACGTCAATCATCGGTGCGAGTTGAGCGGATCACTGATGAGCTTGAAGAGCTTCTTGGTATTGAACGCATCCACACTCATCGCTTCCGGAAAACGATTGCGGAGATTTTGATCAACCGAAGCGAGCGAAATATTGACATCATCAGGCTGCTTTTTGGACATGCCAGTTATGCGATGACGCTTCGGTACATTGGACGCAACCCTTACATCGTACAAAGTGTTGCCCATGCGATTGAGCAGAACTACATCGAAGATTTTACCGATATCATCACCTCGGTTAAAACTTCCGGCTCTTCAGGTGAAAGTGCACGACGACTTGTCGATAAAATTACTGCGCGCCCAGATGCGTTTAGCGGGAAGCAACTCAGGGTGACCATTTTCACCTATGTCAGCCACTTGCTTTCGTCTGGTGAGCCTTTGTTCATCTACCGCACTGCGGTGGGCAGCTATTGCGTTAGCACCGAACTCTACTCCTCGCCTGCGCTCCCGCCATGCTTGGCCCATCGCAAGGGTGTCGTGAAGAGCACACTCCCGGATCCCCTTTTCTGCAATACGGCGTGCCCGCACGCAGTGATCGTGGGTAAAGCTGCAAAAGCGCTTGAGGACAATACTAACTTCTATCAGCACATGCTGGACAATGCTAGCGAAACACTGTCCGAGACCTCGAAGGCGATGCTCCGGCAGAAGGTCTTGGAGAACTCAAGGCATTTGAAAGCGTTGAAAAACGATAAGTCTTATCAGCTGATTCCGTCAATGGAAGCCCAAATATGAGTAGCCAGGATACCCGCAACAAGCTGATTGGCATCATTAAGCAGCATCAGTTAGATAAAGGTATGAGCAAGCTGCCTATTGGTAAACTTTCCGACCTTGCCGGAATTACCCGACAAGCATTTAACCGTTATTACGGTGATCTGAAAGAGTATGCGACTGGCAAACAGTCTGTTGCCAGACTATTAGTAGATGATGGCGCCTCTCTTAGTGAGCTACTTGAAAATAGAGAAGAAAAAATCAGCCAACTGGAGCAGGAGATAATCAAGGCAAATTTAGCCCATAAAGCTGAACTCGAAAAAGCCATTGAAAACCATATTACGTCACTGATGAATAATGACATCATGGTGTACGAGTCTGGCCAGATTAGCGCAACTCTCGTTAATCAAAACAATCACAACGCTTACCTAATCAAGCGGGTGAGTGAGCTTGAGGTGAGCAATACAAAGATGGTGGCGGACGCTGTGTCCTCGCCTAATTCAAATAGAGCTGACCGCCCGTCAAAATCGACAAAGAATTTCATCCCACTGGAGCTTGATCTCAAAGCAGCGAGAAGAGCCTATGCATCATCAAATGACTTTGTCGCATATGAAGACGCTAAAGATGCTGAGATTCAAAAAGCCATAAAAACGATCAAATCTCTGCCAACTCCTCAAAATGCTGACATTATAATTTTTCAAGAACGCTACATTTCGGATTTCAGCTTGTTCTGCTCAAAAATCCACCCACAAGAAAACCATATTCTCATCATTCTTCAACTACCTCTCTATAACCGCCAAGAGATTCAGCTTGTCATCAAAGACCTCCAACCCGCTGCTTCGATATCTATTCAAATTCCTTACAGCTCATCAGATGCCATCATATCAGCAAAGCGTCAGTTTAGTTTCAGAGATGTGCCGACGGAAGAACTGCAAGATGCAGACACAGCAAAAATACCTTTAATGGATTGGGGGTTTGATTCTATTCAACTAACAAGAATCAAACAAGGTGACTAATGATCTCGTTCGAAATTAAGCCCATAAAGTACCACAGCATAATGCTCGAGACCGGTGTCGAGCACTACGTTCTACTAGCAGAGCAAAAAGGCAAAAAAGTACTGGTAAGCATCCCAAACCTATACCTCTACAACAAAAGCCGCTCTTCGCTGCAGACATCAAAAAGATATGCAACATTAATTGCTCAATTCTATAGATTCCTCTCTAGCCACGAGCGCTTTAAATCCGTAGAGCCTGGCGACTACCATCTTCACGTAACCAACACTGAGCTTCGACAGTGGCAAATATATAGACAATTGATAAGGGTTAACAAAGCCAGCACACACCCCACCTCCGAGACAATATTCAACGATGCATGCGTAGTACTTTACTTTTTTAGGTGGTTGGTCGACGAAGGCATACCTACCAGCGTAAAAATCGCCCTGAAGACTTGGACTGCCAACTTCAAGGACAGACGCTTGCTTAGCTACATAGCAAAGAAGACCAAACACGCCGTTGACACAGACCCCATTCGAGTACTGGACAAACAAGCAAGACAGAAAAAAGCGGTACACCTCATCAAACACAGCGAAGTCAAGACTTTACTAGCAGCATATCCAGACAAAGTCTACGCAACTCTATTTAAATTTGCCTTAGCTACAGCAATGCGTCCGATGGAGTTAGTAAAATTCCCCTATATGGGCAATGGTAAAAACCGCCATATTTTACCTTATAACGAAATGGACAGAGAATCAAAGTCGTTTTCATATGAAGTCTTGGGCAAAGGCAACAAACTCAGAGATATCATTATTCCTAGTTATGCTCTTCAGCTTCTCTATGATGATTATATCAAAACGGAGTATCCCGCTCGAGCCAAGCTGTATCGTGAAAAGTACGGTAAAAAATGCCCTCTGTCGATTCTGTTCCTGACCTCGGAAGGTGCTCCGGTAACTCAAAGTATGATAGCGAACGCGACTAATTATGCTAAGAGACTTGCCATTGCCAATGACCCTAGCTTCGGTATTAAGAATATTTTCTACCATGCCAGAAAATGGTGGCCAACCATGATGATGGTTCAGCATCATAACGGTGAAAAAATTCTAGAGAAGAACGCTGAAGTGATGCACATCGCACTCACCCAGGTGATCATGAATCAGATGGGCCACGAAGACCCTAGTACCACTTACAACCATTATCTTGTTCTTGCACGGTATCTGATCATGGCGAACAAGGGTATAACCCATGAAACCATCCACGAAGACGCACTAAACATTCATGAAGCGCTAGAAACGTACGGGTAACATCAAGGCCACTGCAGGCGGAGAGCTTCGGTTCTCCTGCGTGTCCTTCCGTGCTTGAAGCCTTGCCGCATTTCAACGCGAGGAGGTAGCACAAAGGCCTATACGATAGTTATTAAGGTGCTCGCCTGAGTCAGTCAGCCGGGCCCACCAGAATGGGCGGCGATATGACTCAATCCCAATGTGCTTCTTTGAACCACTATGGTATGTGAGGCCGACAAAAATGATCGAAAGCAAGCGCTGGACATCTATACTTTAAGATCTAGGGGATGAAATGGTGACCTCATCGTCGACGTACCTCCAGGGCTGTTTAAGGAATTAGAGGTAGGCGAAATGGAGATCAAGGTCTCAATGGCTTAATAAGCCTGTCTCCTAGGACATCCCCACCTCCTTGACTTTATTTGGTTTGTGGAAGGTACGATCCACTCCTGCAGAGAAATATTGATGAGTGATGTAAATGGCCTGTGGCAGCGGGAGCGCAAACGTCGCTATGCACTGTGGGATTTAGAAAGGCTACAACCTGGATCTGATCGAGCGGTTCAGTACCTTGCGATTCTTGATGAAATTGAGCGCCAAGATCGAGATGACCCCATTGGCGATGCAGTCGCCATGTCGGTTGAAGAGCTACGAGAATGTGTCCCAGAAACCGAGATTGAGGGAGTCAGCGGATCCCACTTCGTCGTCGTGCTTGACGAGCACATACCAGAGCCTTGGAAGACGCGTTTCGAAGAAGCGAGCATCGGGTCTACCCGTTTACGACAGGGCTGTTATGCGAGAGATTGGCGCCGTTTTTTAAGACTATGGACGGCCGAGGTGCAACACCTCGCAGCGCATAGGGAAATACGTTAAAGCCTACTCTTGAGTCTCAGGGTCGTCAGAGAGTTTCAGGGTGCTGGAGCCGATCAAATAAGGCGCCTGACGGATATCACATCAGAACTCCCTTCTCCAGCTGGCCGATAAGATCGAAGACAGCGTTCGTTTCCACCCTTGTCCCCAGCATGTTGAGTGCTGCCTACGCGGCAGTTAACCCTACGTTCGCTGCTGGCCGTTTTCCCAACTGGGCGTTGGTCGATATGGTGGATAAAGCGCCTTGCATGGACGGTGCTGAGCTTACGGCGCTGTCGATGGTTTGCGGAGCTTCCATGCCTACGTTCTCCAGTGCATCAGAGCGCGGAAATATTTTTGGGCAAGCAGTGTGGGGAATCGTAGAGGCTTACTCGCTTGAGGGTTGTTTTGAGCACGTCGAACGCGCCTATGGTAGCCAAGGCAGCCATTACAACTTGCGGCCTCGCGGCTTCGATTGGGCTGACGGAGAAGAGCCCGTCCCTGAATACTTGAAAGCAATGCGCAAAAGCTATCGCGCAATGTCGCCGCTGCAACAGATCATGGTTTTAACGATCATGCACTTGTACAACCAGGGCAAAGACAAGACATATCTGATTGGGGGCTGTCCGACGAAAATTCCTGCCGCCGAGGCAATGAATATTCTTCGCAGAAATGGGCCGGCGCTCTCAGCCTGGGGCCACATGGTTACTCATTATGCGGGCTGGTAAGTAATGGTTGTTTAAGCCCCGCACATGGCGGCGGCAGTAGGATGGCATGTCATCGCACTCCCAAGAGTTGATTTCGCTGTAATAGCCAAAGACAACGCCATGCGCCTCTGGGCGAGGGCCTTTGATAAGGCTTCTAGCTGAGAGGCCATTGTTTTGGGCGTGCCCCTGGTCGGAGATGGCTGTCGTAAACCAAGCCCACGCGCAAGGCGTTGGTCTTGGCCCTTCGGGCTTCCATCCGCACGCCTGCGCGCTCCGCTTGCCTGCCTCCCCCCTCGCCTTCTGGAGTCTGTAACGTAGCTTTGTGCGCTGTAACGTAAGCAGTGTTACAAAGCACAAAATTACCTTACAGACCATTGATTGCATGGCTGCTGGAGCCGTTCACGAGTGGAGTAATTCAGAACATTGAAGGATCAATTTAGTCGTCGGTCAGAAGAGGCCATACTGGTCGATGGAGAAGGATTGATAAATTCGGTCATCACAGACCAGTCATCACAGATATGGTGGAGCATGAAATCAGTCACATCGAGCGCTGAAAACGCTGTACTTGGCAAAGCTTTTATCCGAGCCGGAGAAGGGTTGGGGCTTGATGACACTGATCTGGCAGCTGTCTTGGGCGAGCAGGTTTCCACTGTGCTGCGTCTGCGTCACGGACATGAACTGCTTGAACCTAGCACCGAAGCGCGGAGCCGAGGCATGCTCTTGGTTGAGTTGTATCAGTCATTGCTCGCGCTTGTAGGAACCGAGCAAAATGCAAAGATCTGGATAAGCAGCAAGAATCGTGGTCTGAGTGGTCGACCACGTGATCTCATCGCATGCAGAACGGGACTCGAGCAAATTGTCCAATATCTCGCTGCTACTCGCTCAATCATTTAACATATCCTGCACATCGCTGAAAATGCTGCCACGGAACACCAAATCAGGACTGCGGCATGAAGTGGTTCGGTCGATTGATAGGACTCGTTTGTCGAGACAACAGATCAGACCGCGAGCAAGCCAGAGATCGGGTTGTTGGCGCTGATTGAAAGTTGACCCAGCCGGCTGATTTTGACTGCCCCCCATACCCACCCTCTGAAATCCCGCGCTAGCCATCGTTGCCTGAGTATTCGAATGGGGCAATGGATTCCGGCAGCTCGGGTCATAATCGTATCACCACTTACACATTCGTGATAATCACATCGGAATCGCGAAGTTTTGCGATACCACTCGACCTGATTTTCTGCTCACTAAGATCACCAAACCCGCGATCCGCCAAGTGGCTTGTAATCTCACCGGTTGACGCGTAGTCCTTGTTGGCCAACTCACTTTGAAGCCGAAGGTAGTCAAGGATACAGAGCTGCAAGCGCTCATCTTCGTCAGGATGCTGCCGACCTTATCGATGAACCGATCCGCCTGCATAAGTGCCTGTTGATGCACCCGATAATCGGCATACTAACTATCGTCAACGGGATCAGAAAGTAGCGTTTTCACCATTCAATAAGCCAATCGCTGGCCACCAATCAGGAGTAAAAAATTGCTTAACCGTCCCGATAAAGACGCCCTCCGTGCGATGCTGGAATCGCAAGTTCAAGAGAAGCTGCAGCGCGATCCAGACGCAGTAACGACCTATGCCGCCAAGCCTGAACCAGAGCGCAAACCGTACACCAGCAAACCCACGGTTCAAGACAAGGCTTTTCACAAAGAGCTCGAGCAAATGCGAGCAGATGCTGAAGCTGGAGTGATACATACGCCCAAGCGTGAACCGGAGGACGGGGTTGAGCCCAGCCTTAAGCTTGATGATTATCCGGATCTGTAAGACGTGACTCAGAGATTTTACGGGCGTTGAATGGCTTGTAGGATCAGAAGTAAAGGAAACCACACGTGAGAAAACCACCTATGAAAATCATCATCGAAGAATGGGATGGTGACGGCGCGATTCGAATTCCCGATGAGGCGTTGCAGGAGCTCGAACTGGATGTCGGCGACGCTGTGTACCTGATAGAAGAATTTGTCGGCAACACGCGCTGCCTCGTCCTATCGAAAGAGCCTCAAATTTCGGATCGAATAGACGAGCTCACTGAGACCTGGAATAGCGGACAAAAATGATGACGAATCGTCTCTGGCAACGTGAAAGGAAACGACGCTACGCCTTGTGGGATTTAGAAAGGCTGCAGCCTGGATCTGATCGAGCGATTCAGTACCTGGCGATTCTTGATGAAATTGAGCGCGAAGATCGAGATGACCCCATTGGCGATGCAGTAGCCATGTCGATTGAGGAGTTACAAGAGTGCGTTCCAGAAACTGAAATCGTGGGTGTCAGCGGATCCCATTTTGTCGTCGTGCTTGACGAGCACATACCAGAACCGTGGAAGACGCGTTTCGAAGAAGCGAGTACTGGGTCTACCCGTTTACACCAGGGTAGCTATGCGAGAGATTGGCGTCGGTTTTTACGACTATGGACAGTCGAAATGCAGCACCTCGCGGCACATAGAGAGATGCGTTAGGCGCTGGCCTGACGAGTCTCACACGAGCACCGCCCTCTCCAGTCGACCGATAAGGTCGATGACGGCCTCCGTTTCCACCCTCGTCCTCATCATATCCAGAGGACGCTTCGAACCAAGTCCACGAACCGGCGTACTCATCCATTCCGTTGCAGCGGCTACATCGTTTTCGAACAGGGAAAGGGCTTTCTCAAAGACAGCTACCAATGCGACGAGTCGGTCGCTTTCTATGGCGTTGAACCGTCCTACCCTCTCCCTCCGGGCCATCGTTGTGGGAGACATGCAAATAGCTTTGGAGACAACCCCTCGCTGCACCTGCAAAAAGCTCGCTATCCGCCCGAGGTATTCGAAAGGCAGTCCTTCACGAACCAGGTCATGAAGTCTGGTGCCGCGTGACGGCAGTCCGAGTGTCATCCAAATGCTCGGTGGGATTTGGGGCCCTGGTTGGTATTCCTTGATCGATGACAGCACTTTCACCTCCATCTGAAAAATCTACCACCGAGCCGGGCTAGGTGGCCCGAACCAGCGACATCTTCATTGCCCGCCACGTAGGATCTGTCAGACGCTGGAAGACGCGATATCGAGAGGTAGTGAGTTCATCCTAGCTTGTGAGCTTTCGTGACTTCCACGATATGGTACGCACCGCTTCGCTCGTTTAGAAATCTACACTTGTTGCATGACAAGCGCTTCAAGCACGGATAGTGTCAGCGCCATGAATGTCTCAAACCCGGCCCTCCCCGACTCGATTCCTCCGCCATTACTGGCGAGCGCAGACTTGCTGGTGACGAAGGCAGCTTTCCTGGCCGGCATGATTTCACCTGAAACCGCTGCCTGCTTAAGCAACCTGCTGATGGACTCTGACGCCCATTTTTCAAGGATCATCGACGGGTACCACACTGAGCCAAAAGTTCTGAAGGATGCATTTAGCTCAGCGAACAAGCAGTCCACGCTGATGAAAGTACCTGAGCTTCGTCGACGTATCGTTGCGGTGCTAGCCCACCACTTTCACGTTCTCCAAACTCAAGCGCTTCCCGATGCTAAAGGAGCTATCGCGAGGGCGATCATTCACCAGCATTTGGCTCAGCTCGGGTTGCATCCCCACCTGTGGTCGCTTGCTCGTGGCCTTGCCCGTCGGCACGAGGAATATCACGCTTTGGCTCCGACTCATCGCACGCGAGTGAGCGAGTCTATTGGTGGTATCCAACCGACAGGTAAATCCACTCTCAGTTTCATTGAATTCATGCTTGAGGTTTGCCTTGGAGAATTGGATTACATGACTGCTGCGCTGAATCGAGGACGGCTTCGGGAGGCAGTTATGCATGTATTCAGATCGAACTCGTGGCTAGCAGAGGCAGGAATCAGACCGCAAACAGCGCCGGCATATCTTTCATTGCTGATCCAGGGCGCACTTCCTCGCGTAGAGTTCGAAACCTTTACCGGGCTTCACCCTAGCGAAGCATCCGATCAGCTCAGCAGGTTGATTAATGTTGGCATTGCGGTGAGCGCGGCAGCTAATCTCCATACGGTGCAGGTAGGCCTCCCGCTCTGGTTTGCACAGGATATTTTCCCTGATTTCTCTTTAGCGGAAAGCGAAGTCAAACCTGGCTAGAAGCCCGAAGGGCCGATAGTTTTGAGCTGTGGATACGGGCGATGTGCTGAATATCGCGGCCTTTGTCTCTTGGTTTTCTACTGATCGATCTCTGACTGTCGGGCTTTACGGCGCAGTAGGCTTGGATATCCCGTGGTTTGTCTCTTGGCCTTCAGCGACGGCCACTCGGGACACCCACCAGCACGGGCCGGCTGGAGTATCGTGGCATTTGTCTCTTGGTTTTATGCGGATTGATCTCCTGCCGAGCAGTGTTTGCGGTCGAGGACTTGAATATCACGTGATCGGTCTCTTGGTTTTCAGAGACAGCATCTCCAGGCACGCTCGACGCTGGCTGGCCTGGCCGGAATATCGCGGCTTTTGTCTCTTGGTCTATATCCGTCTGAATTCATCCCCCATTGACCTGCGACTCACGCTAGTGGTTTCCAATACGTCCAGCGGCTCACTCCCTACGGCTTCCATCAAAGAGTTAGCTAGCCAAACTGCATCAACCATGCTGAACGAATAGCACATAAAGTCGAAGACGAGCTCTATTCCACCGTCATCAATTGTGTAGACACCCACTCCCCCAGTTACATCGTCCACACGGCTTGAAAACTCACCAAAATAGATTTCATCCTCTGTTTCCGAGCAGTTGAATCTTCCGTCAGCTGTATAGCTCCAGCATCCCGGCGCTCTATTACAAAACTTCCTTTCAAGCTTACTGGTGCGCTTGGCAGGTGTTGGTAGAAAACCCGCCTTGTTTCCCACCGTCACGAGGACAGCATCGTAAATACAGCGTGCGATCTCTTCAGCTACGGCGTTAGCAAGCCTTATAGATACGACATCTAAATTAATATCAACACTGTTAACTCCCTGACAACTTGATATTTTGCAGGGATATTGGTCGTTGTATTCACGCTCTCGCCAGCATGTGAGATTGCGAGTCGCAAGGAATACTTCTGACTGCCCGTCATGTTTGCTCACAAAACACCGCCATTAAATATGCTCTTAAAATCTAATCGGACGGGTTAAGGGCAGACTTTAACGTAGAAGAGAAATATTTTTCGTAAGAACAGATTATGATGAGCTCTCTTCACTGCCTGAGCCGGGCCCAAGCGACCGAAAAAGCAACATCTCCATCTGCAGTACGAGGTCGTCGCACGCAGACGTTGCTGATGCCCGCAAACAAATGCAGTACGCTCTGTTCTTGAGCAGTACGATTGAATCAATGTCGTTGCGGAGTGTACAGAATGCAAATGAGGCGATGCTTAGGGAGAACCCGTGGCAATGGGCGATGCAGGAGAAAGGGAGATTGGTGGTTCTTTTGTGTAGAGCATCGCTCTTTCAAATTGTTTGGGCGTAGCGTTGCAGTGATCGGACTAGTTTCCGGTATCGTCACATTGCTGGGATGGTATTCCATTACTCCAAGTGATATCTGGCGCAGGATTCACTCACCGAAAACCTCACTCATGGACGTGATCGAGTCGGCCTCTGTGGAAGGAGTCAAGTACACTAAGCCCAGCAGTGAGACTGTGGTCGCCAAAGTAATGACCCGCGCCCCATTGGGTGATGCTAGCGCGATTACTGAAAGATACTTCCTTTTTTCTCTGGTGAGCCCCTTTAAGCCTTTTGCGATGGATACAATTTTTCGAGGCGACGGATGTCGATTCGTGGGGAAAGGAAAAGGGCTTTCTGACGATAAAAGCTACGGCTTTATCGACATTGCAGGTATCTCTTGCGTCGACGATCGGGGGGTTGCCTACGAGCTTCATGCTCCAGTAACAGGCCGGCTTGGCTTCGTTACGAACGTTGGTGATTTAGCGAGTGACAGCGTAAACCTCGTGCTTGACGGTGAAGATCATACGCTTCGCCAATCAGATAACGTTCTAATCCGATTTGACCTCCCAGTAGTAGCGCTTACTGAGATTGCGCGCACTAGGTAGAAGGGCTTAATGGTTGCAGCCTATGGCGAAGATGGTTAGCGTCTTCCCTATTCCAACCAGTTGATACATGTGTTGTCCCCCTGAAGCCGTGAAAATGACTTATTACGCTATACCGGCAGCGATGATAGGTGCGTTCATTAGGCCACCATGCCCCACAACCATATTTTTTTAAGCACGCGTCAATTCGTAATGACCTTGAGTATTTCGGTTAGTGAAGTAGTTACCAGAGAGTTTTTCAGAGCGCCCCTCAAAAAATTTCAGAATCGCAGCCCCCTCATATGCACGTGTATCCTGGCCATTACGCATTTTGGGTACCACCCTGAAGACGTAGTAAAGTAAAGGCCGGCCTGACTCAGGATCTTTTTTTTGCTGAACGCTTAGAGTTTCCGAGTCTGACCCATCTGCATCAACCTCAATGCTGATTGACAAAAACGTCTGCCTAATCGTCGCTTTAGCCTTCGCTATGCCGTTATTCTCAGGCGACTGGTAAAAAATAATCATCTCCCATTCCCCGTTCAGGTCAGGGAACAGCAGCGAGCTAAGCCAAGGAACTGCCTTCCATAATTTTCGCCAAGCAAAGTAAACGAACAATAGTAGTAATATGTCATACACCGTCGCAATTGTTGCTACAGCGGAATACGCTTCCTTATTTGACAAATGAAAATGACTCACTGTAAAGACGGCGATTCCTGCGCAGACTGCATAAGCCGCGAGAATAAAACTGATGGTTTTTAATGGAGAAATAACGCTGAACATTCATACACTCTCGTAGTAAATTTCGACGCCGTTTTGGAATACCGCAATCCCCTGCGCTTTTGTGGCGATCCCTGATAGCTTGACCCCTTTGATCGCTGATCCGAACTGAGCAGCCAAATATCGCCCTCCAAATTTCCTATTCACATTCACAACTACGCTTTCTAGGATCGGCGGTGAAAAATACTGCGCTACGGCGAAAAGGTCGTATTGAGTCGTCAGCAGATGGAAGCCGTCATGTAAATCGCTCTCCGTTCGCGAAATGCTGACCAACGACTCCACAACATCTACTCCCTTTGGAAGCTCCGCCATTGGCCGCATCGGCAATACCGGCAAATCGACGTCTGGATCACAAACTATCAGCCCGATACCCGAAAAATCAGCACCTGCCATGTTCTTGATTTGTCGCAATAAGTGAACAAACTCCTCAGCCATATCCACACTCTGATCCCTATAGACTGATACTTTCGCCCTTGACAGCTCGGACGCACGCCCTATCTGAATTCTGCGCCACATCGTTTTTTTCGATTACCGAGCGGTGAAGCTCGTATAACACAGCTAGTCATCGGGCTTGCACAGTGCGCCCGCCCATTTTCGACTGGATAGTACCCTTAGCCCACAACCAAATCCTAAACCACTGCACGTTCACTGTAACTTGCAACCGAGACATTAAGCTTCATTTCCTGAGGCCGCGACTCGTCTCATCTAGGCAGCGCATTCCCATTAGCGTGACTAAGGTCAGCATGCTCAAGGATGCGTCGTTTACCGGTGCCGGACATGTACTCGACATGTAAATCCTGGCACCCCACGATTAGAGCCAGCAGCGGTCGGCCATCGCGCCGGTCAGAAGCCAGGATCTTCCACTCGTTTAGATCAATTGACGACGGCGTCGGATGATTCTGGGGGTGTGTATGCCACTCCCCGATGTATCGCACTAGGCCATTGCTCTCCTTCCACCGCTTCATGGCCAGCCGGTGATGAAAGTAGGGCATGCGCTCAAAGAGAAACCTGAAGCGCTTGTCCCAGAGCGAAGGCTCGGTCGCTTCGATAATCTCCAAATGCTCACCGCGAACGTGACCGAGCAATATACCCCCAGCCTCCTTTGAGTCGAAGCCCTCTTGAATGTACCGACTGAAGACGTCTAACGGCTGCTGATGCAGATACACCAACTGCTGAGTGCCGGGCACAACCCAGGTCGTCACGAACGACATGCTGGGCATCCCGCATGAGGCAGCGGCGAGCAATCAGAGGTTGCCGGTTCGTAGCTGTGATCGGTCAGCCGGGTTGAGAGCGAGGGCCAAGGTTTGCCCGCGACCCAAGCCAGTGCGGTATCTAATGCCAGGGCCGCAGCCTGAATCGACACCGATGCAGGGAACGGCACGTAGAGCCCTTCACACCCCTGCCCAGCGAAGATTGGCTGCACGCCTCCAACAACCGACAACAGGCTGCCCCGGCTATTGGCCTCAGTGAGGCATCGGTAGCAACCCTGCTCAGTACGTTGCTTGATCAGCGACCGCACGGCGACGCCCGCCCCCTCAATCCAAACGTGCAAGGTTGGGCATGACGCTGCCTTGGCAAGCCAATGGCCAAACGACTCCTCACCCGTGGCATCAATGATCAAATCCAGGCCACCCAAATTCACATCTTTGGCGTCGCTTGCAAAGGCACGCGTGTTGGCAGTCGGCATGGCTATCCTGAGCTCTTCTGCCAGTGCAGGCGCCTTGTCGCGGAACAGATAGTTAAAGCCCAGTCGATGCCGTCCGAGGTTCTGAGGCATCAAAATGTCGTTATCGATCAGCAGCAGCTCACCCCCACCCGTTCCCGCGCCGGCTTTTACGAGCATCTCGGCGAGAAAGCCGCCGATGGTGCCGCACCCGATCAATCCGGTGCGCTTGCCTGATAACGTGGTCTGTCCTGGGATGTTGCGTTCGCTCAGGTATCTGTCATCCAGACGGAGCATCTGCAGAGGCTCAACAGGACAGTCGAAGATTGGCAGGCGCTGATCAGTGGAGCGCTGGTCTTCAGGACGATTGCGCTGAAGGTCATGCACGAGAAAACCGTAGCTGTAACCCGTTTTCTCAGACTCGATAACTATGAGTATGCCGCCCGCCTCCTCGCGGTATGCCGTAATGATCTTATCGCGTATTTTGCGTTTGCAGGCGTCATCCATTTCATGTTGCCAGTCAAGGATCTGACCAACCGTTTTAGGCGGCCAGTTCTCCTGCAGCGGTCTTGGAGCTGCGCTGGAGGTAATCATCGCAACGTGCGCCGGGAACCCCTCGATTGCCCTACCCGCACGGGCAAACTTGAGTCGGCTTCGGGCGACATCATCAGTGAGCACATACATCTTGGTGTCCGATAGTTGAAGTATCTCGACCAGACCGGATGTACGCCGCTCAATGTCATGGAAGCAGTAGATGCCGTCCCAATAGACGAAGAACTCTTCCTGCAGATCTTCCTTCATTTTTCCAGCCAGAACCTGCTCAAGCACCTCGGAGGCCTGAAGCAGGGACGTACGGGTTTGCCCTACGGGATCGTAGATATCGATGACCTCGGTACCGGGTGCGGCGTAACAGAGATAGCCATCTGGGCTAAGGTGAGGCACGAGCCTAGGGAGCGCCTTAGGTACCCCGGTAAGCCATAGTTTGAGAGGCCGCTCAAATGAGCGGTCTATCCATACTTCGCATTGGACAGTCCCCTGAGTGGCCGTCGTCAATTCTCCGGCCATCACAAGCCACCCTGCGTTCGGCTGAGGATCTACCTTGGTAAATCCCCACCCGGTCATGTGGCGCAGCACTTCGGGCATGGCGTCCATGAGTTCAGCCTGCCTTCGTCCGCTTTACAGGCTCTGCGGGGCCAGCGAGAGGTGCAATTGCAGCCATGGACGCCGGCAGGCTCTCAGGATTCGACTTCATGCGATTAGGCGCATTCGGGAAACGGTCACCCAGCATGTTGTGCAGCCAGTGATAAGCAGTTTGTGCATCGGTTGCATCGATGGCGCCTTCCAAGTGATTCGCGAAGACCTGGAAAAGCTCCACGGCGTCAGCAATCGCTTCCTTGGGCATGTGAGCAGTGAGTGATGCCTCGGGGTCAATGGGGCTCATAACGCCCTTGCGCAGGGCATCCGGGATTCCCTTCACTACGTTCAAAAGCGCATGGTCATCGCGCTTGTCGAAGTATTCGAACAGCGGGCAGGCTGCTGCCATCAGAAGGATCGAGCTTGGCCCTTTATCTTCCCATTGCTTGTCGCGAAATGCCTTCAGGTAACGCACGACACGGATGAGTTGGTCACCCTTTTCCCGGCACTCGCGCTTGAACCAGTTTTTCATCGCCATGGGGTCGGACTTACGCCAGCCCTGCTCGCGATCAGCCAGCAGTATTTTATTCGAGGGCAGGGTCTTCCAGCTGTCACGCTCGGAGTTGATCGCGCTGTCGAATACGGCATGGCCACGGTTTTCCATGCTGGATTTGATCAGCAAAAAAAGCGTGTCAGGGATCACATATAACGGAAGATCAATGTGGGCATATGGGGAGATCGTCACCCGTACACAGGTGTCCTTGCTTTCGGTGTGCCACCCCTTGTCGGCGCACATCGGGCGAAGCACGTCGATAACGGCGTCAAAGAACAAGGTGATCGCAAGCTTGGGGCTGTTCTCCTCGCGCATGACACTCAGCGGAAGGTACACTCCATCGTCGATATCAGACTGTTGAGGTGGCGTCGTGCAGGGGCTGTTGAGAGTTTTGTAGGCACGCGAACCCTGAATGTAGAACCGAGGTTCACAGATCTCACCCTCCAGGCCTTTTTCACGGAGCACCCGAGGCAAGTCAGCCTTCAAGGCCTCCCGGATATCGTTACGAGCCCCATCGATTTCAGCCAGCTCATCGGGAGCCAGGTTGAGTTCATCAAGGAAGCAGGCTTCCCCGGTAGTAGTGAATAGCAAGGGACTAAAATTTGGCATGAAGCCTCCGCTCAAGCGCTAAATGAACGGTGCCTCCAGCAATTGCTGACCTTCACATCAAGACTACCGAGCGCTTATGCGCTCCTGAATCTCGTCACTGCCACCCTACGCCAACCACGTATTCCAAAGGGTGCAGTCCTTCCCGGCTGTCAGCTACCATGCTCGATGACACGTGCGAGATGACACAGTGCCACGCCACAACATATAGATCAACAAAAAATAAAAAACACTACATGTAGTGCATTTGACTCATCGTCGTGCTTAACAGGGCTGCATCAGAGGCGATCAGTCAGGTGGCTTTAGCCCTGGTAAATGTGACTTGCCCAGCCGTGTTGAGCCCCTCTGTCCACTTTCGGTCGGTGAAATACGTGCCTTCCATGATGATGTCATCGCCCGATTCCTTGACGAAGACCCGAGCAGCACCGGTGTGCGTATTTGTGTCAGTCGCCACAGGGATCTGGGTGTAATTGACGAACATGTAGTTCAGTTCAAGGATACCAGTCTGATCGCTGGGTCGAACGGAGACGCTGATCGTCTTGGACTCGGAGTACGGGATGTCCGAAATGAACTCCATTTTTACGCTGAACAGACGCGCCTTGATCTTGGCCTTTCCCTCAACGACGTAGAGCGAAGAGCCGTCGCCTTGCCCGAGCCATTTCTGCATAATCCCCCAATTGGATTGCAGTTTCATGTTCCATTCGCCGTCGATGGGCGGGAAAAATTTGCGAACAAAAGGCAGCTTGCACAACCATACGAACACAAAAGTTTGGCCCAGCACGTAGAAAACGGCGGCGCCGACTCCTACTGCTGATGTCACAGGCCGACGAAGATCGGTTAACGGCCCAGACAACAGCTCTGACATGTCTTTGTAGTGCAGCACCAGGAAAACGACCAGGCATGTGGTAGCAAAGTACCCGAGGGTCTTGGTGATCCCTATGACTTGATACATGCCAGTCCTCAATATCCGGGCATTAGCGCTCTACCCTATACGCTCGTCGACATGCTGTACATGGCGTTGAGCTTCGACACTATTGCCCGTGCCGCACGACCTTCAGCTCATCGCGAAATGGCTAGGATACCCAGCTCACCAACACATACGCGGCGATACCAGCAACTACGCCCTTGCAGCCGTGCATACCACCAGTAGACTTATGGCCTCATATCCGAAAGCTGCAAGCCAGGGACACTGGCTAAGCGGGCCGCTGCAGTAACCACCCTTGGCTTGGTCGGCCCAATCACGGACATGACCACAGATCATCACCGAGTGGTCTCAGGCCGTCCATAACACCTGGCGACAGTCAGTTTTCGCCTACAGCCATGATCTGATAAACCACGCTGTCGGAGCCAGTCACGTCAGCCCGCTGTGCAGCTATATGTTGATTGGCTAAGTGGTTGCCGAGTAGAAAAAACAAAGCCCCGGAGGTTCGCGGCTCCAGGGCTTCTATTTTCGCCTCCATCCCTTAATGGTTAGACGAACGTAGCCAAGACATTACCAGCGTCGCTTTGGTATTTCACTACGACTTTGGATAAACGTGTTCGATCAGCGAAGCATCGAGGAAAACGCTATGTCGTGTTTACCATTGACGCCGTTTCAACAGGAGGACTGCAAATGGATCTGAAATTCAGTCACGTAGATGTACTGGTCAAGAATCTCGACGAAGCCTGTACTTACTACGCGCAGATACTTAACGCCAGGATCTCCAAAACGCTCGTCTGGGAACGAGGTGGTCTGCATGTGCGCTACGCGATTGCGCTGATGGGCCAGGAGCGTTTCATGCTGGTACAGCCGTAGGTGGGGAATCTGAAAGAGCTATTGAAATCGTCAGGTGAGCGCCTGATCTGTTGCTCAAAATAGGTTGCCTGTCTTGTCGGCATTGATCTTCGATATCTACTAGGTCGGAGCTAGCCCAACCATCGGTGCAAGTGAGTGAAGCAATCAACTGTAGACTATGCTTCATGGCGTTTGTGGGGACGGCCTATCGCCAAGCTCCACCACGGATGGAGCGAAAATGCATGAGCCTGGTCGATGATTTATTGGTGTGGTCTGCCGAACTTAAAGATTGGCAAAGAGATGCTCTCAGGCGGCTATTTACCCAAGACACGCTAAGTCCTGCCGACCTTGATAGCCTGGTTGCGATGATCAAAGAGGCTCATGGGAATGGGCCTGCTTCCCCCGAACGTGCCTCACCACTCACTCAAGATCATGTAGCAGGAATTGGAAGTGGTTCAACTGTCCAACTTTTAGGTCTCTCCAATCTGTCTAACATCAATGGCTTCCCAGCAGGGCGTGGAGTAGATCTGCAGCCTAATGGTTTGACCGTGTTGTTCGGCGAAAATGGTGTCGGTAAATCAGGGTACGCAAGGCTACTCAAAAATACCTGTCGAGCTAGGCGACGCGACAATGTCCGCTGCAACGCATTCGGTGAGGCAGGAGTGCCAGCGGCGGATGTTTCTTACCTCGTCGATGGCCGTCCTCTGCAAAATACGTGGACGCAGGGGGAGCCTTCAAACTCAGATTTGAGCATGATCTCCGTGTATGACGCGGCATGCGCTATGGATTACGTGGAAGAAGAAGGAACGCCCGTCTTTTTACCCTATGGCTTGGGGCAAATGAATCGCCTTGTACTCGCACAGCGAGAGCTGCACCGTATCATCACAGTTGAGCGTGACGCAGTGGCCCTTAATGCTGGACTGTTTGACCCTGTACGCGGTGAGACAGAGGTGGGTGCTCTCATTAAAGAATTGGGCGTGGCGACTGACGTCGAAGTCATGAGAACACTAGGGACATTGAGCGCAGAAGACGAAACCCGCTTGCAGCAACTCGCACAAACCCTACAAGACATGAACCCGGAACCCAAGGCTCAAGCCTTGGACAGACAGTCCGAGCGGCTGGAGGTTGGCGCTCAGCACGCAGTGTCAGCTTATGCCCTAGTGTCTGATGAAGCCCTTCAGACTCTCAGGCGCCTTCATGATGAAAACATAGATGCCGAGGCGGCCTACCAGGCTGCACAGAAAAACTTACGCGAGGTGGATGAAGCAACGCTTCCTGGAACTGGAAACGGTCTTTGGAAATTACTCTTTGAGGCCGCCGAACGCTTTTCTACTACGGATGCGTACCCAAGGCACCCGTTTCCACACACAGAGGACGGAGCGAAATGCGTTTTATGTCAGACAGTTTTGGCCCCTGATGCACAGCAGCGCATGCGAGATTTTTCAACCTTCGTCAACGAGCATGCAGCGGCAAATGCAACCGCTGCTGCGAACGCACTTCGAGCAGCTTTAACTGTACTGAATAGTGCAAGCTTTACCCCGCTCGACGCCCCCTCATTGGCCGAATTGATAGCAATAGCACCGGATGAGCATGCTCATTTGGTAGCAGTTTGTGAGGCCTGGCAGTTACGCAGAGCATGGCTGAAAACGGCGGTCGAAACGAATGATTGGACTCCGGCGGCTCCGGACTTCCCTGACGGCGATCGGCTGGAAATCCGGTTACGCCGGTTAATAGAAGCAAACAAATTAGCTGCCAAAACGCTGCGCGAATCGGATGATCCGGAGAATCGAGCGCGACTTCAGGAGGAGCTTAAGCAGCTCAGGGCTCGTCAGGCGTTCGTATTGTTGCTGCCACAAGCTGAGCAATATGTTCAAAACAGCATCGTGCGGCAAAATCTCGATAAGTGCCTAGCAGCACTAAGTCCGACCGGTGTCTCAACAAAAATGACGAACCTCGCCAGGCTGTACGTCACTTCTGCTTTGGCCGAAGCTATGACGGCCGAGTTGCAGCTTCTAGGATATCGACGTGACATTGAACCTGAGCTCGCTGGGCGAACGAGTGCGGGCACAACCAAAGTCACACTGAAAATAAAAGGTTCCAATCTTGATGCTCACCATCTGCTTTCCGAGGGGGAACAACGAGCAATTGCACTGGCACTCTTCTTGGCCGAAATCCGCTCGTTGCCTCATCACTCCGCCGTCATATTCGATGACCCGTCGACATCATTGGATCACCGCTACCGCCGGAAAATGGCAGAACGTCTCGCATTATTGGCAGAGGAACGACAAGTCATTGTGCTCACCCATGACGCGGTTTTCCTCACAGAGCTGAACACCGCTCAACGAAAATCGGGAGTCGAGGCTAGCTACAAATCCGTTCGTTGGGATAACGCGCCAGGCCAAATAGTCGACGGTCTTACCTGGGAAACCATGAATTGCAAGATGCGTTTGGAGGACATCGCTGAGGTTGCCCAAGAAATACAAAAGACTATGGGGACGTATATGAATGACGACAGCGCGCAGGCTGTGACAAGGGCATACGGAAAATTACGGGGCACCATTGAAAGAGCTGTTCGCGAAGAATTTATGAACAATACCGTGCAGCCTTTTAGCGATGTCGTATCGGTTGAGTCCTTCGGAGCAGTGATCGGTCACACCCAAGCTGAGTGGGAAACATTGATCGACATTTATGACCGGTCGTGCGAGGCAATTGAAGCGCACGATACGCCCGCTGCACGTCAACTGCCGATCCCACCACCTGAACAACTGCTACGTGATGTCGAGGTAGCTATCGATCTAATAGGTGAAGCGACAAAGAGGAAAAAGGCGTACGAAAAGGCCAGATCAGATCGCAATGCGGCCAGGAAAAAGCCATTTCAAACGGCCTGACTTATCCGATATTCATGCTGTTTCCTAGACGAGCCCTGCTCGACAGCGTGCATTTTTTGAGCTTACTCACGGAAGAATCACAATGCCGAACGCAGACTTACTCCCTTCCCTACTCTTCAAGATCAATCAAAATCAGTTAGCGCTTGAAGCTGCGATCATGGAGCTGTCACTGTGGATTGAGCAGCGTGGATCAACAGAGGTTGCCGGCAACGTTCGTGGCGCTTTGGACACAATCAGCATGAACGAGGAATTCATCAACATGACGCTTGCGGTGCTGATGTCGCCAGAGTGATAGGTTTCGAGTTTGTAAGGCTAGCCGGGTCTGGTTTGCCCGAAGGCGCGACCTCTCCATTCACGCCACTTCATACCGCAGCCTGGCTATGGGCAAGCGACGACGCGAGCGCAGAACACTTTGAACACGCCCCCTCTCCTACCGGCCCGCGAGGTCTACCAGATGCTGACGGACGTCGCGCTCGGCAAACGCATCATGATGCGAAGCTCCATCCAGTCCTGGAGCGAGATCTACCACGGCCTCATGCCCGTGGAGATTGATGGCTGGCAGCTCACGCTTTTCAATGACTGTGACACCCTGGACTACTGCGATTACTGCAGGTCGCCTGATGGCCGAATCGGGACGCTTGAGCTCTGGGAGCGCGATGGAGTTGACCCTGTCGAGCTGTTGAGCGCCTGGGAGCGAGAACAGCTCGAACGATTGCTCGCTGCCCTCTGAGCCTCCATGCAAAAAAAGGCAGGTGAGGGTTTGGTTACTTCAGTCATCTCGAAAGCTGCATCCAAGACTGTAGCTATGACATCATTTTCATCACAGACGGTTGCCGCCAAGGCTTGGTAGGCTTACCAGGATTTTTAACCTGCAATCCGGGCAACTGCCAATCTGCGATGCAACCACGAAATAAACGGCCCTGCCCTTACCAACGGCTCAATGTACCAATCGAATGGCTAGTGCCTGGCTCCCGAATAGGAGTAACAAATTGCTGAACCGTCCCGACAAAGATGCGCTCCGTGCAATGCTGGAATCGCAAGTTCAAGAAAAGCTGCAGCACGATCCAGACGCGGTAACGACTTACGCAGCCCAGCCTGTACCTGACCGAAAACCATACACCAGCAAACCCACGGTTCAGGACAAGGCATTTCACAAAGAGCTCGACCAGATGCGTGCAGATGCTGAAGCCGGAGTGATACATACGCCCAAGCGCGAGCCGGAGGACGGAGGCGCTCCTAGCCTTAAGCTTGATGATTATCCGGATCTGTAAACGTGCCCCGGAGAATCTACTGGCGGGTACTGCTTGCCGGCTCATAGCAACGGCGACCAAACGTGAGGAGGTAAAGTGGAGCCGGGCTAAAGCCCGAAAGAGCGATAGCCGAAGTAGCTTTAGCTCCGCAGCCGAACACATCACCTATCGAATCTCACATGTGCCACCCGCGCAATGTATGGCGACCGCAGTCAGTCATAGAGCGAGTGCTGCCTCGATCAAGCGTGCGTTAGGTAAGGCTCGGCGCAGGTCTTCTATGGCGCCCTCTATTGCGTCATGTGCAGAGGCTGCTTCACGGACAAACTCCAATGCCAGGCGACCTGGCTGTCCGACTCCAACCAAAGCATCATCACAGCCTGCTTCCGCCAAGCGATCCATAATCGCATCCATATCTTTGTCGTCAGACAGCAATTGGTACGTCAGGGTAAAAGTACATTCCATCTCTAATCCTTCGTCTCAGCAAGTTCTTGATTGGTGTTTGGTTTTGCGGGATACAACGAGCAGTTGCTCAATAGGCAGGGTCGGTTTGATCGATGACAGCACCATACTACCGTCTCTGGTCAGTGCCCCCGACGTCATTCAAGCTGACTCAGCCGGGCCCGCCGGCCCGAAGCAGCGACCTTAAGAAAAATGCATCCTCACACCACCTACTGCTGAGCCGGCCTTCCCGCAAAGGCGAGTGCATTGCACTGTAATAAATTGTCTCAGCTGAAGCCCGTCCCGTTCTTGAAGTCGTCTCCTTTTGCGGGTACTTGTAGGACACCAATCTCATGCACGGAAAGCAACCATGCACCCAAGATTCAGAGTGATCGAGACCACCACACTGGACGATGGCAGCAAGCGATACAGGGTCGTCGATCTTGTTGAGGGAGGCTCAGCTAGCAAGCATGGAGTGTTCAAAGCGAGGCCTGAGGCAGAGGCGGTTTGCTCAAACTTGAATGCCGAGCATCCGATTCAGTTGATGCATGCATCGCCTAGTGCCCACTGAGCCGATGCGATGTCTCACTCGCCTCCACGCTGTTGCGCCCAGAGACCTGGTTTCTATCATAGGAGCATTGCCCTGAGCTCCCATGCGGCTCGAATAGGAATAACACCCGCCTGCTACGCTGACCTCTTTCTATGGAGGTATCCCGATGTCGAATGCAGACTTACTCCCTGCCGTACTCTTCAAAATCAACCAAAATCAATTGGCTCTTGAAGCAGCAATCATGGAACTCACGCTCTGGGTCGAACAGCGCGGATCAGCGGAGGTCGCCGGCAACGTACGCGGTGCTTTGGACACAATCAGCAAGAATGAAGAGTTCATCAATATGTCGCTCGCGGTGCTGATGGCACCAGAATGACAGTCGGCTATCCGCACTGCTTCAGGCAGCACCAATGGCGATCGACGTGATTCGCCTGGCCGGCGTCGATTATCTGGTCTGGTTGGGGGGCGGGATGATCATCAATAGTCGCCAACCCGTGACGGCAGAGCCGCTACGAAAGCTGGGGGTTTTGCGCGACAGCGTGGTAGTGGAAGTGCTCAACCCGAAAACGGCATTGTTTTTTCTGACCTTTCTACCGCAATTCGTCGATGCCACCAGCGCCGCGTCGGTATGGCTGCAATTTCTGTTGATTAGCAACTTCGTCAACCTGGTCTTTTCCCTGGCTGACGTGATGGCAGTGCCAGGCGCTTCGCTACTTCGCGGCCCATTCTCGGCGACAGGCTTCCAACGTTTGGTACCTTGCGTGAGCAGCGCCATCCTGATTGGGCTAGGCTGCATATTCGTGCTGCAAAGCGGCATACCCACGAAGTAGGTGCACGCACACCAAATGGAAGCACCGCCAGTAACCTGGCGCCCGCGAGTGGCTTGGCAATGCCGCGATATCACGTCGCTGCTGTAAGACGCAGAAATGAATGCCACCGCCTGATAGCCGATCAATAGGGAGAAATCTACGTCCCCCCCCTTTTCAAAGAATGCGTCCAATGTTCAGTCTCGGAATCCAAGATCAATCGTCATGCTTGTGTCTATGTTTATTCTTGTACTTATTTTTATGCTTGTAATCGGAATCGTGGTGGTCGTTGTCATCGGCCATATTGTTGCCGATAGCACCACCTGCTGCGCCGCCCAGTCCAGCGCCGATCAAGCCACCGGTGGAACCACCGACACTGTTGCCGATTACCTGTCCACCCGCTGCACCGAGCCCCCCGCCAATAGCTGACTCGGTCTTCTTGCCACTCTTCGCGGTCATTGCGCCCCCAGTCGCGCCACCTACGCCGGCTCCAATCGCAGCGCCAGTGCTCCCTCCCACAGCCTGACCGACGACGCTACCAAGGGCGCCACCGACACCGCCACCGATAGCCGTGTTGCTGGTTTCGCTGGCGAAGGAGTACTGCGATACAAGAAGGCTTAGTACAACGAAAGATAATACTTTACGCATCAGGCAGACCTCTAGAAAGAAAAAAGAGAAGAAAAGTTTGTTGGCACATCGCATTCAGGTCAATGCATAACCGGCTGTACATTAATTTGGATCAATCAATCGGTGAGTAGTACGACCGCTTGTCGTTCGAATATGAGCTGCGGATTATCCCGCTAAGCGATGAATAGATAGTTATCGGCCCAGGCTGTGTGAAAATGCTTGGATCGCTTGTTTCCCTATGCTGATCAACTTCCCGAATCAAACATTGTTGATCTGGTTCATGTAGAAGAAACTCAAGTAAATCCGACGCTACGCAACGGTTTTTTTTGCGTTGCTCATCCCGTGGCATAGCGTCATCGGTGCAGAAATCTCAACACACTCTATGTCCAGTTCGCCATCTGGAAGGCCAAGCGGGATCCAGAAGCAAGGCGTCTAGTGAATAGCACTCGGCACGGTCGAACCACATCGTGAGCAAAAATCGTTTCTCTACCCGCTACGTTTGTGCTGACAGGTGATCGCATCCTGCTCTGCTTCTCAACAAAAGTCTGGAACCTTGACTAGCGTGGCGACATTATGGCCGACCCCGGCCAGCTTGCGGCACAGGGTGCAATGGCAGCGATAATAAAATCTTGGTTCAACCCCAGGGAAAAGCGTACAGCCGCGCAAAGACCTTGCCCTGATGCCATTTACATCTCCATTGAAGAATGTTTCATCGGTATTTACCAGTTCGAACGTTGGTATCGGAAAAAGTGGCCGTCAGAGTACTGATCTTTCATTGCCATTGATAAAGACCTACTCAGCAGTCGCATTATTGTGCCGGGGTTCATAGCGGCTGAGCTCAGCGCACCAGATGCAGATAGTGCAAATAACGTTCGTACTGATTGAGGATATCGCCGATCACGTCCTCACGGCTCCAGCCCATGATGTCGTAGTCCTGCCCCCCTTCTCGCAGGTGGACTTCAGCGCGAAAGTATTTGCGGGCGTCAGAGCCATCCTCGCTATCACCAACCACGAAACTCGGGCTGGTGAACGCACGCGGGCGTACTTCATAGAGGAAGCGCCCTTCCCCTGCCTGCAACAACTCCAATACCACACTGCCACCCTCGGACTCATTCACCGTGACCTCATAACCCTGCTTGCGCAATTCGCCAGCCACCTCTTCACAAGCGGGTTTGACCACCTCGGTGATGAAGCGATTGACATGGGCACGTCGGGGACGCATCGCAATACCGCGCAATCGCCGCTGCCATCCGCCATGAGGGTGGCGGGTGTTATGCAGCCCAGGCAACGCCTGGTTGCGCAGCCCACGGCGGGTAGCGTCCAGACTGAGCGCCTTGAACAAACCCCATATGGACGCCAGCAGAATGATCGAGAACGGCAAGGCACTGGCGATCGTTGCGGTCTGCAGTGCCTTCAACCCATTGGCCAGCAGCAGTGCAATGGCCACTATTCCGATCGTCACCGACCAGAAAATGCGCTGCCATAATGGAGAGTGGTCATGCCCGGACGACGCCAGCATGTCGACCACCAGTGCCCCCGAATCGGCGGAGGTGACGAAAAACACCACCACCATCAGGACTGCCAGCATCGAGATCAAACCGGAAAAAGGGAAATGCTCTAGAAAGGCAAATAACGCCAGCGAACTGTCCTGATCAATCACCTTCGCCAACTCTGTGACGCCCTCGTTGAGAATCATATGGATTGCCGAATCGCCGAATATTGTCATCCACAACAACGTAAAGCCGGCCGGTACGAAGAGGACACCACAGACAAATTCGCGAATGGTTCTACCGCGCGATATGCGAGCAATAAACAACCCCACAAACGGTGACCAAGACAGCCACCAGCCCCAATACAACAGCGTCCATCCACCGATCCAGTCGGTGGGTTCGTAGGCGTACAAGTTGAATGTCTTGTTCACGATGTCTGACAAATACGCGCCAGTGTTTTGCACGTAAGCCTGAAGCAGAAAAACCGTCGGCCCCAGCAACAGTACAAAGATCATTAGCACTACGGCCAACCCGAGGTTGATCTCGGACAGTATGCGGATCCCCTTGTCCAGTCCGCTGGCGACCGACAGCGTTGCGAGCGCGCAAGTCGCCGTGATCAATATGACCTGAACCGTGGTGTTCACAGGCAGGCCGAACAAGTGATGGAAACCACTGTTGATCTGTAGCACGCCATAACCCAACGAAGTCGCCACACCAAACACGGTACCGAGGATGGCAAATACATCCACGGCATGACCAATCGGGCCGTAGATTCGCTCGCCAATCAACGGATATAACGCCGAGCGCAAGGTCAGTGGCAGGCCATTGCGAAAGCTGAAATAGGCCAGGATCAACGCAACCATTGCGTAGATCGCCCAGGCGTGCAGGCCCCAGTGAAAGAAAGTGATTTTCATCGCTTCGCGCGCTGCGGCGACTGTGCCACCCTCGCCCACTGGCGGGCTGGTGAAATGCATGACCGGCTCAGCCACCCCAAAAAACATCAAGCCGATGCCCATGCCTGCGGAAAACAGCATGGCAAACCAACTGCTATTGCGATAATCCGGCTCGCTGTGATCCGGCCCCAACTTGATATCCCCATAGCGACTCACGGCAAGAAACACCACGCTGATCAGAATCAGGGCGACAGCCAAGATATAAAACCAACTGGCATTAGTATTGATCCAGCGCTGTATGTGATCGAACTGAGTCTGGGCTTCGACCTGAAAGACGACGGTGTAAAGAACCAACAACAAAATCAGAATCGCGCTGGTATAGAACACCGGCGGATTTAGGGTGCTCTTTGGATTGGAGGGGCTGTCCATAAATGAGTCGCTCTCTTTTGAAGCAAAGAGTTCACATGTCCTGTCCAACATGCGCGTGGGCTACAACTACTCATCGAGTGTAGTCCAGAAGAATTTCATTTCATTTCCGCGTACTGTTCACCTTGGATAAAGCGCTTCATGGGCGGTTCCCTGCGATGAAATCCTCAGAAATCATAGCAAGGGTTCGCGCAGGCGTTTTTACACACTCTCGGCCAACAGCGGTCGCACGCATAAGGTCGCATATTAGTTGTTTCACCAGCTTGCACGCCTCAACCGCTACTCCTTTACCTAGAGCCTGGAGTTCGAGCGCTTCAAAATTTCAATCGATGAGGTGAAGGTCGCTTTCGTGCAGAACTCGGGGAACCGTAGAAGCCGTTTTTCTTATCCCGACACGTGATTGCTGGTACCGCATAAGTGATGCCACAATGCCACACGAAGTCCCGCACCCTAAGCAATAACCGCGACTCACGGACGACCACCATGCCCAGTCTCTGTTGCTGCTCTATCACGCCACGCCAGCCGGAGAGAGCCTTGTCGACTCGTCTGCGTCGACTGCTGTTCTTCGTGCTGCTCTCAGGTCAGGCCGCGTGGGCAAACCCCGTCACCCAACAGAATGACGACGTACAGGTGATTGACGTCCAGCTACGTTGGAAACATCAGTTCCAGTTCGCTGGCTACTACGCCGCCATCGCCCAGGGCTATTACCGCGAAGAAGGTCTGGAGGTGCGCCTACACGAAGGTGGCCCCAGCATCACACCGGTCGAAGAAGTGCTCTCCGGGCGCGCCCAGTACGGCGAAGCCAACAGCGAATTGCTCTACGCACGTTTGCAGGGCAAGCCCTTGGTGGCGCTGGCGGTGATTTTTCAACACTCCCCCTCAGTGCTCCTGGCTCGCGCCGACAAAGGTGTTCACTCCGTGCATGATCTGATCAGCAAGCCGGTGATGCTGATGGATGCACAGACCGATGCCGAGTTTCTGGCCATGTTTCGCCACGAGGGTATAGCCCTCGATAAACTGCAATTGCTACCCAGCAGTTTTAAAGTCGAGGATCTGGCCAACGACAAAGTGACGGCCTTCAACTCCTACCTGACCAACGAGCCCTTCTACCTGCAACAGCGCGGCATCGACTACAACATTATCGCGCCCATCACCTACGGGATCGACTTCTACAGCGACATCTTATTCACCAGCCAGGGCGAGATTGACGATCATCCACAACGGGCCGAGGCCTTCCGCCGCGCCAGTCTGCGTGGTTGGCGCTATGCGATGGACAACCCCGAGCAAATCATAGACCTGCTGCTCAATCAGTATTCGGTGAAGAAAAGCCGCGCACACCTGCAGTTCGAAGCTCAAGCCATGCGGGCGCTGGTGCTACCCGACCTGATCGAGATCGGCCACATGAACCCCGGGCGCTGGCAACGTATGGCTGAAGACTTCCTCGAACTGGGCATGGTCAGCAATATCGAAGGTCTGAAGGACTTCATCTATGATCCTAATCCGCCACAGCTTGAGCGACTGCGCAAAATTATTGTCCTGATCAGCATTGGCTGCGCGCTGGCGCTGATGCTCACCCTGATTCTGTTGAGGGCCCAGCGCCGCCTGCACAACGAGATCAAGTTACGCAAACAGGCCGAAGAAGAAGTACGCAAACTGGCTTTCAATGACAGCCTGACTGGTTTGCCCAATCGCAACAGTTTTATCCCCTTCGCTACTCAGAAGCTGCTCAACGCCGAGCGTTGTGGGGAGCACCTGGCGCTGTGCTATATCGATCTGAACAACTTTAAGCAGGTCAATGACCGTTTCGGCCACCAGGCGGGCGATGCCATCCTGATCCACGCGGCTTGGGCCATAAAATCCAATATTCGCGAGTTCGAAATAGCCGCGCGCATGGGCGGGGACGAATTCGTCGTGTTGCTCGACGGCGCGCATCACAGTAGCGATATCCAGCGTGTCACCCAGGAAATCTGCAAGGCCATCGCCTTGGCCATTCCTTGGAAAAACAGCCAGATCAAGGTCAGTGCCAGCCTTGGCGTGGCGCTGTACCCGGAAGATGGTGAATACCTCGACGAGCTGATGTTCAAGGCCGATACCGCCATGTTCCAAAGCAAAGCCAGTATCACTGCGCAGGGCTGAACCTGTTTACGAGCGGCTGTGCATCGGGCATGTGCCTTATCGATATTCCGATTCTCGATTATTAATCGAGCAGTTCCCCGTCATCTCGATGACTCCTCTACGACTCCCGCCTACTAGGGCTGGATCCCGGCAGGGAATGCCTGACTTCCCAGCGGCGCACCGTCAACGGTCTTACCGTAATAGCCCTGATCCGAGTCATGAAACGCTTTGGTGGTTCTTGATAGGTCACCGTCAAATCGGGGATCCTGCGGTCGTTCGCGGCTATTCATGAACGCCGCCACATCCCAGGCCTGCTGAACATCGAGTTGCACCCCCTTGCCCAGCGGCATGTTTTCGAAAATGAAAGTGGCGGCAGTATTGACCCTATGCATTCCGGCTCCCCAGTTGTAGGACTCCGGCCCCCAGAGTGCAGGGATGACGGGGACGCCGGCCATCAAGCGCCCTTGGCCTTGTTCACCATGACACACCGCGCAGTGCTGGGCGTAGACCTGTTTTCCACGTAAGGGAGACGCTGGCTGGGTTGGTTCCTGCAGAGCAGCAAATGCGCGGCCCGGCATGTGCTCGCGCCCGGCCAGCTTGACTTGACCTGTCAGTGGCCCAGGAAGGACGAACGAGTCGTCTCTCCCACCCAGTTGAAGTCGCGTGTCGTTGAGTTCGGGCACGGGCTTGTCCCGCATGCCGTACATATCGAGCAACCCACCCATTAGTAACCAATATGAATAAGCGGACATAGCCACCAACTCGGGGGAACCAATAGCTGGAGCTTTTCCATTCATCGAATAATTGAAGCAGCCTTGGATGCGCTCTGCAAAATTGCTCACCCGGTTATCCTTTTTGCGAAACGCTGGGTAGGCTAAATAGGCAGCCCACATTGGCGCGGCATAGGCTTTTGTACCGGCATCCAAATGACAGTTGGTGCAATTGAGCGTATTGCCAACATAACGACCCTTGAGTTGCTGGGTATCGACAAACAGCTCGTATCCCTTGCGCACCTTGTCACCAAAAGCGTCGTTGGGAATACGCGACAGGTCACGCGGCGTGAAATAGTGCAGGTCAGCCGCTTTGGGCTGGGCTGCAATTTCATCTTGCATGTCCGGATAGGCGCCCAGGACTAGATTCGGAAGTACACTGCAGAGCAGTATCACCTGCCTGAGTTTGGCAAATCTCATGACTGTTTCCTCACCGAATAGACGACAGATAGCTAGCTAGCGCCTGAATATCTTTTCCGCTCAAACGATTGGCGATGGTGCCCATCATGTTATCCGGGTCACCACTTCGCTCGCCCTTCTGCCAAGCTACTAATTGCGCACCCAGGTAATCCGCCTGCTGCCCAGCGAGACGCGGGAAGGGGCCTCCTCCCACTGCGGCCGGCCCATGGCAGCTAAAGCAAGCAGGTATATCCCGTGTGGGGTCACCCTGATAGTAGAGCTGCTCCGCGAGCGACTTAGGCTGACGCTGTCCTCGCAACTGCAATTGCGGTTGTTTCCCTTGGGCAGCGAAATAGGCTGCCACGGGTTCACGCAGTTGAGGGTCGGTATAGCCCTGAGCCATTGGGCTCATCTGTATGTTGCTGCGCCGCCCAGAAATGAAGTGCCCAATCTGTGCGTAAATGTATTCCTTCGACAGTCCTGCGAGCATCGGGCCTTTGGCTGTGCCCAAACCATGTTCGCCATGACAGGCGACACAGGGTTGTGCCTCTCTCGGCATTTCTTGTGCACAAACTGTTCCTACAACCCCGACTATAAGCAGCACCGCAGCCTTTCTCACAAGACGCATCTAGCACCCCCAATTCATCTAATTGGTCAAGAATGCCAACAGCATAGGTGAGAAATAACTGGAGGACTTGGAGCCATTCACTTTCTTGTACGCCTAATTTTCAATGACCTTCAGCCCTAACTGGTCGCCGCTGAGCTTGAATTTCATTAGCCTCGCCAAATGCGACAGAAAGTAGTGGCGAAATGACTGCAAGTGAGTTATTAATCTCACCGCTTGACAAGGAGATGGTTCAAGGAGAGATGTATGGTGACTGATCGCGAAATTGCACTTGAGCAGGCACTTGTTGCGTTTATTGGAGCTGTGGTTGCCAGCGGAATAGACTCGGCCGCTTTGGTTGAAAGTGCGACGGTTGGTTTACTTGAGGGTGAACATTACCGCTGGGTTGGCTTTCCCCATTTGTCGAATGCCATTCAGGTATTGCGTGTTGCCCATGAACAGGTGTTGAACAATACCTCAGAGTAACAAATGCCTGAGTGAAGGCGACAGACGGCATCGCCCCAAGTGGATTGACCCTATAAGGTTCATAGTCATCTACCCGCCCAACCGCAATCCATAGCGCTCAAACGAAACTGAACAAGACCTCTGCGCCATTTCGCATTGACGGCTAATGGTAAAACCATAAGTCCTTACATCATCCGTCACAGAATTAATAACGCTTCCTCGACCTCAATACAAGGCACACATTCGATTCGGCGCCTATTCGCAAGCCACTCCCTGGTTTTTCCCACATCGAAAATTTGCCCTTGCTCCATTAGCGTTAGAACCAACGCATCCGCCACGCGATACCGTCCGCAACTCGGGCAATCTCTTTCTTCCCAAGCCCCTTTGCAATTAATACGCTCTGCTGTACCAGCGCATATCAAACAGTTCATCGGCAGCCTCTTTTCTTCACTATTTTTTGCCACCTATACAGTTTTTTCCGCTGGAAGGCTACAGCGATTCGACCCGCCCCTCCTCCAATGCATCACGACACGCTTCCAACGACAAGCGGTTCCTGGTCTGGAGGTACTCACTCGACACACGGATGGGGAATCCAAATTTTGTACTAATCTGGAACGATCTATGGTCACAAGCTTTTCCCAGGGGAACAATATGAAAGCAGTGCTGCTCACCATAAAGCATGAAGTCATCAAGGCAATTCCACCTACGCTATTCTTTTTCGTCATTCTGCACATAGTAGCGGCCATCCGTTCGCTCATGATTAAAGGAACGGGCGTTTCGCTTCCGGTTTCAGCGTCGGTTCTGATTGCTTCTCTAATACTCGGCAAGTCAGTATTAGTTGCAGATATGTTGCCCTTTATTAACCGCTTTCCGGAAAAGCCACTGATTTGGAATGTCACCTGGAAGACGCTTATGTATACCTTGGTCGCGCTTGTTGTTCATTATTTGGAACGGCTATATGAGTTCTGGAAAGAAGCTCCGAGCATCATGGATGCGAACTCCACGCTTTGGAACTCTATGAATTGGCCCCAATTTTGGGCGGTACAGCTTCTGCTCGTTACGTTGATATTCATGTACTGCGTTATCTCGGAGCTTGCGCGTGCCATCGGACATGATCGTCTGAAAAAAATGTTCATAGGGCCGCTCCCATCGGTAGGCACCGAAAATCAAAGGCCATCCGAAAACCATACAAAGTGAGACGCTGAGTCATAGATGGGTTGGCAAGCTCGGCTGCGCCTAACGTCAAGTTGACAATGGAGATTAACCATGCGCATCCCTTTTCCTATCCCTACCTTCTTATGCCTAATCTCCTTGGTCAACACTCAGGGAGCAATTGCGCAGGAGCAAGAAAATGACTCCGCTAATGCGGTGGCGCAAAAACTCGCGAACCCGAACACCGATCTCGCCAAGCTAACATTTAAGAATGAGATGTACTGGTTTGATGGCAAGCTTCCCGGCGCCGATAAACATGGTTTCGGTACCCTCTTCCAGCCCTCATTTCCGATTAGTCTCGACGATGGTTATATGATTTTCGCCCGTCCCGCGATACCGATTATTTACGAGGGGCCTGTACACAACAATCAAACGGGAAACTTCCAAAACGAAACCGGCTTGGGCGATATGGGATTCGATCTCTCTTATGGGCATGGTTCCGCGTCAGGCAATATTTGGTCAGTCGGTATCACTGGCTCTTTGCCTACTGCCACCAAAAGCGAACTAGGTAACGGCCAAGTCAGTCTCGGCCCGGAGTTCTTTGTGGCTAAAAAGACTCAAACGTATATCGTGGGTATTTTCCCTTCCCACCAATGGGACGTGGCCGGTTGGGGCGAGACCCCCGTCAATCGAACCTCCATACAACCCTTGGCCCTCGTTCTTCCCGGTAATGCCTGGATCTACGGCACTAATCCGACCATGACTTACGATTGGGAAACCGATCAATGGACGGTGCCCATCAATCTCACAGTTGCCAAAACAATAATTATTGGCGACACACCTTGGCGTTTTGGTGTGGAAGTCAATTACTACACCGAGCGTTCCGATGCATTCGGCCCTCGGTGGATGCTTGGCTTCAATGTCACTCCCGTGGTTAAAAACATTTTCGCGGATTGGCTCCGGAAGCGAGCCCCTTGAAGCTTAGGCGTTCTACTAAGATGGCTATTACCAAGCATGCGTCAATTACCTGCTGGTTTAATTCAAAATCGATACCTTGAGGAATACTTCTCATTTTACAACGGTGCGCCGGGCCGTTTCATACCTTGTTCTGACAGGCTCTATTAATACTGCCTGTATGTACTCGATTTTTTTTCAATTCCTACTACTTTTAGATTAGCTCGTCGCTGCCCAGCTTTAATGGCGAATTGGCACTACAAGAAATGGAAGGTGAACCATGAGATACCGTCTAAGAAGCGCGCTGCAGCTTTTGGCCCGCTTAAGCGCAAGGCCCAGAAGTGGTATCCGCTCCTTAAAGAATATCCTCAACAGATGGCCGCACTCAAAAGCGCTACCGTCAGAGTAGCTGCCCTAGACGCCCTAACGATTTCAAAAAATTACTCTGGAGCCTTTATGCAAATTAAGCCAGTCGCCGTATGTGTATTGATCCTGGCGCTCGCCGGTTGCGCCAGCCCCTATGTTGATTCTGATCAGTACTCGGGCTTCCTCAAGGATTACAGCGCTCTAAAAGAGGAAAAGTCGCCATCGGGCGAACCCGTCATGCGCTGGATCGATCCGAAAGTGGACGCGAACCGCTACACCAGCGTTTTTGTCGAACATAGCCAGTTGTATCCACCACCGCAGCCAACCGAGAAAATTCCCCAAAGTGCCCTTAACGGCATTACTCAGTTTTATGATCAAGCCTTGAAAAATGCATTTGCCAGAGAGCTTCCATTAGCTACTGGCCCTGGCCCAGGCGTGTTGGTTGTGCGTCCAGCTATTACTGCTGTCAGTGCCAAGACTAAGGGGTTGCGTCCTTACGAGATCATCCCGATTGCCTTGGTGGCCGCTGGTGTCAGTGCAGCGACCGGCATTCGCGACCAGGACACTACCCTCGCCACTGAAGCGGCGTTTCTCGATGGTGGTAATAGTAAGGTAGTGGCTCAAGTGGTTCGTAAAGGCGCTGGTGCTGATCTGGAAAACTCCTCAGAAGTCGTGCAAGCCAAAGACTTCAGGGGAGTGCTCGATATTTGGGCACAAGATATCGTCAAATCATACAAACAGCTTAAAACCAAGTAGTACCTAAATACGGCCTAAAAGATTGCCTTGCCTTGACTCATTGCAATGCTTGACGCAGCCTGAGAGGTAAGCATCTTTGCGGCCGTTTTACTATCAGCACGCAAGATTTTCCTTCGTGCCTGAGAGCCTCGCAGAGGACGCGTAATGTATAGAAGCTCTTACTCTCTTCGGTTACCCTTATCGTTGGCTTTTGGTTTGAGCCTAGTCACCAGCAATGCCTGGGCTGGTGGCATCTTGATTTACGAGACAGGGCAGGAAGGCAACGGCCTGGCTAACGCGGGAGCCGCTGCACTGGCAACAGATCCAAGTGTGCTGATGAGTAACCCGGCGGGCATTACCGAACTGACTGGTACACAGGTCAATGCCAACGCTCAAGTTATTCTGGGTGATCTCACCTTTTCTCGCGACAGCCACAATCAATTCGACGGCAATGAAGGCGGCAACTCGTTGCAGTACCTGCCGGGCGCCAGTTTTTTTATCAGCCATCAGATTGACGAGCGCTCCGCCATCGGTTTCGGCATGTACGGTAACTTCGGCTTGGCTCTGGACTACGACGATGACTGGGCTGGTCGCTACTTTAACCAGGAGGCGGCGATCATTGGTGTTTCCTTCCAGCCGACATTGGCGCACAAATTCACCGACGACCTATCCATCGGTATTGGCCCACGCATCATGTACGCCTATTACCGCAACGAAACAGCCATCAACAATAACTTGCTCGGGCTACGCGACAGCCCAGATGGCCAGCTTGAATACAAGGACACCGATGTCGGTACAGGAATTAACCTTGGCTTGCTCTATCGGCTGAACGAACGCACCAAAATTGGCCTCGCCTACACCAGCAAGATTAATCTGGAATTCAAGGACAGCCCCAGCGTGCGAAAGGTCGACAACCCGATCATCAACGCTGCATTACGCCGCCTGGACGTCGACTCTCTGGAACTGGACATGTCGGTTCCACAAACAGCGCTGCTCAGCGTCGCGTACGATCTCGACCCGCAATGGAAGTTGCTCAGCAGTCTCGGTTGGCAGGATTGGAGTGAGTTCGGCAACATCGGGGTGGAGGTTGACGCGAACGCCACTAACGTCAGCCGTACTGTCGACCGTCAGTACAAGGATACCTGGCATGCCTCTCTCGGGGCTCAGTACCAAGCGAATTCAAAGCTGCGCTGGAGCATGGGCCTTGGCTACGACAGTTCAGCGGTGGACGACAAGGATCGCACCGTTGACAATCCCATGGGGGAGGCATGGCGCTTGGCCACCGGGATCAACTACAAGGTCGATGAAGAGCTGGACTTGCACGCGGCCTACACTCTCGTCTGGTTGGGAAATATGGACGTCGAGCAAACCAAGTCGCGCTCGGGAGAGACCCTTTCAGGCACCTATCGAAATTCGGCTTTGCACATCATAGGCGGCGGAGCAACCTGGCGCTTCTGATACGATGTTTCATAGCCCAAGTACGGAGTGAACCAAACTCTTCTGGAATTTTCCGCCCGCATTTTCTTGCGGGCTTTTATCTGCACGAAACTGTATATCCTTCCCGCATAACCGCAAACCAAGCGAGTCCTAGCATAAATCGGGCATGATAAATCCCTCAAAACGAGCTTTGTTTTTGAATAGGTTCATAGACAAATCTGCAGCGAGGTCAAGTGCTTCTTGGATATCCAGCGATACGTCATGGCGAAATACTTAACTGTTGAGCGATCCGCGTCTGCTTGAATATCGACTAAATATGCTTCGCCGACGGTCGACACCGTGTAACTCCGTTACTGCCAGATTCTTGCGTTGCCTCGGAATTTCCCTCAAAAACAGGCATATTCTGCCATGCATGCTGAACGTATTCAGCGATGACTTTATCGGTTTTTTTGAATGCAAAACCTGTTTAGGCTCTTCTTGCCGTATTTCGTTCTTGGTAGAAGTTGTGTATCCGTCAACAGCGCCCACGCTAACATCCATAAGACAGTCTTCATACTATTCCCTCGCAAAATTTTACATATATCTTAACTACGGAAAGTACAAAAAACACCTCCTCGCTTGGTAGCGCCTTGGAAGTGCACCCAAAGACGATCGAACAAATTTAGCAATTGCCTTGGATGCTTACTTGCATCAATCGAAGCTCCATCGCCAAACCATGCTCTATCCAAACCACCAACTTTCTTTTATCTTTCGTTAAGTCATTCGCGGTCGAATGCTCGCAAAGACTGCGTTCGCAACCCCCTAGGCGACGAATCAATTGCAACTTCAGAATTCGCTGCTACTCTGATCACAACAAAGATGACAATTGCGACGAGTCACACACATGATTTAATGCCCACAACCAAACTTCAATTTATTAATACGAACACCAGAAAAATACATTTATTTTCTTTGGAGGACAAAAACTTGTGCGCTACTTATAACTTCCCACTCAGCAAAATGCCACGCATCGAAAATGTCATCCAAGAATGCATGAGCTGGATATTATGCCTACCCCACACCAACTTCAAACCTGATGATATCAATCGAGTTAATCCTGACAATAACTTTGAGCTTTCAAACCTTCAAGAGCATATTATTTTCTCCAAGCCACAAGTAGAAAACACCTCATTAAGCTCATTGACATATCATAAAATGTCGCCAACGTATAACCTGACCATTCGAATCGAAACAAGAGTAGATAAAAGTCAACTCTGGATAAAATTTTGCTCACTTGAAGCCGTTAAGGAACTCCCTACCCAGCTTCCACGACTCAACAATTCGAGTTTAACCATTAGATTAGTCAGCCAATTCGGCGGTGGGCTGGACGGTGAACTCCCTATTGAGATCGCACCAATAACATTAAAAGACACTGAAGCCGATAGAAAAATTGCGCATTCTATATTTGATCAAAAGCTCAGCTGCTCATTGCCTATCATTTACATTAGCGCTAGCGAAAAAGACAAATACGCCGTAATTCCTGACAGGTTAGCTAGAAGCCTGTGTGGTTTGGCTCACATCGTTATTGAGCCAAGCAGATTATTTTCCCGCAAATTACGATGCGTGGTTGATTCTCGAAACATTTATGGGGGCATTGTAGGAATATATTGGCCCAATGGGGTGGGAGCGACGCTTTTCCGAAGAGGTTCTCAAGATGTAAAAGGATTTGAACGCTCAATTATTGACGAGGTTTTCAGGGATGCGTCCACACGGGATGGAAAAAAAGCTGAAGGCGTCCATTTCAAGCAAAATATTTGAGCGTTCCAGCGTTTCGTCTACTGTTTTATCTCATTGACTCTGACTTTCATGCTTAAAAAAGGAAAACCGCATGACAGCGCTCAACGACATAAACGCCCTGCAAGCCAGCATCGCCGAAGCGGTGTTGGGTCAAGATAAGGTGATCCGGCAGATCCTCGTGGGCCTGCTCGCTAACGGGCATTTGCTGCTTGAAAGTTTGCCCGGATTGGCCAAGACACGCACAGTCAAGGCATTGGCCAAACACCTGGACGCGAAGATGAGCCGCATCCAGTTCACGCCCGACCTGCTGCCCTCAGACATTACCGGTGCCGAGGTGCTGCATCAGGTTGACGGTAAAAACGAGATCCGTTTCCAGCCAGGGCCGTTATTCGGCAATCTGATTCTGGCCGACGAAATCAACCGCGCCCCGGCCAAAGTGCAGGCGGCATTGTTGGAGGCCATGGAAGAACGGCAAATCACTGTGGCCGGCAACAGTCACGCGCTGCCGGAGTTGTTCATCGTAGTGGCAACTCAAAACCCGATCGAACAGGAAGGTACCTACCCGCTGCCGGAAGCGCAGATGGATCGCTTTTTGATGAAGGTGTTGCTTGACTACCCGAGTGCGGATAACGAAAGCCAAGTGTTGCGCCTGTTACGTGAAGAAGAACAGGCCCTCGGCGCAAAAACCACCGCTATGCACGGCTTCAAACTCTCCCAGGACGTGGTTTTTGCCGCGCGTCGGGAAGTCAGTACGGTGCACGTATCCCCGGCCATCGACAGCTACCTGATCGACCTGATCAATGCCACCCGCCACCCCGCCGATTACGACGCCGACCTCGGCCGTTGGATCAATATCGGCGCCAGCCCCCGTGGCGGCATCGGCCTCGACCGTTGCGCCCGGGCCGACGCCTGGCTGCAGGGCCAGGACTTTGTTTCCCCGGACAACGTACGCGCCGTGGTGCACCCGGTGCTGCGCCATCGTTTGCAATTGAGCTACGACGCGGTAGCGGATGGCGTGACGGCCGATCAGGTACTCGACCGCCTGGTCGACAAAGTGGCCATTCCTGCCTGAGGTGGATAATGAACGCCGACGGATTGGTCTACGTCTCGCTTCAGCAATTGATGGCCCTGGAGTTCAAGGCCCGTGATCTGAGTTTCAGCGCACGCCAACCCCAGGGTAGCATCCTGGCCGGCAACCACGCATCGCGCCTGCGCGGGCGTGGCTTGAACTTTGACGAGTTGCGCCGCTATCAGCCCGGCGACGACTTGCGTCACCTCGACTGGCGCGCTTCCCTCCGCACCGGCAAACCGGTGGTGCGTACGTTTACCGAGGAGCGCGACCGCCCGGCGCTGATCCTTGTTGACCAACGCATGTCGATGTTCTTCGGCTCGCAACGCAGCTTCAAATCCGCGATCACCGCCGAACTCGGCACATTGGCCGCGTGGATGGTGTTCAACGCCGGTGACCGGGTCGGCGGACTGGTGTTCAACGATCAGCGCATCGACAGTATCGCCCCCCTTCGCAGTCGCAAACGCATCGAAGCGCTGTGCAGCCGCATCGCCGAACAGAATCAGGCGCTGAACGCAGCCAACCCGGATGCCGAAGGCGAAGACCAGCTCAACAAGGTACTGCAGCATTGCCTGGCCGTCGCCGGCCACGATCACCTGATTTGCATCGTCAGCGACTTTGCCGGGGCCGATGAACGCACCTTGCAACTGATGCGGCAACTGTCGGCGCACAACGATGTCATCGCCATGCAGGTCTACGACCCGTTGGCGCTGAACCTGCCAACCAATGGCCGGGTGTTGATCACCCAGGGCCAGTTGCAGGTGGAACTGGCAGTGGAGAAGCGTCAGGTGCATCAGCCCCTGGGGGATTTTCTCAGTGGCCGGCTCAAGGATGTTGCCACGTTGCTGCGGCGCAGCCAGGTGCCGTTGATGATGTTCAGCACCGCCAGCGACGCCCAGGAACAACTGCGCGCCGAACTGGGCAAGCTGGCCGGGGGACGCCGATGAATCCGAACATTCCGAGCATCGATCAACTCAAGGAAATGGCACTGCCGACGCCGGTCAGTTACGCGCCGCAGACCTGGGGCTGGTGGGTGCTTCTAGGTTTATTGGTGCTTGCTGTGGTGTTGGTGAGCGTACGGCGTTATTGGCAATGGCGTCGAGATCGGTATCGGCGTGAAGCCCTGCTGCGGTTTGCGGAGTTGCAGCAGCGCGGCAATGACCTCAATGCGCTGCGCGAGCTGCCGGAGTTACTGAAACGCGTGGCCCTCTCCATGCCAGCTACGGCCTCTGTTGGAGCGAGCCTGCTCGCGAAGGCGTCTGGTCAGCCAACATCGATGTCGAATGTTAGAGCCTCATCGGGAGCAGGCCCGCTTCTACCGGGGTCGCCGGCGGCCTTGGGGAAGGAGGACTGGCAGGCCTTTTTACAGCAGCACAGCAAACAGCCGTTGCCTGCCGACTTCAGCCAGCAACTGTCCCTGCTGGCGTACGCACCGGACGCCACGTTGCTTGCCCTGCCCAATGAGCAGCGTGAGGCGCTGTTCAGTACCTGCAAGAACTGGGTGGAGCATCACCATGTGGCAGCTTGATTACCCCTGGTTGTTGATCCTGCTGCCGCTGCCGTGGCTCGGCTATCGCTACCTACCCGACTACCGTGAAGCCCGCAGCGCCGTGCGCGTGCCGTTCTTCAGGGCGATGAGCCGCGCTGTCGGCCAGGCTCCGAGACAAGCTGGCACCCGCAGCAATCGCTGGCAACTGTTGCTGAATCTAGTGGTGTGGGCTTTGTTGCTGGTCGCTGCCAGTCGCCCGGTACTGGTGGAAAAACCCATCGAGCGCCAGCAACCGGTGCGTGATCTGATGTTGGCCATCGACTTGTCCCAATCCATGGAAACCACCGACTTCACCGACGTCAATGGCCAGAAAATCAATCGTCTGGCAGCGGTCAAGGAAGTGGTGCATGGTTTTATCGACAAGCGCAAAGAGGATCGCCTCGGCCTGATCGTGTTCGGCACCGGTGCTTATCCGCAGGCACCCTTGACCCTCGATCATGCCAGCCTGTCGCTGTTGCTGGACGACACCGGGATCGGCATGGCCGGGCCGAACACTGCCATCGGCGACGCCATTGGCTTGAGCCTGAAAATGCTGGATCAAGCTCACGAGCAGGAAAAGGTGCTGATCCTGCTCACCGACGGCAACGACACCAGTAGTGCCATCACCCCGGATCACGCGGCCGCTATGGCCGCTGCGAAAGGCGTGGTGATCCACACCATCGGCATCGGCGACCCGAATGCCGAGGGTGAAGCCAAGGTCAACCTGCAAGGCCTGCGCGACATTGCTAAAGCCACCGGCGGGCAGTTCTTCCGCGCCGAAGACCGCAATGCGTTGGATCAGGTCTATAGCACCCTCGACAAACTCACTCCGCATCAGGTGAAAACCCTAAGCCATCAGCCCAAGCGCGACCTGTTCTGGTGGCCACTGGGCGCGGCGATCGGCTTGTTGGCGCTGTATCACCTGGGTGCCCTGCTCCTTCCACGGCTGATGCTCGCGCGTCAAAAGCAGGAGGCCTGAGATGGACATCAATCTAAGCGACTTCCACTTCCTGCGCCCCTACTGGTTGCTGCTCGGTTTGTTCGGCGCATCGCTGCCCTTTTTTTGGCGGCACAGTCGTGATTTGCAAAAGCGTCTGCGCAACAGTATCGCGCCGCATCTATTGTCACATTTGTTGATAACCCCAAAAGATCCTCATCGCCTACGCCCTGTACATCTGGTGTGCGCGTTATTGATATTAGGTGCCATTGCGGCGGCTGGGCCAACCTGGGAACAGGATCGACCAGACTTTCTGGAAAACCGGGCGCCGCTGATCATCGCCGTCGACCTGTCACCCTCCATGGACGCCAGCGATGTCTCGCCCACACGCCTGGAAGCGACCAAACACAAGCTCCACGACCTGATCCAACGCCGCTCCGGCGCACGCAACGCCCTGATCGCCTATGCCGGCAGCGCCCATCTAGTGCTGCCAGCCACCGACGATCCAGCGTTGCTCGACACCTTTATCCAAGCCTTGAGCACCGACCTCATCAGCACACCAGGGAAAAGCGTCAGCGCCGTGATCGATCAGGCCAATCGCCTGCTCGCCGCCGAAAAAACTCCCGGTACCCTGCTGCTGATCACCGACGGCGCGGACACCTCGGCGCTTGACGGGCTCGACAAGCAACTCGATGGCAGTGAACTTCAAGTGATGATCCTGGCCGTCGGCAACACGGATGGTGGCATCATCCATGACGCGGGTGGCGGCCCTCGCACCGACAGCAACGGGCGCCCGCAGATCGGCAGTTTCGACCAGGACGCGCTCAAGCAACTTGCATCCGCGCTGGACGCCCCGTTGGGCAGCCTGACCCTCGACAACGACGATCTGGACTGGATCGAACTGCACGCCGAACAACACTTCCAGGCTGCCAGTGACGAGCAGCGCGAACTGCACTGGAAAGACGCCGGTTACTGGTTGTGCTGGCCGCTGCTGCTGATTGCGTTCTTCAGCGTGCGCAAGGGCTGGAGCCTGAACTGGATGGCCGGTTTATTGCTGGCCGTGGGCTTGGGATTGCAACCGGCGCCGGCTCAGGCCAATGCCTTGACGGACGCCTTCTTCACCCGCGACCAGCAGGGCCGCTGGGCTTTCGAACATGAACACTATCCGCAGGCCGCCGCGCTGTTCGTCGATCCGTACTGGAAAGGCGTGGCCGCGTACAACGCTGCGGACTTCGACCTGGCGCTTGCCAGCTTCGCGCGGCTGGACACGCCGCAAGCCTACTTTTATCTGGGCAATATCTACGTGCGCCGCTTCAAGTTCGATCAGGCCATCGCCGCCTATACCCAGGCGCTTAAATTACAGCCGCAGTTTCCGGAAGCCACGGCCAACCTGGCGCTGGCCATTGCCCTGGAGAAAGACACCGAAGACGCCGAAAAGAACACCCCCGAGGTTAAGCCTGATGAAATCAAGATGGACAAGGCGCCGGGCAAGGGACAAAGCAAAAAGGTGCAGACCGCGCAGGCCGCGTCCGATGAACAGTGGCTGCAAAACCTGACCACCTCGCCGGCCAAATTCCTCAAACAAAAATTCAGCTTGCAGGATCAGGTGGGGGGTAAACCATGATCAGCCTGAAAAATCACGTTGAGTCTATCGTAAGTCCATTTACTACAAAACTTCCTCTGATACTCCTTTGTCTGTTCGCGACTAACTCCTTCGCTGTCGAGCTGAAAGTCCAGGCCACCCTGCAACCTGCCGACTCGGTCATGGTTGGCAGCCTGGTCGAGTTGCAATTGGTGATTCTCACCGACACCTGGTTCACCGATGCACCAACCCTGCCTGACCTAAAAATATCCGGCGCACTGGTGCGCCCACCCGACGGCCATGCCGAGCACCTGAACCAGAACCTCGACGGCAAAACCTACGCTGGCATGCGCTACAGCTACTTCATCACGCCGAACCTGGCCCAGGAGTTCGACATTCCGGCACTGACCGTACACGTCACGCCCGGACAAGCCACCAATGAGCTGAGTGCGAACAGTCAGCCATTACACTTCACCGCTGCCCAGCCCCCGGGGTTCCAGCCCGATGAGCCGGTGCTGGTCGCTCAGGCGTTGCGCTTCACGCAAAAAATGACGCCTTCCGCCACACCGCTGAAGGCAGGCGACAGCATCACCCGGGAACTGACGCTGCAGGCCGATGGCGCCCTGGCCATGGCCTTGCCCACCCCGTCACTGGGCGACATCAAGGGCCTGAGCCGCTATCCGAAAGCGCCGCAGATCAACAACCTCAACGACGGCCGAGGCAACTTCACTGGCGGCCAGCGTATCGACACCGTGACTTACCGGATCGACACAGAAGGCCACTACACCTTGCCCGCCATCGAGCTGAAATGGTGGGACGCCGACAGTCGCCAGACGCGCACGGCGACCGTGCCGGCCCTGACTTTCGACGCGACGATCAATACCGCTTACCAGCCGGTGTTCTCGATCACCGAAGACCTGAAAAAACTCGGCCAGCAAAACCACCTGCACCTGTCCGGACACTGGGTCGGCTGGCTTGCGCTGCTGGCAGCAATAGTGGCCCTCGGCTGGTTCACCCGCCCCCTCGCCCACCGTCTATACATTGGCTGGCGGGCCCGACGCCAGGCCAGGCACGCCGCGTGGCAAGCGTCGGCCGACTACGCGTGGCAGCAAATCCCGGCACAAATCGACAGCAAGCCGGCACAGCTGAGTGCCCTGTATCTCTGGACGCGCCGCACCCGTCACGGCCTGAAGTTGACTCACCTCAGCCCGCACCTGCAAACCTTCCTGCGTGCCTGCTATGGCCGGGAATCGGTCAAAGATCAGGCACTGCGTCAACTGCGAGAATCCTTGTCTACGCTGCATAGTCAGGCCGAACGTGACAAGGCACCCGTCACTCCGGCGTTACGCCCACTCAACCCGGTTCAGGAGAAGGATTTCCCATGAAGAACTCGACATTTCAACGCCATTATCACTGGATGGTTTTCCTGTTGACCCTGGTCTTGAGCCTGCCCTTTCTAGTGCAGGCGGCCGAACCGTTGCCCTCCTGGAACGATGGCCCTTCGAAGAAACAGATCATCGAGTTCGTCCAGGCCGTGACCGACCAAGACAGCAAGGACTTCGTCAAACCCGAAGACCGCATCGCTGTGTTCGACAATGACGGTACCCTGTGGAGCGAGCAGCCGATGTACTTTGAGTTGCTGTTCGCTCTCGATGAGGTCAAGCGCACCGCGCCGCAGCACCCGGAATGGAAAACCACGCAGCCGTTCAAGGCTGTGCTGGAAAACGATCACAAGGCGTTGGCCTCTGCCGGCATGGACGGTTTGCTGAAGATTGTCGGCGCCACCCACACCGGCATCACCACCGAAGCGTTTGACGATTACGCCAAAACCTGGCTCAGCCAAGCCCGTCACCCGAAAACCGGCAAGCCCTACACCGAAATGATCTTCCAGCCGATGCTGGAAATGCTCGATTACCTGCGCAGCCAGGACTTCAAGACCTATATCGTGTCCGGTGGCGATACCGCGTTCATGCGCGCCTTTGCGCAAAAAGTTTATGGCATTCCACCGGAGCAGGTGATCGGTACGACGTTCGTCACCGCATTTCAGTTCAAGAACGGTAAGGCGTCGATCCTGCGCACGCCAAAACTGGCTCATAACGATGACGGCCCGGGCAAACCGGAAAGCATCGACGCGGTGATCGGCAAACGACCAATCCTGGCGTTCGGCAATTCCGACGGTGACCTGCAAATGCTGCAGTGGACTGCGCAAGGCCCGGGCAAAAGCCTAATGGGATTGGTGCATCACACCGACGCCAAGCGTGAATGGGCTTACGACCGACAATCCGATATTGGCCGATTGGATAAGGCTTTGGATGAAGCAAAATTTCAAGGTTGGACTATCGTAGACATGGCGTCTGAATGGCGTCGGGTCTATCCCTTTGATCTTCCTACACCCCAGCAAGTGCAATAAAAATGGTTTACGCAGGAACGTAAGACAAGTTGGTCGCGGATAAGCGACTGAAGCTAGCGAAAGGAGCACTCAATGAATCGCATACGCAAATGGCTACCGAAGCTCGCCCTGGTGGCAGCCTCGGTCATGGCAATTTCGGCAACAGCCGGGGCGGCCGAAAAACCCAACATACTCGTGATCTTCGGTGATGACATTGGCCAAACCAATATCAGCGCTTATTCGATGGGCGTGGTCGGTTACAAGACTCCGAACATCGATCGCATCGCCAAGGAAGGCATGATGTTCACCGACTACTATGCGGAGAACAGTTGCACCGCTGGACGGTCTTCGTTCATCACCGGCCAGACGCCGCTGCGCACCGGACTTTCAAAAGTCGGTATCCCAGGCGCTCCGGTGGGCCTGCAAAAGCGTGATATCACCATCGCCCAGGCGCTGAAGTCCCAAGGTTATGCCACCGGGCAGTTTGGTAAGAACCACTTGGGCGACAAGGACGAATACCTGCCGACAAATCATGGCTTCGACGAATTCTTTGGCAACCTGTATCACCTCAACGCAGAAGAAGAACCCGAGCGTCCGTATTGGCCAAAAGATGACCCGGAATTCGTCAAGGCGACGTCCCCTCGCGGTGTGATCCACAGTTTTGCCGATGGCAAAATTGAGGACACCGGTGCGTTGAATAAGAAACGCATGGAAACCATCGACGACGAAACCACCGCCGCTGCGCAAGCCTTCATCGAGAAACAGGCGAAAGCGGACAAACCGTTTTTTGTATGGATGAACACCACGCGAATGCATGCGTTCACCCACGTGCGTGATTCGATGAAGGGCCAGAGCGGCATGCCCGGCAATGATTACGCCGACGGCATGATCGAGCACGACGGTGATGTCGGTAAACTGCTGAAAACCCTCGATGACCTGAAAATCACCGACAACACTATCGTGGTTTACACCACCGACAATGGCCCTAACCAGTGGTCGTGGCCGGACGCGGCGACCACGCCGTTCCGTAACGAGAAAAACTCCAACTGGGAAGGCGCCTACCGTGTGCCAGCAATGATCCGCTGGCCGGGCAAGATCAAACCGGGTGAAGTCTCCAACGAGCTGTTCTCCGGTCTGGACTGGTTCCCGACACTGCTCGCCGCCGCAGGTGACACCGACGTCACCAACAAGCTGCTCAAAGGCTGGGCGCCGACATCCGGCGGCACCAGCTTCAAAGTACACCTGGATGGCTTCAACCAACTGCCGTACCTGACCGGCCAAAGTCCAAAAGGTGAGCGTAAGGAGTTCTACTACTTCAACGACGATGGCGTGCTGGTGTCGATGCGTTTCGGCAACTGGAAAGCCGTGTTCTGTGAACAACGAGCACCGGGTGGTTTCAAGGTCTGGAGCGAACCGTTCGTATGCTTGCGGGTACCGAAAGTCTTCAACCTGCGCATGGATCCGTATGAGCGTGCTGATATCGTTTCCGACCAGTACTACGACTGGGCGACCAAAAACGTTTATCTGACTGAAATGGCAGTCGGTAAGGCCGCAGCGTTCCTGCAGACTTTCATCGATTATCCGCCAAGCCAAAAACCGGCCAGCTTCAGCGTGGATCAGATCCGTGCTGCGGTAGACGCCAAAATCGCTGAAAAAATGAAAGCTACGCAGTAAGACTGCTTAACCACCGCTCGCCCTCGTTGGCGAGCGGTTTTTTATATTCTCGTTTTCTAATAAATACCTCTAAAAATATTAAACTTGATCGGAGCGCTCGAAAGCTCGTGCGCAAGACTATTTCTGCTAATTTGATAGGCAATAAATCTATGCCTTCACGTGTCGCCAGCAAGTCGTCGGCCATGCCTGTCCCTCAAATTGCTTCTCACACACTCCTGGCTCCCGCTCTATTACTGTTTTTCTCCGGCGCTGCGGCGCTGGTGTATCAGGTGTTATGGATAAAGCAGCTATCGCTGGTGGTGGGTGTCGAGGTCTACGCCATTACTACTGGGATCAGTGCGTTTTTTGCTGGTTTGGCCTTAGGCAGCTTGTTGTTCGGCCAATGGGCAGACCGCATGCGGCAACCGGTTCTATTGTATGCGGGGCTGGAAATACTGGTGGCCATAATCGGGGTCGGCGCAACCTTCGCCATGAGCCTGGCGGCCAGCCCGTTTGCCTGGCTGGAAGAACATGTTGGCCTGCTGGCCTGGGTGCTGCCTTTTGCTTTGGTGGGCACGCCCGCACTGTTGATGGGCGGTACGTTACCGGTGCTGGTTCGCTCTCTGGCCAGCAACCCGCAACAATTAGGCAAGGCCGGCGGCCAACTGTATGCGGCCAACACTGCTGGTGCCATCGCCGGCACCTTGATTGCCGCGTTCGTGCTGATCGCCACTTTCGGCGTTCGCGGCAGCGCGCTAGCCGCCGCGATGCTGAATCTGTTAGCCGCTTCCGGTGCCCTGTGGTTCCAGCGTCAACGCCCGGCGCCGATCTACGCCGTGGAAATACGTCACGCTGAAAAAGCCCCCGATCGCCTCGCACTCTGGCTCTACTGCATCGCAGGCGGAGTAGCATTGGGCTACGAAGTGGTGTGGTCGCAATCCATCGTGCAGTTCATGAGTACCCGTACCTATGCGTTTGCCGTAGTGCTGGCGACGTATCTCACCGGTCTGTTTCTCGGCAGCTTGCTGCTGGCCCGTCGGGTCGATCGCTTGCGAGATCCCTGGGGCGTGTTCGCCCTGCTGATTGCCGGGGCCGGACTAATTGCCCTGCTGGAAATCGCCCTCCTCGGGCGCTGGTTGGTGTTTGCCCAAAGCCTGGCGGAATCCTGGATGCTGGGCCTGGGTGGCAGTGAGCTGTTGGGCATGAGCACGCGGTTTGCCGTGGCGGCCCTGAGCATCGTGTTTGTGCCAACCTTGTTGTTGGGCGCGGCATTCCCCCTGGCATTGCGATTGAGCGTCGGGCCTGAACATGTCGGACGCAACGTCGGTGAGGTGGTGGCGTACAACACGTTGGGCGGAATCGTCGGCGTGATGCTCTGCGGCTTTGTGTTGATTCCACTGTTAGGTTTGGTGCGAACCCTGGGCTTGCTGGCAATCATCGCTGCCGCTGTCGCTTACATCGCAGCGCACAAGAGTCATGGCGTGAAGAAAGGCCGGCGTCAGGCGGTGATTGCCATCGGCGTGTTGTCGGTGGCCTTTGCCGCCTTCACACCGGTGAGCAAAATGGCGAGCCTGTTGCCCGGTGCGCGCAACGGTATCTTGACCTTCTACGAGGAAGGACGTGGCGGTACCGTTGCCGTCGTCGCTCAGGGCAAGGAGCAGAAACAGTTCCAACGTCTTTACATTCAAGGGGTGTCCAACACTGGCGATGCCATGCCGTCACTGCGCTACATGCGAATTCAGGCATTGCTGCCGCTGTTGATACATAACGGCGAACCGCGCTCGGCGATGGTAATCGGCTTCGGCACCGGCATCACCGCCGGTGCACTGACCCGTTATCCGGGCCTGGAGCATCGGGTGGTGGCTGAACTGTTGCCGTCGGTAGTCAACGCCGCGCCGCTGTTCAAAGGCAACTTCAATGTCGCGGCCGATCCGGATGTTGATGTGCGCTTGCGCGACGGTCGCCAGGAACTTCTACGCAATCCGCAAACCTATGACCTGATCACCCTCGAACCGCCGCCACCCTCCGCAGCCGGCGTGGTCAACTTGTATTCCCGGGACTTTTACCGACTCGCCGCCAGTCGTTTGAACAAGCAAGGATTGGTGGCGCAGTGGCTGCCGCTGCCAACGCAAAACATCGACGATTCTCGCTCTCTGGTGCGCAGCTTCCTCGATGTGTTTCCTCACGCTACCCTTTGGACAAGCGAGTTCCACGAGATGTTGCTGATTGGTTCAATGAATCCGATTGCACTGGACGTCACGAAGATTAATGAACGCTTCCAACAGGAGGGTGTGCGCAGCGCCTTGCAGGAAGTCGGCATAAGTTCAGCAGCAGCGCTGCTCGCCACCTGGGTAACTGACCGCGCAGGCCTTGAGCGCTTCGCTGCCGATGCCAAACCAGTTACTGACGATCAGCCACGCATCGAATACGCACCCTGGGTGCGCTCGAAGGAAATCAGTCGGGTGCTGCCGGCCCTGCTCGACCTGCATCAACCGGCGCCACTGGTCAACGCCGATGGTCAATTCACCGAACGCATGGACGTCCACCGGCAACGCCTGATGCAGTTCTATCAGGCGAGCCTGCATGCCTATGACGGCGACCGAGAGGCTTGGGCTCGGGATATGCGCGAAGTGATGCGGGCTGATGCAGGGAATCCGTATTACCGCTGGTTCATCGGACAATAGCTTTGCCCACTGTGCACTAACGTTTTTCAGTGAGCAAAATTTCACTAATACTGGTAACCAAACTTTCTGCTATTTAGTGTAAATAACTGACACAGCGCATTTCACAGCCGCAATAGGCGAGTGACCGCTCAGAGGGGTCAATTCTCACGGTTGCTTTCCAATAAAGCTGCATCGAGTTTCAGCCAGCGCCTGACGGCGAAAGCATCCGGACTATGGAAGTCGCAATGCCCAAGCATAAAAATAAATCGGTACATCCTGACCCGGATTTGTCTCAATCTTCACTTTCACGTTATCTGTTCCCCGTCTCCATCAGCGTGCTGCTGGCGGCTGTGGCGGGGATAGGCTGGTTTCTGTTCAGCCCTGCGCCCGTTACCGCGCCGATCACGGTGCCACCGATCAGTGCACCGGCGCCCGCGCCTGCCGCACCCAAGCCGCCACTGGTCGCGCTGAAACCGGCGACCATGGTCGACGAGCAGCAATGCCAAGGCTGCCACGGCGAGCAGGTCAAGGACTGGCAAGGCTCCCATCACCAGTTGGCGATGCAACCAGCCAACGCCGAGACCATGCTCGGCGACTTCAACAATGTCACCTTCAAGGCCGAAAAAGAGACCACGGTGTTCGCGCGCAAGGGCGACGAATTCTGGGTCAACACGCCGGGTATCGACGGCAAGAACGCCGATTTCAAAGTCGCCTACACCTTCGGCATTGCACCGTTGCAACAGTATTTGATCGAGGTCGGCGAGGGTCGGCTGCAAGCCCTCGGCGTGGCCTGGGATACCGAGAAACACCGCTGGTTCCATTTGTATCCGGGCCAGGGTGTGACTTTCAAGAACCCGCTGCACTGGAGCAAGCCGAGCCAGAACGCCAACTTCATGTGCGTCGAGTGTCACACCACCGGGTTCAAGCGTAATTTCGATGCGGCGAAAAACACCTTCGACAGTCACTGGAACAGCCTCGGCGTCGGCTGCCAGGCTTGCCATGGCCCGGCCTCCAATCACCTGGAATGGACGCAGAAAAAAGGCGACCTGATTCATCAGGGTTTCGACGTCGACCTCAACGACAAAAACGCCACGGTCGAGATCGAAACCTGCGCCCGTTGCCATGCGCGTCGTGCACCGTTGGGCGATGGCTACACGGCCGGCAAACGCTTGATGGACGACTACCTGCCTAGCACCCTAACCCGCGAACTGTATGCGCTGGACGGCAAGATCAAGGATGAAGTGTTCGAGCATGGCTCGTTCCTGCAAAGCAAAATGTTCGACAAAGGTGTGCGTTGCAGCAACTGCCACAACCCGCACAGCACGCAGCTGAAGGTGCCGGGCAATGGCGTGTGCCTGCAATGCCACAACACGGCGGGCAAGACTTCGGTTGAAGGGGTCGATGGCCGAGGCCTGCAAGCAAAAAACTACGACTCCATCGAACACACGCGTCACACCATGGGCCAACCGGGTTCGCAGTGCACGGATTGCCACATGCCCGGCAAGTTCTACATGGGCAACGACTTCCGCCACGACCACAGCTTCAGCATTCCCAACCCGGAACGTGCGCAGAAACTCGGCACCCCGGACGCCTGCCTGACCTGCCATCAGGGCAAGTCTGGCGACAAAATCACCGCGCAGTTCAAGCTGTGGGGCGCCTCCACCGCCCCGCAGGCACCGCGTTACGACGAGAGTCTGTGGCTGATCCGCAATGGCCAGCCCGGGGCTGCCGACGCGTTGTTTACGCAATTGCAGCGCAGCAACCTGCCGGCAATTCAACGCGCGACCTTGCTGGCAGAACTGCCGCTGTACCCAAGCGCGCTGGCATTGAAACTGGCCACGCAAGATCTGAAAAATCCTGAGCCACAGGTGCGTGAAAGTGCAGCGAGGGCAATCAGTGCATTTCTGCCGCCACCCGAACGTGCGCCGTTGCTGTCACCACTGCTGGAAGATCCGGTGAAAGCGGTGCGCATTGTTGTTGCGCGGGACTTGCTCAGCGTCGCCCGCAGTAATGGTCTCGGTGCAGCGCAAGCCAACTGGGAAGCGGCGATTGGCGAATACGAGGCGGTGCAGAAGAGTCTGCTCGAACGCGCCGAAGCAAACCTCAATCTGGCCATGCTTTATCAGGCCAGTGGGCGCAGTTCGGAAGTCGAGGCATTGCTGCGAGATGCGCTCAAGCGCGATCCGGACTTCTACCCGGCGCTGGTGACGCTAGTGCAATGGCTGGAGGCCAACGGTCGCGGTCAGGAAGCGCAAACACTGCTTGCTGACAGCCTCAAAGAACACCCGGAGGCTGCGCTGTTGCAACATACCCAGGGCCTGTCACTGATCCGCACCGGTAAAACCGACGAAGCGATGGCGGCGCTGCACAAGGCTGCACAACTGGAACCGCAGAACGCGCAGTACGGTTATGTGCTGGCGGTGGCGTTACACGACAGTGGCAAGGTTGATGAGGCGTGCTCGATACTGGAAGGCCTGCTCAAGGTGCAACCGGCCAACCGCAATGCACGGCTGTCGCTGATCCAGTACTACCTCGACAGCGGCCAAGAGCCGAAGGCGCAGGTGCTATTGCAGGGGTGGAAGAGAATGAATATGGGCGATCCGGCACTAAAATGATGTGATGATCTAATCAGTGTTCAGCATTCCAACGCTAAACATCTAGCTGTCTAGATCGCCGGAGATGTCAACAAACACGAAGTGGGCGTTCCTGAGTTTAACCATCACTGCCATCAGGAAATATCAACTTAGCCTACTTTTTTATTGATAGGTTTAAGCGACTCAATCGGAGTAATAGGTACGTATCGTACCATCGCAGAATCGTCACCACCGCTCCTCGGCATAGATTGGCGGTATCATAATTTGCGAGACTGGACAGGGGGCGACGGTCTCGTAGACAAGCGCGGCAGCGACGACCAGAGCATTCAGCTCATCATACCCATAGGGATAAATCCAATAGTTAACAGGCGCTCTTGAACCTGCCAAAGGCGAGCTTCACCCAACACGCCTTGGTTATTCGATGACTTCTATTGTACCGCGAACCATACTGAGGTCAGCACGGCGCACTGACATATGGAAAAGCACAAAAAAAGCTCTACGCTCATTAAGTCAGATAACCGGTGTCGCATACCCTTGTATGGTTCAAGGCGCCATACAAGGATTGAACATGCAATTTCGGCGATCTGGGTTTATCAATATCCATTTTGGTCTCAATGCACCTATGCCCATAGCTCTCAAGCTCCCCATTCTTAACTCCTAGGAGTTTGTGCTTTCACCGAACAGTCGCTATCAGGGCCCTCCTACACGGACAAGCAAAAGGGATTGAGTATGCCTAGTACTGCTATCCGGATTCTATGTATGGCCTTTACAGGGGCACTGGTACTTAGCGCCTGCTCTGCATTGGAGCTTAAACCCTCCACCGACGAAGAAAACCGTCAACGCATCATCTCTGACCAGTCCCGCATGTACTCCGACCAGGAACCGGTCACCGCACCCATTACCTTTTATGAAGCGGCCGCACGGGCCTTGAAATACAATCTCGACTACCGCCTCAAACTCATGGAAAGCGCGCTGGCCTCAGACCTGCGCGATGTCTCCAGCCATGAAATGCTGCCACGGTTGGTGGCCTCAGCCGGATATGCCGGACGCAACAATGACTCAGGAGGTACCTCGATCGGTATCGAAGACCGCCAGGTCAGCTTGCGGCCTTCGACCTCCGAAGAGCGTTACCGCGAAATCTATGGTCTAGGACTGAGCTGGAGCTTGCTGGATTTCGGCGTAGCGTATTACCGTACCCAGCAGAAGGCTGACCAGATCCTGATGGCCGAAGAGCGCCGGCGCAAAGTCGCGCAGAACGTCCTGCAAGACGTGCGCAATGCCTACTGGCGCGCTCTCGGTGCGCAACGCCTAATGCCGGAAGTTGACAAGCTGCTGATGCGCACCCACACCGCACTGACCTCGGCCCGAGAAGCCGAACAGCGCGGCCTATTGCCACGCCAGGAAATCCTCGCCTACCAGCGGGCTCTGCTCGATTCGATCTACCTGCTGACCGTACGGCGCCAAGATCTGGAGTTTGCCCAGGCTGAGCTTGCTGCGCTGATGTCGCTGCCACCGGGGACGAATATGGTCTTGGCCGACGTACCCGATCCGCCGCTGCCCGAGGTGCACCAGAGCATGGCGCAGCTTGAGCAGCTGTCAATGGAGCACCGTCCGGAAATCATGGAAGAGTGGTACCGCAAGCGGGTCAACCAGAAAGACCTGGACATCGCCAAGGCGCAATTGTGGCCTAATGTCAGCGTCGACTTCGGCTATCACTACGACTCCAACAAATACCTCTACAACAACGACTGGAACGCCACCGGCCTGCAAGTCTCGATGAACCTACTGCGCCTGTTGCAATTGCCATCGCTCAATGCCGCGCAAAAGTCCCAGAACGAAACCGACGATACACGTCGGGTGGCTCTGTCCATGGCAATCCTGACCCAGGTACGGGTCGGTACCCTGCGCTATCAACTGGCGCGCCAGGAAGTGGAATTCACCGAGGACAGTTTGCGGGTCGACCGCAGCCTGCTCGACTACGCCCAGGCGGCGAAAACCGGGAAGTTGGGCTCAGAACTGGAAGTGATTCGTTCCGAAGGGCGCTATCTGCTCTCGCGCTATCAGCGCGAAGCCGCATTCTCCAGTGCTCAGGCGGCTTGGGGCCGCTTGTACAACTCAGTGGGCCTAGATGTCCTGCCGACCGAAATATCTAAACACGACATCAAGACCTTGGCCCGGGAAATCCAACGCACTTTGAACGAACAGGAGCAGCAACGCCTACTCATCACTCAGCAAGGAGCGCCGAATGCACAAAACCGCCCTTGAGCCCAGTTTCGGCTTCCTGTTGTTGGCCTGTCTGATCTTGAGCACCAACGTCAACACCGACGCCCGGCCTGCCCCTAAAAATCAGCTTACATGAAACTGGCAAGCCCACGCTGCCTATGTCAGCGCCATCAAAGCGCGGTTCGAAGCCGTAGTTCAGACCGTCCAAATCGAAGCCCAGCTCGATCAGAAACACCCTAATTTATTGCTGGGAGGAGTGACGCCCCTTCTGTCAATTAAAGTGCTGAGCAAAAGCGCACGCAGCCGCAAGACGGCTAATGGCGTAGCTCATTTGTTGGCTATCTTACTTAGGGAAAGTGATTGCTGAAAAACACTCTAACCTGCGATGACAAAAATGATGATGGGCCCACACACGGCCAGCAATACGTTGGAAATGCCATAACACACGGTAAAGCCAATGACCGGAGTGTTACTGCCGGACTGTTCGATAATCTTGTTCATTGATGCGGCTTCCGTCTGTGCACCAGCTAGTGCGCCGAACAGGATCATCGGATGCAGACGAAGTATATATCGACCGAAATACAGCGCCACCAACGGAGGTACTATCGTCACTACCGCGCCGGATAACAGCAGCGCCAGACCTTGCTCTTTCATTGCGGCAAAAGCCGCCGGGCCCGCGAGCAAACCAACAACTGCACCAAACGCAGTCAGGCCAAATTCGGAAAACGCCCATTGCGCGGCCTTGGGTAGTGCTCCGACTTCTGGGTGACGGGAGTTGTACCAGCCTATCACCAGCGCCGCGACCAACACTCCGCCACCGATGCCGAGTTCCACTGGAATCATCCCGACATGAGTGGACAGCAAACCTAGCAGCGACCCCAGCACCATGCCCAAGGCATGTACGGCGATGTCACTTTTGTAGTTGCTCTCGCGAATCCGCCCAAGCCTCCTAGCCAACGCCTCGACGCCGGCCGTGCGTCCAGTGAGAGTAAGTACATCACCCCGGCGAAGCACAGTGTTAGGCAGTAACGGCAGTTCGTATCCCTGACGGGTAATGGTGTTAATGAAGCAACCTAGGCGCTGGGTATTTTCCAGAAGAGATTTGGCTTGATGGATGGTCTTTCCGGCGAACTCTGGCGAAGTCAGGATTAAGTCTACCTTGCGGGTCGGAAACGATAACGATACTGGATGGTCGATTTCCGGCCCGATCCATTGGGTTAGTGTTCCAACGGCTTCGCGTAAGGCGTACACACCGACAATATCGCCTGTCATTAGGGTGAAATCTTCATCGCGCTCGATGATCTGCCCGGCACGCACTACCCGCTCGAACGTCAGAGAGTCATGCAACTTTTCGATATCGACGATGCGTTGTCCAGCCGCCTCGCCATTGCTGGCAACTTGATGTGCACGCACAACAATGCGCGTGTACGGTACGGTAATTGCGTCTTCGTCTTTGGCGATTCCTAATTCCAACTCCAGTTCCCTTGCCGAAGCCCTAAGATCCACACCGAGCAATTTCGGGGCGATACTGCCTACAAAGACAACCAGACCGATCGTGCCAAACAGGTAGGTGATTGCATAGGCAATCGCCATATGACTGTTGAGCTGCGCCTTCGTGGCAGCGTCGATCGCCAGTTGATTGATCGAACTTGTTGCGGTACCCATGATCGCCGTGTCGGTGAGCGCACCAGCACCGAGGCCTGCGGTGAAACCGGCGTCAAAATGAAACACCGCGTTCATCAACAGAATGGTCGCCAGCGCCGTGGCGCACAGCACCACGGATAGCAGCACCAGTTTTAGCGTACCGCGATTGAGGCTTCCGAAAAACTCTGGCCCGCTCTTGAAGCCGACCGCGTAGATGAACATCACGAAAAACACCGACTTCAACCCGGTCGGCACTTCCAGGCCGATCTGGCCGATCAGCAGTCCCATCAGCAGCGCCCCGGCTACCGAGCCCAAGTGAAAACTGCCGATGTGGATGCGACCGATGAAAACGCCCAGGGCAATAGCGAGGAACACCGCAATCTCCGGGTTGGATCGAAAAGCATGGAGCACGAATTCAAGCATATTGCCCACTCCCTTTGAGACGACTCAGTAATCCTTCTGTTCTTGCGCAGGTGCCGTGTACCATTTGTCCTTGGGCACCCACTTCTCTTGCTGCGGATCGCCCAGATAGTGGGGCGACATGATCTGTACGCCGTACTCGTTGAACACATCCTGTATGTTGGCGTGCAGTATGCTGAGCAACACTGCTCGCGGTCGCGGCAGATTCGGAATGGCCTGGGCCACCAAGCGATACTCCGGGTAGAAATCTGACAGCGCGGTCTGAAACACTTGGGGTGATGGGTCTTCAAGAACGCCTACGGTGCGTCGGGCAGCTTCCAACAGCATACTTTCCACTTGCCTCCACGGGGTGTCGTAGCCAATCGTCACCACGGTGTCGACCACATACCCCATACCCTTGACCGCCCGCGAGTAGTTCTTCGTTACAGCACCTGTGATCAATGAGTTTGGCAGAGTTAACACCTCACCCAGACCAGTGCGGATACGCGTGGTGAACATACCCAGCTCAGTGACGGTTCCTTCGTATTCGCCAATACGCACGTACTCGCCTAGCCGCAGTGTTCGAGTGTAGGTCAGGATCAACCCGGCGGCGGCCTGCCCTACCACGCTGGTGGCCCCCAGGGAAATCATCAGGCCGACCAGCACCGATACTCCTTTGAATGCATCGGTGCCAGCACCCGGCAAATACGGATAGGCCATCGCCAAAGCAAACAGCCAGATGGCCAGGGAAGTGAGCTTTTGAGTCGGTTGCAGGGTCTCGTGGTTCAACCAGCTGAAGTTTCCAGGGCTAGAAATGCGACGCAGAATCCTGCTCGTAAATGCAGTAGCGCCGCGCGCGATGAAAAAAATTGCTAGGGCTATGACCAATCTTGGTATGGCACCGACAATCCCCTGCAAAAAATAATCGCCGACTTCCAATAGATAGCTATCAAGTCTTTCACCCCACGGTCGTGTGTAGGGAAAACGCAATAGGACAAAACCACACCACTCGTATGTCAGGAGCGACACAGCAATCCACCGCAGGAGCTCGAACAGACGGCCGACCAACGGATACATATAATTGGCGTCGAGCAACGGAATCCGCCCAATCTTTAACGCTCTGGTATGTTGATGCATCAACTCGGGGAGTTTTCTCAGCAAGCGCCGTCGCAGATTACTCACGCCCAAGAGTAGGGCGACATAAATGCCAGTTGCCAACAATGCGGCTCCCACTGACCAGAGGATCAGATGCAGGTTGCGCGCTTCTTGAGTTTCAGAGACCGCTTGGCGCAGCTTTTCCGCCGCCACTTCAGCTGCCTGCTGTACTGAGTCGAATTCGGACTCATTGAAGTCCTCAGGAGAAACAATGAAGGCCCTACGACTGCCCAACAACACCATATAGCTTTTCATGATCGGCTCGATGGTGACGTTTAGCCCGTCATCGGCTTCCAGGGCCTCACCAATGACCTCTTTCGCCCGCTTTGCTCGTAACTCGGGCACTTCACCGAGTATCGTCGCGTGAAAGACCATAACGCTACGATTCGCGACTTTAAGCTCGGCGAGGTTTTCTACCGGTTTTACTGTGGTGTCAGCCCAAAGGCTGACTGACCAAAGCATGCAAAAAACAACCATCCATATGACTGGCAATCTGATTCGCATGCGTGATGTCCTTATGATACGAAGATATCAAATCGCAGCGTAGTTCAGCGAAGAGCGAATGTCAGATCTGTGTCCTAGAAGCTTACTAAATGGATCTTTTTGAAAAAAGTACCAATAACCTAGAGCAGCCAATAGGGGATAAGGCCGACGGGATAAAGAGTCGCTCACTTCTGTTCCTGAGCGCTTTGGCAGAGATCTCATATGCGCTCGCCTGTATACAGAATTTTCAAAAAAATTGACCATCTGAAATCTCGCCTAAAACTACGGTCTCACGGCAGTGTTCCACTCAACTTTCTCGAAATCCGGTAACTTGAAAAATTTGTCGTTCAGTCACTTTTTTGCTCCATAAAAAGCATGGCTCGTAGCGCAGTCGAAGCTGCCCCAGTCACAGTACCAGCCTTTAAATATTGATCGTGGTCAACTCACCGAAGAAAACGAATGGGTCACCCTAAGTCGGGGGTAGGCAGGTAGAAACAGGCCGTTGGAGTCTTTACCACTCAACGGCACCAAGCTGGTTGTTTTGCAGCGCCAGGTCTGGTGCATGAACATCCTCTCTCTGCTTGATGTGAATATCCCCAAGGCAGATTTTTTCGGTCAAACATTACGCAGATTGATACGATACAAAACACAATGATGGATACTTTGGCGTTACCTGAGGGATCCGTAGCAAGACTCCCTTTTTGGAAGTTGTGTCATCGAGGAAACAAAAAAGTTACTGCCGCGCGAAACCCCCAGCCTTGAGCTCCGTCGTCCGGGCTTTCGAGCCAGTAACGTGGCCCTACCTGCAAGGTCAACGGTTGGCCACCGATCTTCAATAATTGGGTGACCATCAGATTGATTGGTATCGACCACTCACGAGTTTGCCAGTTGTAGGTGGACTCGCTATTCACACCGAAGGTGGTGAGACTACTTGTGGTGTAGGAGAGGAAGGGTTGCAGAAAGGTCTGATTGACCTTTTCCTTATCATCGGGCGGGCTGCCATTGAGCCCCCAGATATGGTTGGCCAGGATACCCCGCGTCCAGCCGTTTGATTGTTTCAACGCTACTGCTGTCGGGCCGAGTCCCCATTGTTCACTACTAAGCAACTCGTCACTGCCCGTAGGTATCAATATCGCAGGGCCAGCGCCGAGTATCCAGCCACTGCCCGTAGGCGCTTTCGGGGAGAAGAAAAAACTCTGCGTGATATCACCGACACCCGATTTGTCAGCTGCGCCATTGGGCATTAGCCCGTGTTGGTCGATGACTGGCAGAATGGTGCGAGAAATGAGATTCCAGTCATCGTTCAAGGTAAAAGGCAGTACCGGCTGTATGTTAGTGACGCTGTGCATGCCATCGCCGGTCGGGCCCATCTTTTGATCCCAGTTGTACTGCACAGGAAGACTGTACATGGCAGCGACTGGGTTAAGGGCCTTTTTAGCCAGCTCTGCTGAGTCCTCAGCCTGTGTCGTGGGCACAAAGCACAAGGCTGCAGTCAATACAGAAGCGATACAAATCAATCGATCTTTCGAATCCATCTCTAATCACCTAGCCGACAAAAGTGCGCTGCAAGTAACTAGCGTAGATAACATTGATCAATGCGCAATTTCTTCGGAAGATCGGTGTGTCTGGGGCGTATGATTTGTCACAGGTGACGAAAAAAACTACCGTTAATGAGGCAACTGCCCGTAGATCCAAAACTACTCAAATTTGGATTTGCAGACTACCCAATCAGGCCCACATTCAGTACGTAAATTCATGGCCCAATTCTTTCTGCATCCATTCAAGGAACCGTCGCACCCTCGGAAAATTTGAGTGAGCCCGAGGAAATACCAAATGGTGCGCCATAATCGGCGCGCTCAACTCTGGCGCCACTTCGACAAGCACTCCCCGAACGAGATAATCCTGCGCCAGCAATGTACTTTCGAGAGCAAAACCGAGGCCATGACTGGCAGCTTCCAACGTCATATATGAACGATCGAAGCTCAGGGTGTAGGGCTTTTCCGGTCGTGCAACACCATGCTGCGCAAACAACTGCGGCCACTTGATTAATGTTGCCTCAGACAGAATCAGGTTGCTGTCGAGCAAATCAGTAATCGTCTGTATCGGGCGTTTCGCCAACAGCTTCGGCGACGCCATCACCGCGATTTTTTCATCTCTGACTGTCCGTACTTCGAAGCTTGGCCAATTGGGTGTGCCATGGCGAATATCTACATCGATCTTGTCCCGGCTGAAATGCAACGACTCGTAGGAGCACGACAAGTTGAGTTGGATATCGGGATGACTTTCACGGAACTGCTCAAGGCGCGGCATCAACCAGAGCAGGCCGAAGCTCGGCGATGAGTGCAGGCGTAGACAGTCGAGGCTGACATCGCTGGCAGCGCGTTCGGTAGCGACTGCGAGGCTGTGGAGGATGCCGGACACTTCTTTGAGATATTGCTCGCCGACCGGTGTCAGCGTCACGCCTCGCGCTGTGCGCAAGAACAATTGCCGACCAATCATCGCCTCCAGTTTGGCCAGTTGGTGGCTGACTGCCGAAGGCGTCAGGTCGAGCAGTTCTGCTGCGCGAGCCACGTTGCCGAAACGAGCTGTCTGCTCGAAGGCATGAATGGATTTTAGGGGTGGCAGGATCGAAGGTAGATCGCCTGGTGAACTCATGTTTTTCATTATTCCACAACAAATGGCGTAGGCCGGGCGTTGAACTATTCAATCACTCGTTCCAGTTATTGGCGAGTGCTGAATTTTTTTCAGCATCGACTGACATTCGCGTTATTGCTCAGACCATCCCTGGAGAACAAGCTGAATCCATCGGTTCTTTACGGATCGACCCAATAAAAACAATTTGAGGTACTTCTCCATACTTCTCCAAGGCAAAGTCGCAATCATCACCGGTGCCGCATCTGCCCGTGGCATTGGCCGCGCTACAGCGACCACTTTCGCGCTACAAGGCGCTCACGTCGTGACCCTTGACCTGGATGAATCCGCTGCCCGTGATGCCGCTGCTTCCTTGGGCGAAGGTCATCTTGGTCTGGCGGCCAACGTTGCTGACGAATCGCAGGTTCAGCAAGCCGTTGCCAAAACCATTGAGCACTTCGGCCGCATCGACGTCCTCGTCAACAATGCTGGTATCACTCACCCCCTCAAGACCCTGGACATCCGCCCTTCGGACTACGACAAGGTGCTGGACGTCAGTCTGCGCGGCACCCTGCTGATGTCGCAGGCCGTGATTCCGGTCATGCGCCAACAATCTTCCGGCAGCATTGTGTGCATGTCTTCCGTTTCTGCTCAGCGGGGCGGCGGCATCTTTGGAGGCCCTCATTACAGTGCTGCCAAAGCCGGAGTGCTGGGTCTGGGCAAAGCCATGGCACGTGAACTGGGGCCGGATAACATTCGCGTCAACTCCATTGCCCCTGGTTTGATTCACACCGACATCACCGGAGGCCTGATGCAGGACGATCGCCGCCACGCGATCATCGACAGCATTCCCCTGGGCCGACTCGGTGCAGCACAGGATGTCGCCAACGCCGCCCTGTTCCTGGCCAGCGACCTATCCTCTTACCTCACAGGCATCACTCTGGATGTGAACGGCGGCATGCTGATTCATTGAGTACACCTGGGCGGGCCTGCGCGGCCCGTGCGGTTCTGGATCGATGACGTAGCCGGGTCTCATGGCCTGGCAGTCAATAAAAACAAGAGATCAGACCATCATGACTACCCTGTCACTCGAAGCGGTTTCGACCATGCGTTCCAACGCCTACCGGAAAACGGCCTGGCGCTTGATGCCCTTCCTGATGCTGTGCTACCTGTGCGCTTACCTTGATCGCGTCAACGTCGGCTTTGCGAAGCTGCAAATGATGAACGATCTAGCGCTTAGCGAAACGGTCTACGGGCTTGGCGCCGGCATGTTCTTCATCGGCTATTTCATCTGTGAAGTGCCTAGCAACATCATCTTACACAAGGTCGGGGCGCGGGTCTGGATCGCGCGAATCATGATCACCTGGGGCATCGTTTCCGCTCTGTTCGCCTTCGTCGAAACCGCCTGGCAGTTCTACGCCCTTCGCTTTCTTTTAGGCATTGCCGAAGCCGGTCTCGCGCCTGGCCTGTTGCTCTACCTGACCTACTGGTTTCCATCCTATCGTCGCGCACGCATGACCGTGTTGTGGTTCATCGCCATTCCTCTGTCGGGGATGGTGGGTGGCCCCCTCTCCGGCTGGATCATGAATCACTTCGCCGGCATGCATGGCTGGACGGGCTGGCAATGGATGTTCGTTCTTGAGGCCGTTCCGACCGTTGTTGTTGGTCTTTTGGTACTGAGCTACCTCAAAGACGGGGTGCATCAGGCCACCTGGCTCAACGACGAAGAAAAAGCACTGATCGATCGGGAGTTGGCCGAAGACGATCAGCAGAAAGTCACCCATGCCTCAGTCGGTGAATTCATCCGCGACCGTCGCTTGTGGCTGCTGGCTGCCATCTACTTTTGTGTGGTGATGGGACAGTACGCAATCACCTTCTGGCTGCCCACTCTGGTACGCAATTCAGGCGTTTCCGATCCACTACACATCGGCTTTCTGACCAGCCTACCTTACCTCTGTGCCATTGCCGCCATGCTGTTAGTGGGACGCAGTGGTGACAAGCATCGCGAGCGCCGCTGGCACCTCATCGTGCCGATGATTGCCGGCGCTATCGGCCTGAGTCTGGCGGCGCTGATGGGCGGCAATCCAACCCTGTCCATCCTCAGTCTTTGCCTGACCGCTTCCGGCATTTTGTCTGCGACGTCGTTGTTCTGGATGCTACCCACCACGCTCCTCGGAGGCGTTTCCGCCGCCGCAGGTATCGCGGCGGTCAACAGCTTCGCTAACCTCGCCGGCTTCTGCTCGCCTTATCTGATTGGCTGGATCACCACAATGACCGGCTCCAGTGCCATCGGCATGTACCTGATCACCGGCGTCCTGTTCGCCGGGGCCACCCTGGTACTGCGCATTCCCGCCGCCCTGGTCAATCGTTGAGTTAACGGAGTTTCATCATGACTACTAATCCTTCATACGCTACATCCACGACTCTGGTTGAACGCGCACACAACATTCGCCGCCATGCGCTGCGAATGGGTCAAGTCCAGGGACAGGGCTATGTTGGCCAGGCCCTCGGCGCCGCCGACCTGCTGGCGGTCTCTTACTTTCATGCCATGAACCATCGGCCTGCAGATCCTGAATGGGAAGAGCGTGATCGCTTCTATCTCTCCATCGGTCACTACGCCATTGCGCTGTACGCAGCCTTGATCGAAGCCGAAATCATCCCGCTCGATGAGCTGGAAACCTACGGCTCGGATGACAGCCGCCTGCCGATGTCGGGCATGGCCGCCTACACCCCTGGCATGGAAATCACCGGTGGCTCCCTCGGTCAGGGCCTGGGCATCGCAGTCGGCGCCTGCCTGGGTCTCAAGCGCAAGAAATTCTCCTCTTTCGTCTACAACCTGCTCTCGGACGGCGAGCTGAATGAAGGCTCGACCTGGGAAGCCGTGATGTCGGCCTCGCATTGGAAACTCGACAACCTGATCGCCATCGTCGACGTCAATAACCAGCAAGCCGATGGTTACTCCAGTGAAATCCTGTCGTTCGAACCCATCGTCGATCGCTGGCAAGCATTTGGTTGGTTCACTCAGCGCGTCGATGGCAATGACCTTGATGCACTCGTCAACGCCTTCGATGCCGCACGCAATCATCCTGGCACCCAACCCCGCGTAATCATTTGCGACACCAAAATGGGCAAAGGCGTGCCCTTCCTGGAAACCCGCGAGAAGACGCATTTCATTCGAGTGGAAGAACATGAATGGATTCTGGCACTGAGCAACCTTGAAGAAGGAAAAGACCAATTAGCAACGCCGCTAACAATCCGACTTCAACTGGCGAGCCAATCAAAAAACGTCTGACCACCTCAGCGATGATCGCTTCTATTGCCTCTGAAGGCCAAGCGACCAAATCGGCCCCGTTCGGACACGCATTAGCTGCATTGGCGGATCAGCGCTCGGACATCGTCGGCCTTTCCGCTGACTTGTCCAAGTACACCGACCTGCACATCTTCGCTAAGGCGCATCCGGATCGGTTTTATCAAATGGGCATGGCTGAACAATTGCTGATGAGTGCAGCCGCAGGTATGGCCAGGGAAGGTTTTGTCCCCTTCGCCACTACCTACGCCGTGTTTGCCTCCCGTCGCGCCTATGACTTCATCTGCATGGCCATCGCCGAGGAAAACCTCAACGTCAAGATCGTCTGCGGCTTGCCCGGCCTAACCACTGGTTACGGCCCAAGCCACCAGGCTACGGACGACCTGGCGATCTTCCGCGCCATGCCTAACTTGATGATCGTCGATCCGTGCGATGCACTCGAAATCGAACAGGCCGTGCCCGCCATCGCCGCGCATCAGGGGCCGGTGTACATGCGTTTGCTGCGTGGCAATGTCCCGTTGGTGCTGGACGAGTACGGGTACAAATTCGAGATCGGTAAAGCCAAGACTCTGCGCACTGGTAACGATGTCCTGATCATCTCTACGGGGCTGATGACGATGCGTTCATTGGAAGCGGCAAAGCAGCTCCAGGCAGACGGGATCGATGTTGCAGTGCTGCACGTCCCAACCATCAAGCCGCTAGATGAGCAGACAATCCTGGCCGAAGCCCGCAAGCCCGGACGCCTGGTAGTAACCGCCGAAAACAGCTCAATTATCGGTGGACTCGGCGAGGCTGTTGCTGGGCTACTTCTGCGTAACGGAGTGACGCCAACCTTCCGGCAAATCGCTTTACCCGACGCATTCCTGGACGCTGGCGCACTGCCGACGCTACATGATAGGTATGGGATCTCGACTCCAGCCGTTTGTGCGCAGATCAAAGCGTGGTTATAGGCCCAGCTTGCTGTAGTTCATCGTGAAGAACGCTTCGATTTGAGGCGCCCCTGACGTAGAAAAAGGATTGGGCGGCAAACCATTTGGCAGCTTGACGCTTGCCCAAGCACAAAGGTAACTGATCCATAAACCCCACCTATCCAAACAGTCGGCGCCTGAGGTGGGGAGGAATCAAATCATGCTGGCGCGGAGGTCATTCGCGGCGCAGTTACTTCATTTTTTCTGCCTGATATCCACCACCGTCCCCGCCTGTACGTTTTTGATCGGTGACAGTAAATGCGGCGAAATATTCCAGCGTTGGCCGGTGTCGGTTACCACTGTGACGGTCTTGCGATTGAACTTCATGACGGTACCGGACAGGCGCTCACCACTGGGTGAGTCGAAGCTTACCCGTGCTCCTGGATGGAACTGCATCATCGATTTATGAGCTTCCAACGACTCCAGCATCTTCAGCCGTTCGATAATGTGATGATTCAATGTCACTAACTCATCGACACTCAGATGATCAATATTGATACTCATGATGCCCTCCAATTCCAGGGTAGTAGCGCCTCAACGTCTTCAACCGACTCAGCCTGCGGTAATCGCTCCAGTACATGGCGCAGCCACGTATAGGGCTCCTGGCCGTTGGCTTTAGCCGTTTCGACCAGACTGTAGATCTGCGCACTGGCGGTGGCGCCCTTGGGCGTGTCACTGAATAGCCATGCTTTGCGACCGATCACAAACGGTTTGATTGCTCTTTCGGCGGCATTGTTGTCGATCGGTAAAAAGCCGGCCTCTACATAACGCTCCAGCCGGCTCCAGTTACCGGCCAGATAATTGACCGCTTTACCCAAGGCGCTTTGCGCAGTGACCTGCGGTTGAGTTTTCTCCAGCCAATTTTTTAACTGGCTGAGCACCGGCAAGCTCTGTTCCTGGCGACCGGCAAAGCGCTGCTCATCTGTCATTTCTTTCAAATCACGTTCGATACCGTACAACTTGTTGATCATCGTCAGCGCAACATCGGCCCGACCGGTTTTACCCTTGGGCTGCACTTTCTGCGCATCGACAAACTTGCGCCGTACATGGGCCATACAAGCCAAACGCTCGACGCCCGGCTGGGCGGCCAAGGCGTTATAGCCGGCGTAATCGTCAGTCATCAAATAGCCACGATAGTCGCCGAGCAGCCGCAACGGCACCTCCTGCGCTCGGCTGGTGGTGTAGTCAAAAAGAAGGATTGGTCGCTCCGGTGGGCCGCTGGCTTGTACCCACATCCAGGATTGGCTGGTCGGGTCTCGACCTGGCTCTTTCAGCACCTGCACTCGCGTTTCATCGCAGTGAACAATCGGACTTTCCAGTAACCGATCACGCATCAGATTCAACAGCGGTTGGAAGTGTTCGCAGCACTGGATCACCCAGCGCGCCAGAGTTTGACGCGGGATATCGACACCGTGGCGAGCGAGGACTTTTTCGAAGCGGTGCAGTGGCAGGCCATCGACGTACTTGGTGGTCAGCAGCATCGCCAATACGCTGGGGCTGGCCATGCTTTTTTCGATCAGTTGCGCGGGTTTGTCGGCGGTGACCGGTGCTGTTTCGCAGCCTCGGCAGCCGTAGACCTTGCGGATATGTTTGATCACCCGGATCTGCATCGGCACGATCTCCAGCTGTTCGCTGGTTTCTTCGCCGATGGCGTGTTTGCGGCAACCACAGACGCAAGTCAGTTCGTGCTCGGGTAGTTCGTGGATGACCTCGATACGCGGCAGATCGGCTGACAGTGGTTTGCGTTTGCCTCGGCGTTTAGTCGGGGCAACGACTTCTTCGTCAGAGGCATCGGAGACCGGAACCGCCAGGCTTTCGGGTTCATTAAAGAGCACGAACTGCGGCGTCTGCGGATCGACGGTTTGTTCTGACTTGCGCCCGAAAAAACGTTCACGCCATAGTTTGATCTGCTCTTTCAGGTCAACAATCTGGTCTTTGTCCACCTGACGCTCACTGAGCATCTGCACAAGCATTTGCTTGAGCAGAACCGGATCATCAGGGAGGTCGTCGGGCACGGAAATCATGGCCCGGATTATATCCAACTATGCGACAAATCGCGGCGTCAAAACCTGATGTGGCCGGTTGCGCCACAGATCAAAACCGTCGAGTAACCAGTTCAGTTCCTGAACCGTCAAGACAATGGCTTCATTCGTGTCGTCAGGGGAGGTTTTGAATCGTTCGGATTCGAGGCGTTTGAGCCAAAGACAGAAGCCGTTGCGCTCCCAATAAAGGATTTTTACACGATTACGGGGGCGATTCAGAAAGACAAAAAGCACGGGGTCGAACACGGCGACCTTGATATCCAATTCGACCAGGGCGGCGAGGCCGTCGATGGACTTTCGGAAGTCGACAGGCTTGGGGTAGAGATAGACTTTTTCGACTTTGGCGTCGGGTCGCATCATGAGGTGCTGGCTCCGGAAAGAGAGATCGGGAACGCAGCATCACGCTTCAATGGGCGGTTTTGAATGTGTAGGTGATGGATCGCTTACGCACAAAGCCCGGTCTTCAACCGGGCTTTGGAGGTTAAGCCCAAGGCAGGTTTGGAGATTACCCATGAATGACCCGAAGACGGAGCCTGTGCAGACTTTGTTTTTCCACCGCAACGACTGGGTGCCCAACAACCCACGCTTGCCGGTACTGATCTACCCCAAGGCCCTCACCGTTCAGGGCGCTAATAGGGCAGCCTTGTTCGAGCGCCTCTTTGCGTCCAATGGTTGGCCACCTCAATGGCGTGACGGGGTCTACGACTATCACCATTACCATACCGAGGGCCATGAAGTGCTGGGCATTGCCTCAGGCCACGCCCGCCTGATGCTGGGTGGCCCAACGGGACACGTACTGGACGTCACTGCGGGCGATGTGTTGTTGCTTCCAGCGGGTACCGGCCACTGCAACCTGGAGTGGAGCCATGACTTTCTGGTAGTGGGTGCCTATCCACCAGGACAGCGTCCGGACGTCTGCCATGAAGCGCCGAGTGTGGCGCAATTGCAACGCATTGAAGTATTGCCTTTCCCCGATGACGATCCGGTGCAAGGCCAAGAGGGTGCCGTTTATCAATACTGGGGCCAGCGATACGCATGCGTCAGCGATAACTCCTTGATCGAGTGAGACTCAGGGTGCTGATGCGGCTTTGCCGTAGTGAGCAACTGATTGCTAGGTATTCACACAGTTTGTCTCGAGCCCTTTTGTACTCAAATCAAACTCACTTGCTCAGCCAAGACTCGACAGTCGCGGAGCCGTGTTCAGCTTTCCATTCCTTCAGAGTCTTGTGGTTGCCGCCTTTAGTTTCGACGACTTCGCCGGTGTGCGGGTTTTTGTAGACCTTCAACTGGCGTGGCTTGCGACGACCGGTTTTGGGCTCGGCGGCTGGAGCGCGACGACGACCAGCTTGTGGATCAAGCAGGTTGATGATGTCTTTAAGGCTGTAGCCGTATTTTGCAAGCAAGGCGCGAAGCTTGGTTTCAAATTCGATTTCTTTCTTGAGCCCAGCGTCCCCTTTCAGCGCCTCGAGAGCTTGGAGCTGTTCGGCGAGGTGTTTTTCGAGTTGGCGGAATTCTGCGAGTTTAGACATAGAAGGCCTCTTAACTTTTAACGTTTAAACCATCGATTAAATTTGGATAACGTTTTTAGCCGCAACCTTGGCTGCGACGACATTGTAAATATCTGTATCGACCCCAGGTGTTCTGATTGAAATTATCAGCGAGTACCGGGCTGGTGTGTCATATCGCGCGAGAGCCGCTCTCGTCTTCCACCATCCTAGCGATGGATAAACAGCGATAAAACCTCGACTTGCCAACTCTGCTGCGGTACCGCTCCAAGTATCCTGATGAAGAGAGCCACGATGACGTTTCTGCTTACCTAAAACCCATGCAGGATCACCATCACGGCTAGCCATACCGTTCTCGTCATCGAGTGCTGCGGCGTTAATCCTTGACCTAAAATTATCAAGTTCTTCAGCGGGCCTCTTTGCGTCGAAACGAAGGCCATGTGATTCATAGCGATAACGAGAACGCCCCCTTGCTGAGGGATTGGGTTCGATGAAGTAAGATAGCGTCACAGTCATCTCGACTGGAGTTGCTCCTAACGCTTCCAGTTCATCCTTTGGCCATGGCAATGCATGCAGGTGCATGTCGCAAAGGGATGGCTCCTTCCCCTTTAACTTTTTGAAGGGATGGAGGGTATCTTCAATCATGAGTGTGAGTGAATCAGAAGCGCTCCACAGTGCTTTCTCAAGATTAGGAACCCCAAATCCACAATGCCGAACGAGGCGCTCATAATCTTGCTTTGTCGGTGAGCGGTCAGGAGGAAGAAACATGCTCCTCATCGCATCCGTCCACGTTGCTGAGTGAACGACCAAAGCTCGGATGCTTTCAGGCCATAGTTGAGGATATGCCCCCATAAGCTGAGCTGTCATGCGCGAACAGAGTGATGTCGCAGCACTGGTTGCAGTAACCAGCGTTAGAGGCCTTTCGATATGCATATGGTGCGTTGTGAGCAGCGATAGCTCACCGGCTGTTGCGGGCCCCATGAGGTCATCTTGGATAAGATTTCCACCTTCAAATAAAACGTCAGGCTTGAGGGGGTAATAATTTACCCATGTTTGAGACGTGGTACTGAATGGGCTGAGCGCTCCTTGCTCGGCAACTGCGCGCAAGCCAGGTGAGAGATCGACCAAGTCAGTGAAGGCACCTACCGTCAGCGCATTCCAAGATTGCGCAGGATCGCAAATACCCATCAGAGTATTACTGTCAGGGTAAGTCGCCCAATCAGACGGATTTCGAATATTGCCTGCCGACACAACGAATAGCCTCGGATTTGCCCCTTGCTCATCTGCATCGAAAGCGAGGCGGTCAAGCGTTGACGACCATGAAGAAGGACGCCCCCTATCTCGACCATCCAGTGTCGTGACTGCCATGCTGAACACGCGAGCTCTAAAGGGTGCGGTTATTTCAGTTCTGGCTACGGCTTCAATTGTGTTGACGCCGTATTGCTTTTCGTCACCAGTGCTCGCACCGCTACTTGGAAGTAACTTTACTGACTCCAAACGATGTCCGATGACTAGCGGATCCGCTGAGTGAAGAGAGTCTGAAAGATCTCCGTATAGGGCCAAGCCCGCCATATTGGTACCATGCCCATTGCGATCATCTACCCCCCAATCAGGCTCAATGGAGTGTAAATCCTCATCTGATATGGCAGGAATCAACAAAGGATGGCCGTGATTGACTCCGGTATCGATGATACAAACATGAGGCACATTGTTATGTTCAGCAAAACTCGTTCTCTCTAGTAGCTCTTGCCCCCACTGGTGTTGTTCGGCTGGAGTGAAAGAATCGAAAAAATCTGCTGTTTCTTTTGCGCGACGCAGCTCTGCTATGCAGTTTAGCGTTAGAACAGAGCGCTGTAATTGTGCTTTACTACTTTGAATTAAAACTACGGTTCGTTCAGGAAATTTGAGCGTTCCATTTAACACCCTAATTCCAAGCATTTCTGCGACTCTAGTGAATAATTCGAGTGTAGCTTCTCGACTATCCCTGATCGGCAACCAAGCTTCCCACCAAATAACTTCATCTTCATCTGCCGGTAGTAGTTCGAGGCTGTCTGTCCAAAGTGCTTCGAGTTGCGCAACATGAATAGATCTAATGGTGTTTATTAACGCCTTGTGATCAAGGCTTTGCCCCTTAGCACCCTTGCGATCATTAAGATACTCAACAATAATTTTTTCAAAATAGGCAAGCTTTCCGTCGGGAACGAATACAGTTGCAAAACTCTGCTCCCCCTCCTCCTTATAATTGAGAAGTTCAATACCTTGAGGTTTATTGGCCAAGCTTTCAAACGCCAACTTAACATCATTGAAGCTTTCAAACTGAACACGTAGGCCAATCCCGTCTTGGATACCCAACGCCTGCTGCTCAACCTTGGCTTGCTCTGCCATGGGCTGGAGCTGCTGAACCTGCCCTTGCAATGCACTGCCATGCTGGGCGCGGTCTCGATCAGGCAAGGGAGCCGACCTAACAATAACCCTATGAGACGTAAACGGCTCTTTTGTTGATGTATTTTGAGGGAATATATGGGGAAGATTGGCTTGGCGTTGATCCGTCATCGCGATACAGCTCTTTAAGTTAAGGGTCGATTACGAGTTTTTTGCTGATCAGCTTCCGCTCTTCCAGCATTCGAAAGACATCCGCATCGGTAATTACTGCACGGTCATGAATGATCGCATCCTTAAGGCTATCGTCAGCAGCACGTGCAATATCTGCATAACTCAAGCCTTTTGCTCGCTCAGCGAGTTTAATCCAAGACAACCGTTTTGGTTTGAAACTGGCTAAGCGATTTTTAAGAACTGCAATAATTTGCTCAGGTTCGGGAAGCCCATATTGGATCATGTCATCAAAACGGCGAAACAAAGCGTAATCTAGAATCTCAGGGTGATTGGTGGCTGCGATTACAAGGCTGTGAGATTGATCTTGCTCAAGCATTTGCAGGAAGCTATTTAGCACGCGGCGAATCTCGCCAACGTCATTAGCCAATCCACGTTGCGAGCCAATCGCATCGAACTCGTCAAAGAAGTAGACGCCACGAACATCGGAGATCGTATCAAAAACCTGACGAAGCTTAGCTGCAGTCTCACCCATGTATTTGGTGATTAACGCGTCCAGCCTAACTACAAATAGAGGGATACCCAGCTCACCTGCCAAAGCTGAAGCAGTCAGAGTTTTACCCGTACCTGGTGGGCCGACCAAGAGCAATTTACGTCTTGGTGACAGGCCATGTGCACGAATCTTTGCATGACTTTGCTGCTCTTTGATGATCCGATTTAGGCGCATCGCAACATGCTCGTCCAGTATCATGTCGGATAATCGAGCTTGGGGGTAGGACGCTTGAAGAAGGTCGGCCAGTTCACCACGGGGTTGGCTGATGGGAACAGTTTTACTGGCATTTTTTAAAGTCGGGCGTGCCTTCGCAGCATCGATGAGAGCTTTAAGCTCCTCTGCTAGCTTTCCGTGACCTAGCTTGGCCTCGTGCGCCGCAACCTGCATAGCCACAGAGAAGAAGTGACTCTCATCACCAGTGATATGCGATTTCAGCAGTGCTTTGACCTGTTCTGCGCTTGCCATATTTGACCTCATACAAGCCGGGCATTATAGGCCTCATTGGCCCTCGTTTGCAGAAAACTAGCGTCCTTACCTAATCCCAGTTGCGAAGGTAGATTAGCTCCAAATCAAAGCTCATATCACATGCACAGAGGCGTGGAGGCGTTGAGGAGAACGTGAGAAGGTCGACTGGGGCCTCTCGCTCGACGGTAATGCGACCAACGGTACTGATAAATCGCACCACCTTGAAGACGATTGAGTGCTATCCACCCTCTCTCCCCTATTTGAGCATATGACCTATTTACAAAATACAGTCCATAGCTGATCCACTCTCGTCGTGAAGCTCTGGCTCATCATCTTTCGACGCATCCCCCAATCTGGATTGGTCGGCACACTGGCCAAGCGCAGTGTCCCCCTACTCCTTCTGAGTGGCGACCGGCTCCGAGATCGAGGGAAGGTCTTCGGTGCATTCGCTTTTTTGACAGAGGGTGGCGAAGAGAACTTCAGCTTTGCTGTATTTAAAAATAAGGTCGGAAATGCGATACACCGCCTCCACGGCTTTTGTCATCAGCCGGACATCGTCGGTTGGGTAGCTGTCCGCTGCCTCTCCCTATGCGTTCATCGATTTGAGATCTGCTCGAGTGCATGGTGGGTAATTGCACGGACTTGCCCACCCATTCGCATTCGACCTGACCAGTCATTTGCATTGGATTTGACCAACATGATTCGTGGACACGACCGGCAGAGAACGACCCATTGCGGTCGGCCAGCACTGTCGATGGTTGATCATCCCAACAGGAATAAACACGACGCTTCGGTACGAACGGGTGCAAAAAAATGGGTGTGTTGGGAGAGAAAAACATCTTGGCTCGGCCTGAAATATGAACGTTAATCATCATGCTAACTTCAGTTCTGTGATTGAACTTCCATAAGGATGTGAGATGAATTTCTTTGTAACCGCCTGCACCATGACCATCTTGGCATGCTCCCTATCAGCCAATGCAGAGACCGCGATTCCAAAAGTTGTCGGTATGCCATATGACATTGCCAGAGCCGAGATGATGAAGGCAGGATGGCAGCCAGCGAAAAATCTCAAGCAAGATGTAAATGACGTATATGCCAATGACTTTCGCACGGACAATGGTTTCACGGAGGTGAAATCCTGCTCGGATAGCGGATTGCTCAGGTGTGCGTTCATCTTCACTGACTCCACCTCACCTGCACAGATCCGCCTAGTCACTGGCGGCGAAGGGATGCCACGCGTTGATGATGTGCAGATACGACGCCCCAAGCCTGCCGAACCTGCGGCAGCTACGGTGAAGTCGGCAAAACTGCCGCCAGCTGATAAGAAGCCCGCCCAACCTATCGAAGCTGTGGTGAATCCAGAATCTACAAACGACGTTCAGGCTCGTTGTACAAAAATCTCGAAGCAGTACCAAGCTGCTGCCATGTTTAGGGAAAAGGGGATCAGCGAGGAGGAAGCGCTAGCTTACATGGAACATCTCAAAACAGTGGATGACAGGCAGCCAATGCAGATCGCGGTTATGGGGGCGTATGAGGTGTACACAGCATATGATTCGGAGCAAATCAAAGTCGTGTCCTACCGGAAATGCCTAATAGACAACAACGTCCCCTTGTAGGGGGTAGTTCAGCTATAACATCAGGTTGAAAGCCTAGCCGGGCTCTCGACCTTTTTTATGCCCGCGACTTGGGTTTGCCTTTCGCTTTTCAAACCTTCAAAAAACATCGCGTACCTCTACTGCTGAACGGCTGCAGACATTCTTGAATAACATGGATTTGAATGATTTATGGATTGGGAAGTTCGGTAGGCAGGACTCGATAATGAATGCACTCACGGATCCGTCTTTTGGATGGCCTGAATGGCTGCAATTGGCCGTTCTCTGCCGGTGTCCGCTACCGCAAATTTTGGTCAAGTCGAATGCAAACGGCTGGTCATATCCCATGCAAACGGGTGGTCAGTAGCAATGCATATGAGTGGTCAAGTGGGGCGCAATTTCCCACATGGCGCTCCGAATCAGTAAGGAGTTGTTGGCGCTGATGGGGAGTTTGCTTTAGTCACTGCCAGCAGAGCGGTTGCCAGCAGTGCTGAGGCCATTGCGTTTGGAATTGGAACTCTGAAGGCAGTCAGTCATCTGACCAAGGATCGAATTTATCCCCGTATTTGACGCGTAAGGCTCGATGGCGGTTGATCCTCCAGATCCATGGATCGTAGTCCTTGGGCAATGCAGCCAGTTTGTCGCTGATAATCATTTGCACCGCATCGTCGCGCAAAAGTTGACTAGTCATCTCGCGGTATTCGCCAAGCGTAGTCAAACCATAAATGGCGTGATTTTCTTTCACGTAAAGGTCGGTCATACCCACGCGCATATGGCCGTAGTCGGCTACGTCGCCAGGATAGATGTCCTCCAAGCTGAGATGTCCCATATCGAGCTCCAAGGCAAAATGTACCCGCTGGAGAGTACTGTTTGCGCTGTCCATTTTCGTTGTGCCGCCGGCAGAAAAGCAATCGCTACTCCGCGTGAGCGGCTAGCAGTACGGACTAAAAAATGAGGTTCTGGCCGAGGCCCTGAGTACGATACAGCGCGAGCAATACCTGGCAGAGCACAGCGAAGCCGTAAATGCCTACAGCGAAGACGTAGAAACCCACGGCGTTTTCAGCGACGACGTACGGAGCTTCTGAAGCCTATCTCTCGCTACGTGGCTATTTTTCCGCCTGCAACAACGGGCCTCAGATGAGTATCGGTTGCTTCATCTCTCACCCGGTGGCGCGGGCCGACTCATCTGGCTGATACGAATATCGAGAGTTTTATCTCTCGGCCCCATGTTCGTTTGACCCAGCAAACACGGGCCTCAGACTAATATCGGGATTTCGTCTCTCACCGGGTAGCGCACGCTGTACCATCTGGCTGATGCGAATATCGAGAGTTTCATCTCTTAGCTCTGAATGGCGGTTTGAACCAGAAAACACGGGGGTCAAACGAATATCAGGAGTTTCATCTCCCGCCGGCTAGAGCGGGATGAATCAGCTGGCTGATACCAATATCAAGCGTGTCATCTCTCAGTTTCCCCTGGCCGTTGCGTCAGAAAATGCGGGCCTCAGACGAATATCAGGAGATTCATCTCCCGCCGGTGGAGCGGGTCGAATTCGCAGATGATACGAATATCGAGGGTTTTATCTCTTGGGGGCAAGGCTGTTGTTAGCAATACAACAGCAACCCGCCATTGAGCCTGGCCAAGGAACTGTGAGTAAGGTATCTGGAGCCAGCTCGGGTGTTCTCACTATTTGCGAGCGTTGCTGAATCAGACCTCAGCAACGCTCACCTGATTGAAGCAATTTAAGAAAGCTTTTCCGCCCAACCCCTCGCATGAAACTGCTGACGACGTAATTGCCGATTCGAGTTTCAAGTAGCCAGTAACGCCCTTCTTTCCAAGCCCTCTGAATTTTCCCAGTTCGAAGTAGGCCGCCATCCGCTGGACGATACGCGTCACCCTGCCCAACGTGATCGAAAGACACTCCAAGGCACGTATCCTCCGCGATGAATGCATCACTGATGAAGGCAGTGATCGGCACGGTGTATTGTCTAAGGTGCGCGTGCCCCAAGCGACACAGCAGAAAGTCACTCAAATCCTTACTGTGGAATTCCAACTCGATTATTTCAGGCATCCGACCAAAGCTCCAAAATGACTCGATATGTATTTACGGCGCTCATTGCTTAAACGGCCCTCATGGAAAACGCAGCCCCCACAGTCGCTTCTTTTCGCTGCCCTGGGCCCAACAGAAGGTAGACGGTGTTCTTGGTTTCAAACATGCTGCCGTCGGTGAAAGACAGGCCGAAATTGCTGCGCACCCACATGCCTGGCTGAAAGCGACCTTTGCTGTCCAAGACTATCTCGTGAGCGAATAGCGTAATGGGAAGCAGACCGAGGTTCGTGAGCTTTTCCTTTTCATCAGGTGTCACGGTGAGGTCGATCAAGATCCACTGCAGCACCACACAAGTAGCTTTGCCGGGGAACACCTTTCCCGCTAAGGAAACTAAATCTTTTTGGGAACCAGTCCAACCTGAAGTTTCCCCGTCATTACCGTAGAGGAGCTGAGCGATTTCATCCAACGTCACCATAGTGAAATCTCAAATTGATTTAGGTTGAGGAACGCTTGTATAGGTTTGTCCAGCCATGGTTACGAATTCGTAGATTGGTGGTTCTTTATCAGAACTTTGCAATCTGATTTCGGCAAGCGGTTCCATTAGACGTTCATTTTGCCGGTTCATCCAGGGTGGGGAAATGAGGTATACCTTGGTAACAGCAAGAAATTCGGAGTCCCCCGAATTGCATATGGTTTGAACCGATTCCGTGTCACTGACGAGGCGCACGTTTGGCCCGAAAGCACCATCGAATAAACCTACCCCTTCCACTAAGAAAGAATATTGGTTGTGACTAAGATCGACCGTCTTCCACAGCATGAGGTTTTCATCCGGCATTTTAAATCTGCCTTGCAGCTGACTCTCGTTTGTTCTGAACACAACACAGCTCCTGGCTGACGATTTATTTCTTTAGCGCTCATCTGAATTCAGATAGTAAGTATTAGATCACTTACAAAACCGGTCTCTTCAAAAGGATAGCCCCTCGGATTGGACGCATAGCGAATGCCTTCTATGGTTTTGTCGTAGCCGACGTGCGTATGTCCATGCAACCAAATGTCTATATTGCATCCTGCGAACTCCTGCCAATCATTGACATAAGCTGCAGCCAAATGCCCTATTTCATATTTGATCCCAGGCGCGCATTCCGGCAAGGGCGCATGATGGGTTACGACAACCGTCTTTCCTTGATGTTTGGTAGACAAATTCGAGAGCAACCATTGTTTCGCAAATTGCGACTTTTGCTGGAGGTCTATTGGCCTTATCCGGTGGTAATGATTTCCTGCTCTGATTTGTTTGTAGTCATTCAAGGAAATCTGAGCGGCAAGCATTGCAGTGGTGACGTTGTCTGTTGAGTAAAAATCAGTCCAGCTCGTTGTGCCAAGAAACCTTACGCCATCAATCACTACTTCATCGTTCTCTAAAACGTGAACATGAGGCAGCGCCTTCTCACGCATTTTTTCCAACGTTCGGTTTAGGTGGCCTTTGTAAAACTCGTGGTTTCCAGCAACGTAGATCACCGGGCAGTGAAAGGTCTTGTTCGCCCATTCCACACCACGAGTCCCTGTATCAATGTCACCGGCTAAAACCACGACATCAACGTCTAGGCGCGGCGGGTTGAACAGGGAGAATTCGTTATGAATATCTGAAAAAACTTGAATTTTCATTTTCCCCGCCAGACCGATTTTTCTGTCAATTTATAATCATTGTTATTACGTTGGCCTAATCCGAAGCCCACTGCACATCAGGCTTTTAGTGAATGTGAGCGCTGCAAACCAGAAATTAGCTACGTACAATATATAGGGTGGCAGCTAATCAATCAACATGGCCTGATCCTCGTTTTTGAGGGTCTTCAATGTCGTTGAGTCAGGCATTCGCAAAAGCGTTACGGGCTGCGCGTCGGGCCAAGGAGCTTCGCCAGGATGACCTGGCTAATGTGACCAGCCGAAGTTACTTAGCCTTGCTGGAGAGTGGGCGCTCTGGCGTGACGCTGGAGAAGCTTGATCAGATTGCCACAGCCTTAGGAGTTGATCCTTTGGCGATATTCGCTATGGCAATTTGCAGCCGGAACGAAGAGCCGATGGATGTAACGCTCTCGCGCCTGACCGCCGAAATTCAGTACCTAACTGAAGTTGGCGCCATCGATGAGCTTCGAGAGGAAACAGCCACCCCTAGGCTATCGCCAACAGAGAAAGGCCTGCTTATGACCACCAAAGTCCACTCATTGCGCGAGCAAGGACTTACTCAAAAAGAGATCGCAGATGAATTAGGTATCTCTACGGCTACCGTTCATAAGCACTGGCACAGAAGAATCGAGTGATTTTTATCAGCTTATCCTTAGCAGCTCAGGCACCTTCCGTCTCGTTGGACGTGACAGCACGACAGAGAGCCCATGGCGCTCTCAAGCTGAGCACAATTTCCTCACGTACAAAACTCGCGCTGTTGGCCCCTTAGAAGAGCTCTGGACAGCCAGAGGGCACTGAGCAATCCAGTCTGCCTTTCGCCCCACCTTTTCTTCATCAGTCGATTCGATTTCTCAGAAGCTAAAACACGCTCATCACACCATCTTTGCTCAAAGGCATGGTGACCTCTCGCATTCGGTTTGTGGGCAAAGAACCGCTTGGATGCGCTTGTCTGGCGAAATGTAAACTTGAAAGTCCCCGAAATACGCAGGCTTGAGGCTTTTTTTGCTCTCAACGCATGGACTACGCCGTTCACATCGCGAAGGTAGGTTTACATTTGATGTTGAGAAACACCGAAACGGAGGGGGGTTTACTTTTTTTTCGAGATCAGTGCTATGATTGGTTCAGCGAGGAGGTACTAGGCAGCCCAGAGCTCCATAGTTACGGCGGATCTTCCTATAAATCCGCGATTTCGTCCTAACCTCCAAGGACGTTTACATTCCTCCCCCTTAAAAAATAGCGTTGTGGTGAAGCGATCACACAACACCACGGCACCACGGGCCAGCGCCGGGCGAATGACTTCGGCCAGGTGCTGGGCACGCGCCGCGAACACCAGCAACAGCTCGGTGTCCGGGTTCATGACTTCGTCGACCGGCGCCAACAGCACTTCGCGGATGCGTTCGGCCAGTGGCGTGCCACCCGGTTCGCGGGTCAGCACCACCTCGATACCGGCCGCACGCAGGCGTTCGGCCAGGTATTCGCGATTGGTGCTCTTGCCGGCGCCTTCCGGGCCTTCCAGCGTAATAAACAAGCCAGTCACAGGCAGTCCTTAGTCAGATTCATTGCGGGCTTTGCGGTGTTGTTGCATTCGGTTCCGGCACCGATTCTGGCTCTGATGACGGTTCCGGCACATGAGGTGCAGGCTCTTGCCCTGGCACAGGCGGTGCAGCCTCGGGCGCTGGCTCGCGAGAAGCCGCCGGGACAGGGGGTTGTGCTTCGGGAGCTTCGGGAGCTTCGGGAGCTTCGGGAGCTTCGAGAGCCTCGGGTTGCGCCGTCTCGGTTTGCGGCGCCTGGGTATCCGGCGCTTCGGACGTTTCAGGCGTGGTCACTGGCGCCGGGCTGGAACGGTAATCGGCACGACGCTTGAGCTGGAACTCTCGCACGGCGTTGTTGTGCGCGTCCAGGTCATCGGAGAATACATGGCTGCCATCGCCGCGAGCCACGAAGTACAGGCTGCTGCCCTCCACCGGATTGAGCGCCGCGTGGATGGCTTCACGGCCGACCATGGCAATCGGAGTTGGGGGCAGACCGGCAATCATGTAGGTGTTGTAAGGAGTCGCTTCCTTGAGATGGGCGCGGGTCAGCTTGCCGTTGTAACGGTCACCCAGGCCATAGATCACCGTCGGGTCGGTTTGCAGCAGCATGCCGATCGCCATGCGACGCACGAATACGCCGGCAATCTGCCCGCGCTCCTGTGGCACGCCGGTTTCCTTCTCCACCAGAGAGGCCATGATCAGGGCTTGATAGGGCCCAGAGTAAGGCAGGTCGGCCGCACGCTGATTCCACTCCTTGGCCAGCACTTCGTCGAGGCGCTCGTAAGCGGTTTTCAGCAGCTCGGTGTCGCTCATGCCCCGCACGAAGCGGTAAGTGTCAGGAAAGAATCGCCCTTCAGGAAAGATCCCGTTATGACCGAGCTTTTCCATGACCTGGCTGTCGCTCAGGCCGTTCAGGGTTTGCTCAAGCTTTTCTTCCTTGGCCAGCGCCGCTCGGACCTGGTGGAAGTTCCAGCCTTCGACCAGGGTCAGGCTGTATTGCACCATTTCCCCGCGCTTCCACAGATCGATCAGACCTTCGACGGTCATGCCGGGCGTCATGCGGTACTCGCCGCTGTGCAACGGCTGTTTAGGCAAGTTGAAGCGCCAATAGACACGCAACCAGAAGGCGTCCTTGATGACGCCATCGGCTTCCATGCGCAGGAAGGTGCGGTTCGGGTTGGTGCCCTTGGGCACCTCCAGCAGTTCTTCCTGTGTGATATTCAGCGGTTGCACCAGCGCCGAGTGAATTTTCCAGGCAGAAGCACCTAACGTCAGCCCCGCCAGAACCAGTCCGGTTTCCAGCAGCAGCAAGAGTTTACGTCTCACGTATCAAGCATCCAGTAGCGCGCGGGCAATGGTTTGGAGTTTACGGGTGAGCGGGCCAACCGGCCAGCTCAGTGCTGCATAGGCGCGCACCGGCCAAACGCCATACACGCTGTTGCAGACAAAGACTTCGTCAGCGTCTTGCAGCTGCTCGAGCGTGATATCGGTGATTTGTACGGGGTTGCCCAAAGATTCGGCCTGAGACAACAACTCGGCACGCATCACACCTTCTACGCCGCAGCAGCTCAAATCCGCTGTGATCAACACGCCGTCACGCACCAGGAACAGGTTGCTGAAAACGCCCTCGATCACGCGACCGGCCTGATCGAGCATCAAGCCTTCGGCATGTTCGGTATCCTGCCATTCGGCGCGCGCCATCACCTGTTCAAGACGATTCAAGTGCTTGAGCCCTGCCAGAAGGGGCTGAAAGGACAGTCGCGTGGTGCACGGGAACAGGCGAATGCCCTGCTCTGAATGGGCATCCGGGTAAATCGCAGGAGGATTACCCGACAGGATACGGCGGGCCTGGGCCGAAGGATCGAAAGCGTAACCGCGCAGGCTGTCGCCGCGGGTAACGATCAGCTTGATTACACCTTCGTTCAATTGCTCGGCATAGGTCAACAATTCCGCGACCACAGCACCCTGATCAAGATTGATCGCCAACCGCCGGCAGCCCCTGGCCAGCCGCACCAGATGACGATCCAGCAGGACCGGAAAGCCATCATGCACGGCGATGGTCTCGAACAGACCGTCGCCATAGGCCAGGCCGCGATCCTTCAGCGACAATGCGTCAGCCGGCTGACCGTCGACCCAGCTGTCCATCAGCCTGCGAACCGGCGGAACACCAGCGAGCCGTTGGTTCCGCCAAACCCGAAGGAGTTGGACAGGACCACATCGATATCCATGTTGCGCGCGGTGTGCGGCACGAAGTCGAGGTCGCAATCTTCGTCCGGCTCGTCGAGGTTGATGGTCGGTGGCGCCACCTGGCTGTTGATCGCCAGCACGCTGAAGATCGCCTCGACCGCGCCCGCCGCGCCCAGCAAGTGCCCGGTCATCGACTTGGTCGAACTGACGGCCATCTTGTAGGCGTGCTCGCCGAACACCGACTTGATCGCATTGACTTCAGCGAGGTCGCCAGCGGGGGTCGAGGTGCCGTGGGCGTTGATGTACTGCACTTGATCGCCATTGATCTTGGCGTCACGCAGTGCGTTGGTGATGCAGCGCGCAGCCCCGGCACCGTCGGCGGGCGGTGACGTCATGTGGTAGGCGTCGCCACTGGTACCGAAACCGATCAGTTCGGCATAGATGGTCGCGCCCCGGGCCTTGGCGTGTTCCAGCTCTTCGAGGACCAACGCACCGGCGCCATTGGACAATACAAAGCCATCACGGCCCTTGTCCCATGGACGGCTGGCGCGGGTCGGCTCGTCGTTGCGGGTCGACAGTGCACGGGAGGCGCCAAAACCGCCCATGCCCAGGCCACAGGCGGCCATTTCGGCGCCGCCGGCGATCATCACGTCGGCTTCGTCGTACATGATGTTGCGAGCAGCCATGCCGATGCAGTGCGTACCGGTGGTACACGCCGTGGCGATAGCATAGTTAGGTCCCTGTGCCCCCAGGTGGATGGACAGGAAACCGGAAATCATGTTGATGATCGAGCCAGGCACGAAGAACGGAGAAATCCGTCGCGGGCCGGTCTCATGCAAGGTGCGACTGGTTTCTTCGATGTTGGTCAGCCCACCGATACCCGAACCCATGGCCACGCCGATGCGCTCACGGTTGGCGTCGGTCACTTCCAGACCGGCATTGCGCACTGCCTGAAAACCTGCGGCCAGACCGTACTGAATGAACAGGTCGAGCTTGCGAGCTTCCTTGACCGACAGGTATTCCTCGACATTGAAGCCCTTTACCGAGCCGCCAAAACGGGTGGAATAGGCAGAAAGGTCGGTGTGTTCGATCAGACCAATGCCACTGCGGCCAGCCAGAATGCCCTGCCAGCTGCTCGGCACATCAGTGCCCAGTGGCGACAACATACCCATACCGGTGACTACGACGCGTCTACGCGACACAGCACTCTCCTTTTTTCAAATGACGACTTTGCATCAGGCCTAAAGAAAAAACCGCACGCCATGATGGCAGTGCGGTTTTTCCATGACAGCGAGCAACGATTACAAACTATTACGCCTGGTGGCTAGTAACGTAGTCGATTGCAGCTTGTACAGTAGTGATCTTCTCAGCTTCTTCGTCAGGGATTTCGGTCTCGAATTCCTCTTCCAGAGCCATCACCAGCTCAACGGTGTCAAGGGAGTCAGCACCCAGGTCTTCAACGAAGGAAGCAGTGTTGACCACTTCTTCTTCTTTAACGCCCAGTTGCTCGGCAACGATTTTCTTGACGCGCTCTTCGATGGTGCTCATACCTTGTTTTCACTCCTAATGGACAAATTCAGGCAGCTGGCCAGTGGGTAAGTGTATAGAAAGACTTTTCAGCTTTTCAACTGAAAGCTTCACTCCTCTAACCCGGTGACCGGCTGCCTATAAATAGATTGCAGCTTTATAACGGATTTTAGACAGCTCGTATGACATTTTTTTGAAACGATCCGTCACATTTAACTCATGTACATCCCGCCGTTCACCGGGATTGTAGCCCCAGTAACGTAAGCCGCACCGTCCGACGCAAGAAAAGCGACCACAGACGCGATCTCTTGAGCTTGCCCCAGACGACCCAGCGGAATCTGCGTCTGCAAGGCTTCACGCTGTGCCTCGGGCAGCTCGCGGGTCATATCGGTATCGATGAACCCTGGGGTCACCGAGTTTACCGTAATCGAACGCGAACCGACTTCACGCGCCAGAGAGCGGCTGAAACCTTCCAGGCCGGCCTTGGCGGCAGCGTAGTTTACTTGGCCTGCGTTGCCCATGGCACCCACAACCGAGCCAATACTGATAATTCGTCCCCAACGAGCCTTGGTCATGCCGCGCAAAACGCCCTTGGACAGGCGGAACAGACTGTTCAGGTTGGTATCGACCACGCTATGCCACTCGTCGTCTTTCATGCGCATCATCAGGTTATCGCGGGTGATGCCGGCATTGTTGACCAGGATCGCCGGTGCACCGAACTGTGCCTGGATGCTCGCCAGGACAGCCGCCACGGACTCGTCGCTGGTGACATTGAGCTCAAGGCCAGTGCCCTGAATGCCGTTTTCCTTCAGGGTGGCGGCAATGCGCTCGGCACCCGAGGCGGAGGTCGCGGTGCCGACAACGATGGCGCCCTGACGACCCAGTTCCAGGGCGATGGCCTGGCCGATACCGCGGCTCGCACCGGTGACCAGTGCAACTTTACCTTGCAGACTCATGCAAGCTTCTCCTGATTCAGGCCAGCGCTGCGCGGGCGGCAGCGAAAGCGTCTGGGGTATTGAGATTGGAAGTCGATACGCCTTCGGCGCAGCGCTTGTTCAGACCGGCCAGTACTTTGCCAGGGCCGCATTCGACCAGATTGATCGCGCCTTTGGCGGCCAGGGTCTGCACGGATTCTACCCAGCGTACTGGCTTGTACAGTTGCTCGAGCAGATCACGCTTGAGGGTTTCCAGATCCGCCGGCACCTGGGCGCTGACGTTCTGTACCACGGGGATCTGTGGGGCCTGCCAATCGATCGCTGCGATCGATTCGGCGAAACGCTCGGCTGCCGGACGCATCAGTTCGCAGTGCGACGGCACGCTGACCGGCAACGGCATGGCGCGCTTGGCGCCACGGGCCTTGCAGCCTTCGATGGCACGCTCGACCGCCGCCTTCGCGCCGGCGATGACCACTTGCCCCGGGGAGTTGAAGTTGACCGCGCTGACCACTTCGCCCTGCGCCGCTTCGGCACAGGCAGCCAGTACGTCGGCGTCTTCCAGGCCGAGGATGGCAGCCATGCCGCCCTGCCCGGCCGGAACGGCTTCCTGCATCAGTTGGCCACGGCGCTCGACGAGCTTCACCGCGTCCGCCAGGCTCAGGCTGCCAGCCGCCACCAGAGCGCTGTACTCACCCAGGCTGTGACCGGCGACATAAGCCGGACGCGCGCCGCCTTCTGCCAGCCACAAACGCCACAAGGCGATCGAAGCGGTCAGGATCGCCGGCTGGGTTTTATCGGTCTGGTTGAGTTGTTCTTCCGGCCCTTGCTGGGTCAGGGCCCACAGGTCGTAACCCAGGGCATCGGAAGCTTCTTTGAATGTGTCGAGGACGACCGGGTATTGCGCGCCCAACTCGGCCAGCATGCCGAGGGACTGCGAACCCTGTCCCGGAAAGACGAATGCGAGGGAAGCAGACATGTAACAAGCCCCTAATGATCTGGTCGTCGGAGAATTGGCGTCCCACTCGGGGGACGCAAGAAACTGACAGTTGGATGGCCAATTGAACCAAGCGGTCACATTTAAGCATTGTCCGACGAAAACGCCTAAAGCAACAAATCCTCCAGACGACCGTGGATGCGTTCCGGCAGGTTTTCCTGAATCTCGATCAGAGCACGGGAAATGGCACTTTGAAAGCCCTGGACCCCCGCAGAACCGTGACTCTTTACGACAATCCCCTGCAAACCGAGGAAGCTCGCGCCGTTATGCCGCGCGGGTGCCAGGTCGGCCTGCAGGCGCTTCATCAGGGGCAAGGCCAAGGCTCCGACCATGCGTGATGGCAGGTTTTTCTTGAACAACGCCTCGATGCGCCCGGCAATCATGGTGGCCAGGCCTTCGCTGGACTTGAGCAGGATGTTGCCGACAAAACCATCGCACACCACGACGTCCGCTTCACCACGGTACAACCCGTCGCCTTCGACAAAACCGATGTAGTTGATGCCACGGGCTGCTTGCAGCAGGGTTGCTGCCAGCTTGACCTGCTGATTGCCCTTGATGTCCTCGGTGCCGATATTCAGCAACGCCACGCGCGGACGCACGATGCCCAGGGTTTCCGCCGCGACGGAACCCATCACCGCGAACTGCAAGAGATGTTCGGCGCTGCAATCGACATTGGCGCCCAGGTCGAGCAACTGGCAGTAACCTTTCTGCGTCGGGATCGCCGCCACCATGGCTGGTCGATCGATGCCCGGCAAGGTCTTGAGCACGAATCGCGACAACGCCATCAGCGCCCCGGTATTACCGGCGCTGACGCAGGCCTGAACCTTGCCGTCGCGCAGCAACTCAAGGGCCACGCGCATCGACGAGTCGGGCTTGCCGCGCAGCGCCTGGGCAGGTTTTTCATCCATGGCGATGACTTCGGAGGCCGCAGCAATCGACAGGCGCGCGCGATCCACAGCCGATTGGCCAGCGATCAATTCTTCAAGGAGGGAGGGTTGACCGACGAGGGTCAGGTGCAGCGAGGGCGTGGCAGACAGGCAAGCAAGGCTGGCCTGGACAATGCTGCGGGGACCGAAGTCCCCGCCCATTGCGTCAATCGCGATGACTTGAGCGGACAAGTGATTACTCGTCAGCGCCCTTGTCGATCACTTTACGGCCACGGTATACGCCTTCTGGCGATACGTGGTGACGCAGGTGAACTTCACCAGTGGTTTTTTCTACAGACAGGGTGCTAGCCTCGAGAGCGTCGTGCGAACGGCGCATGTCACGGGCAGAGCGGGATTTTTTGTTCTGCTGAACAGCCATAATTGATTAACTCCTAAACGTTTGGGTCACGCTTTAACTGCGCCAATACACTGAACGGGTTGGACCGCGTTACCTCGTCCTCGCTCGGTTCGGGCTCATCTGCTCCCGCCGGCTGCTGGCATTCTTCCGGATGATGAGCAGGCACAATGGGCAAGGCGAGCAGAAGCTCCTCCTCGATCAGTGACTGCAGATCCAATGGATCTTCGCCCAGTTCCAGCACGTCATAACCTTTCGGCAACGACTGGGTATTCGCACCCTCCTTCACCACAGCGTAACTGCATTCGCTATGGATCGGCAGGGTGACCAGCTCAAGACAACGCTGGCAAACCATTTTGACCTCGGTGTCGATAAAGCTGTGGATGACCACAGATTTACGTTCATCTCGTTCAAAAACGAATTTAGCCTGCACCGTACCGACATTGTCGGAAAGCGGGTCGCAGAGTCTCTTCAAATCGGCCAGCAGCATTTCACCCTGGAGGGTGGTGCCACGATCAGCCAATTTGCGCGGGTCAACGTGAGGTGGAATCGGGTCATTCAACATAGGCGCAGCATTATAGGGATGCACCCGCCCATGTCAAAGGAAATTCAGCCCTGTCCGTCACTTGGAAGCCTCGCTAGAATTCGTGCCTGTCATTTGGAGTTGCGCATGCTGCCTTTATTACTCGCTTCCAGCTCGGTCTATCGCCGGGATTTGCTGGCCCGCCTGCAGCTGCCATTCAGCTGCAGCTCGCCGGATATCGACGAAAGCCATCGCCCTGGAGAATCCGCCATCGAGCTGGTCAAAAGGCTCGCCGAACAGAAAGCGCGGGCACTGGCCGCCAGCCATACCGCTCATCTGATTATCGGCTCCGACCAGGTCGCGGTGCTCGGCGACCGGATCATCGGCAAGCCCCACACCTTCGAAAAAGCCCGCGAGCAACTCCTGGCTTCCAGCGGCGCCAGCGTGACCTTCCTGACAGGGTTGGCCGTGCTCAACAGCCAGACCGGCCACTGCCAGGTCGACTGCATCCCTTTCACGGTCCACATGCGCACACTCGACAGCGAACGCATCGAACGCTATCTGCGCGCCGAACAACCCTACGATTGCGCAGGCAGCTTCAAGGCCGAGGGGTTGGGGGTGAGCCTGTTTCAAAGCACCGAAGGGCCTGACGCTACCAGCCTGGTCGGCCTGCCGTTGATTCGCCTGGTGGACATGCTGCTGGCCGAGGGCGTGCAGATTCCCTGACCCCACCCCTCTGCAGGAGCCGGCTTGCTGGCGATCGATCGACCTTGAATCCTGCATCGATCCTCAGGACGCCATCGCTGGCAAGCCAGCTCCTACAGGGTTACGTGAGCTCACAAAAAAACCGGCAAGGGCCGGTTTTTTTATGCTTTGGGAAATCAGCGCAATGAGGGACCGTTAAAGCCCATCCACATCGCCAAATGTTCAGCCACGCTGGCACCGAGCTTTTTCGAGAAGCGGTCGAACGGCGATTCCTGAACGGTGAAGTCCACCAACTCCTTCTCACCAATCACATCACGCGCAACCGAACTGGCATTGCCCAGGCCATCGATCAACCCCAGCGGCAGTGCCTGCTCACCCGACCAGACCAGTCCGGAAAAGAGCTCCGGATGCTCCTTGTCTTTCAGGCGGTCGCCACGACCCTGCTTGACGCTATTGATGAACTGCTTGTGAGTGGTGTCGAGCACGCCCTGCCAGAACGCCGTTTCTTCAGGCTTCTGCGGCTGGAACGGATCAAGGAAGGATTTGTGCTCGCCCGAGGTGTAGGTGCGACGCTCCACACCCAGCTTCTCCATGGTGCCAACGAAACCGTAGCCGGCCGCTGTCACGCCGATGGAACCCACCAGGCTCGCCTTGTCCGCATAGATCTGATCGGCCGCACTGGCAATGTAGTACGCCCCGGAAGCGCCCAGGTCGGAAATCACCGCGTACAGCTTGGTATCCGGATGCAGACCCCGCAGACGACGGATCTCGTCATAGACGTAGCCCGACTGCACGGGACTGCCGCCCGGGCTGTTGATGCGCAGGATGACGCCCTTGACCTTATCGTCCTCGAAGGCAGCCCGCAGGCTGCCCACGATATTGTCGGCGCTGGCCGGCTCCTTGTCGGCGATCATGCCGGTGATGTCGATCAGCGCGGTGTAGTTACCGCTGCGGGTAGCGGCCTTCTCCATGTCCATCAGCGGCGTAAACAGCGCCAGCGCGACAAACAGGTACACGAAGGTCAGCAACTTGAAGAAAATCCCCCAGCGCCGGGAGCGACGCTGCTCCTGCACACCGGCCAGCAAGGTCTTTTCCAGCAGCTTCCAGCTTTTTTCGTCACCGCTCTCTGCGCTCTCTGCGCTCGCCTTGGCGGGCGCTTTCCATTCGTCGGCCATGCCATCTACCCCAGCAAAAACGTATTAAGCGCGCTGGCCCAGCCAGTCGTGCAATTGTGAAAAACGATCGATGGTCAGTCGCGGCTCGAACAGCTTCAGCGCCTCGATCGATTGCGCGCCGTAGCTGACCGCGACCGAATCCATGCCGGCATTGCGTGCCATCTGCAAATCGAAGGACGAATCACCCACCATCAGCGCCTGGTCCGCACGCACCTCGCAATGGGCGAGTATCTGCTCCAGCATCAACGGATGGGGCTTGCTGGCCGTCTCGTCGGCGGCACGGGTGATGTCGAAGTAATCCTCCCACCCATGGGACTTCAGCACCCGATCCAGCCCGCGACGGGCCTTGCCCGTGGCCACGGCCAGATGATAACCCTGGGCCCGAAACGCCTCGAGCGACTCGACCACGCCTTCAAACAAGGGCGAAGGCTCCGCCTCCGAGGCGATGTAGTGATCGGCATAGTGTTGACGGAACGCCACCAACTCCGCATCGCCGATGTCGGGATACAGGGTACGGATCGCCTCCGGCAGCCCGAGGCCGATGATGCCCTTGACGGCAAAGTCATCGCACTGGGCAAACCCGGACCGCTGCGATGCCACGTGCATCGCCTCGACAATCCGACCGATGGAATCGGCCAAGGTGCCGTCCCAATCGAAAATCAGCAGCTTGTAATCAGATGGGCGCACTCAATCGCTCCACAGTCTTGGCCCACATCTCGTCGACCGGGGCCTGCAACTTCAGCTCGCCGCCATCGGGCAGCGGCACGGTCAGCATGTAGGCATGCAGGAACAGGCGCTTGCCGCCCAGATCGCGGATTTCCTTGCTGAAACCTTCCTCACCATATTTGCTGTCGCCAGCGATGCAATGCCCGGCGTGCAGGGTGTGAACACGGATCTGGTGAGTGCGGCCGGTAATCGGCTTGGCTTCGATCAGGGTGGCGAAGTCGCCGAAGCGGCGCAGGACCTTGAACACGGTCACGGACTCCTTGCCCTCCTCCTCGTCGACCTCGACCATGCGCTCGCCAGAGCGCAGGTTGCTTTTGCCAAGCGGCGCACGGATTTGCTTGATCGAGCTCGCCCAGTTACCGCGCACCAGCGCCATGTAGCGCTTGTCGACGCCATCACCGCGCAACGCGGTGTGCAAGTGGCGCAACATGCTGCGCTTCTTGGCGATCATCAGCAGGCCGGAGGTATCACGGTCGAGACGGTGAACCAGTTCGAGCTCCTTGCAATCGGGGCGCAACTGACGAAAGGCTTCGATCACCCCGAACGTCAGGCCGCTGCCGCCGTGAACCGCAATGCCAGCGGGCTTGTTGATCACGATCAGGGCCTTGTCTTCGAAGACAATCGAGGCTTCCAGGCGCTGCAGCAGCCCCTGGGCCAGCGGCACCGGCTCGTCACGTTCAGGCACGCGAACCGGCGGCACGCGCACGATATCGCCCGCCTGCAGCTTGTATTCGGGCTTGATCCTGCCCTTGTTCACTCGCACTTCGCCTTTGCGCAAAATGCGGTAAATCAAGGTCTTGGGCACGCCTTTGAGCCGAGCGAGAAGGAAGTTGTCAATACGTTGGCCGGCATATTCCGGCGAGACCTCAAGCAGTTGTACGCCTGGAGTCGGGGGGGTAGTCGTCGTCATGCCGCGGATGATAACAATTTTTTATGGAATTGAAGCACTTAATCATTGCTGCTATAGTCGCGAACGCCGCCAAAAGCGGCCTGGACAGCGGACCAACGGTCAAAAACCGGCCCTGACCATCGCAATTCACCAGGACGCGAGGCCGTCCTACGGGGCTTTCGCTACGTAACGGTGGAGTTTGCAGGTGTAACAAGCGCAGGTGACATGAGGCCTGAATCAAGCCGCGGAACAGAGTTTTGACTCGTCCTGCGAGTGAATATTCACGGCCAGTTCACAAAGTGCAGTCAGCTGCGAATGACCCCGAGCGAATGCTTCGGAAACAACGCCTAAATTAGCCATGATGCGTGACCCTCCCCTTTCGGAGCTCACGGTAAATGCCAACCCGCTGCGGATTCTGCGCGCGGCAGCACCCGAATTATCAGGGATACGTGTAGGGTGGAGATGCACAACCGCTGGACTGTGTAGCAATAGGCTTTATCAAGACGCTTCATCTCGTCCACAGCCGCCGGTTGATTCCTCCTCCTGACTGAGTGCTTAAGTAGCCACAGCAAGCAGGACGCGTACGTCGCGATGAAGGCCCACATTGGCCGGATTTCGCTGGACACGGGAATGGCCAACCACTCCCGACGCACCTGACACCGACCATGAGAAGTCGTGTGTGCCGAACGCCGTTTCCGGCAGCCCGGAAACCGACGGTACTACATGAAAAGAATGCTGATTAACGCAACTCAACCCGAAGAGTTGCGCGTTGCACTGGTAGATGGCCAACGCCTCTACGACCTGGACATCGAATCCGGTGCACGCGAGCAGAAGAAGGCCAACATCTATAAAGGCCGGATTACTCGCATCGAACCAAGCCTTGAGGCTGCCTTTGTCGATTTCGGCTCTGAGCGCCACGGCTTCCTGCCCCTCAAAGAAATCTCCCGCGAATACTTCAAGAAAGCGCCTGAAGGCCGCGTCAATATCAAGGACGTCCTGAGCGAAGGCCAGGAAGTTATCGTTCAGGTCGAAAAAGAAGAACGTGGCAACAAGGGCGCAGCCCTGACCACCTTCATCAGCCTGGCCGGTCGTTACCTGGTGCTGATGCCGAACAACCCGCGTGCCGGCGGTATCTCCCGTCGCATCGAAGGTGAAGAGCGCAACGAACTGCGTGAAGCCCTCAACGGCCTGGTTGCCCCGGCCGACATGGGCCTGATCGTGCGCACTGCCGGCCTGGGCCGCAGCAGCGAAGAAATGCAGTGGGACCTCGACTACCTGCTGCAACTCTGGACCGCCATCAAAGAAGCGTCGCTGGATCGTTCCGCGCCTTTCCTGATCTACCAGGAAAGCAACGTGATCATCCGCGCGATCCGCGATTACCTGCGCCAGGACATCGGCGAAGTGCTGATCGACAGCGTTGAAGCCCAGGACGAAGCCCTGACCTTCATCCGCCAGGTGATGCCGCAGTACGCCAGCAAGATCAAGCTGTACGAAGACAGCGTTCCGCTGTTCAACCGCTTCCAGATCGAAAGCCAGATCGAAACCGCCTTCCAGCGCGTCGTCGAACTGCCTTCCGGTGGTTCCATCGTTATCGACCCGACCGAAGCCCTGGTGTCCATCGACATCAACTCGGCACGCGCCACCAAAGGCAGCGATATCGAAGAAACCGCCCTGCAGACCAACCTTGAAGCTGCCGAAGAAATCGCCCGTCAGTTGCGCTTGCGCGACATCGGCGGCCTGATCGTCATCGACTTCATCGACATGACCCCTGCCAAGAACCAGCGCGCCGTGGAAGAGAAAGTCCGCGAATGCCTGGAAGCCGACCGCGCTCGCGTGCAAGTCGGTCGCATCTCGCGCTTCGGCCTGCTGGAAATGTCCCGTCAGCGCCTGCGTCCATCCCTGGGCGAAAGCAGCGGCATCGTTTGCCCGCGTTGCAACGGCACCGGCATCATCCGTGACGTTGAATCGCTGTCCCTGGCGATCCTGCGCCTGATCGAAGAAGAAGCCCTGAAAGACCGTACCGCCGAAGTCCGCGCACAAGTGCCGATCCCGGTGGCCGCGTTCCTGCTCAACGAAAAACGCAACTCGATCACCAAGATCGAACTGCGCACCCGTGCCCGCATCGTCATCCTGCCGAACGATCACCTCGAAACGCCACACTTCGAAGTGCAGCGCCTGCGCGATGACAGCCCGGAAGCCGCGATCAACCAGTCCAGCTACGAAATCGCCGCTGCCGCTGCCGAAGTCGAAGAAGTCCAGCCAGCCGCTGCGACCCGCACCCTGGTTCGCCAGGAAGCCGCAGTCAAGACGGCGCCGGCCCGCGCCAACGCTCCGGTTCCGACCGAAGTGGTCGCCGCTCCGGTTGCCGCACCCGTCGCCGCACCAGAGCCAAGCCTGTTCAAAGGCCTGGTGAAGTCGCTGGTCAGCCTGTTCGCCACCAAGGAAGAGCCAGTGGCTCCGGCCGTGGTCGAGAAACCGGCTGCCGCCGAGCGTCCAGCCCGCAGCAACGAAGAGCGTCGCAACGGCCGCCAGCAGAGCCGCAACCGTAACGGTCGCCGCGATGAAGAGCGCAAGCCTCGCGAAGAGCGCGCCCCACGTGAGGAACGCGCACCCCGCGAGCCGCGCGAAGAGCGCCAGCCACGGGAAGTCCGCGAGCCTCGCGAAACCCGCGAAGAAACCCCGGCCGTAGCCCGCGAAGAACGCGCACCGCGCGCGCCACGTGAAGAACGTGCACCCCGCGCCCCACGCGAAGATCGCAAGCCACGTGGCGAGCGTGAAGAGCGTGTGCGTGAACTGCGTGAGCCTCTGGACGCCGTTGCTCCTGTCGCTGCTGCCGCAGCTACTGCTTCTGCTACTGCTACCACTGAAGAACGCCCGGCCCGCCCGCCACGGGAAGAACGCGCTCCACGCCCACCGCGTGAGGAACGTCAACCACGTGCCGAACAAGCGACTGCCGTTGCCGAAGAAGAGCTGACCGGCAACGAAGAGCAACTGCAGGAAGACGGTCAGGAAGGCGCCGAAGGCGATCGCCCACGCCGCCGCTCCCGTGGCCAGCGTCGTCGCAGCAACCGTCGCGAGCGTCAGCGTGACGCCAACGGCAACGTGATCGAGGGTTCGGATGAGTCCGAAGCCGGCGAGAGCAATGAAGCGCCAAGCACCGCTGACCTGGCCGCCGGCCTGGCTGTTACCGCAGCCGTTGCCAGCACCGTGATCAGCGCTCCGGCCGAAGCACAGGCCAACGAGCAAGCCGAACGCGCCACTGCCGCTACCCAGGAATCGGCTCCGGTCGAAGCTCCGGTTGTGGAAGCGACGACTCCGGTCGAAGTAACCGCATCGCCAGAAATCGAAGTGGCAGCAGCGCCGGAAGCACAGCCAGTGGTTGAAGCTGGCGCTGAGCCAGCCGTGGTTGCAGAACCGGTTATCGAAACCGTCACTGAAACCGTGACTGAAGCTGTTCGTGAAGTTCGCGAAGAGCAAACCGCGTTCAACTGGGTTGCCGAGCCAGCCGTAGCCGAAACGCCTGCTCCAGCACCCGTTGCCGAAGCCGAAGTGGCTGAAGCGTCGGTCTCCGAGCCGGTTGTCGCGGCTGGCGAACCTGCTCCAGTGGTTGAAGCACCGGTTGTTGCCGAAGAGCCCGCGCCAGTGGTCGAAACGGCCCCTGTCAGCGCCCTGACGCCAAGTGGCCGCGCACCGAACGACCCACGTGAAGTGCGCCGCCGCAAGCGTGAAGAAGAGCGCCTGCAGCGCGAAGCCGAATTGGCGGCCGCTGCTGCTCCGGTTGTCGCTGACGAGCCAGCACCGCCTGCTGCCGAAGTGGTCGAGGCAGCTCCTGCCCCGGCTGCCGAAGTCGCTGCCGAGCAGGCTGAATCGGTGATTGCCGAAGCCCCTCGCTCCGTTCAGGAAGCGGTTGTGCAACACGAGCAAGCCCAGGAAAAAGAGCACGAGCCTAAACCTCTCGTCTGATTTCCTCGGCTAATGAAAAGCCCCGCCTGGTGATCCCGGGCGGGGCTTTTTTTATTTGCGAACATCACACCGATCCCACAGCGAATTTGTGATTACTTGAAATTCAGCTTCTGCGGTACATCCACATCCCACAACACGCCTGGATCATCCACCGTCACTTCAACCACACGCCCCTGGGCAAAAAGCGCCTTGGCGCCACGATCACCCGCCAACGCCATCAAACCCGGACCAAAGCTGCGCCCGAAGCCCACCGGGTGCCCGTACTCACCCGCCTGCACCGGCACGCTGATGCAGTCATCAGCCATGTTCGCCACCACCTGTTCGATACTTGAAGGCAGGATGAACGGCATATCCCCCAGCATCATCAGCCAACCCTCAAGCTGCGCACAGGCCGCCACACCGGCCGCAATGCTGTCCCCCATCCCGGTTGATTCGATCAGGACGATCTCGCAGCCATAGGCCTTGGCCATGCGGTTCACCTGCGGGCGATCCGCCGTGGTCACCAGAATGCGTTTTTCCAGGGTGGCAGGCAGATTGACCAGGACCTGTTCAATCACCGAGCGAACCGTGCCATCGCGCCCTGTGCAATCCGCCAGCAGCTTGTCCTTTTCCTCACCGGCGACCTGTCGAAACCGCCTGCCCTGCCCCGCCGCCAACACGATCACCCCGATGGATTCACTCATATGCCCTCCCGTAGCGGTTTTTTCTGCTTGAGTTCGATGCCATTCTTGATGGCCACGATCTCGGCCATCAGCGACAAGGCGATTTCCGCCGGGCTGTGGCTGCCGATGTGCAAGCCAACCGGGCCATGCAGCCGATCGATGGCCTGTTGCGACAGGCCGAGCTGAGCCAGGTTGTCGCGACGCTTTTGGCTGTTGATGCGCGAGCCCAGCGCGCCGACATAAAAGGCCCGGGAATCGAGGGCCGTCAGCAGGGCCATGTCATCCAGGCGGGGGTCGTGAGTCAGGGCCACGATGGCCGTACGCTCGTCAGTCTGGATGTTCACCACCGCCTCATCGGGCATGCCCGAAACGAATCGACCGTGCTGCTCCTCCCAGCCGTAGACGAACTCGCTGCGCGGATCGCAAATCAATACTTCGAAATCCAGCAACCGCGCCATCTCGGCGACATAGCGGGACAACTGCCCGGCACCGATCAACAACAGGCGCCAACGCGGGCCATAAATGGCCCGCAGGGTCTGGTCATCGAAAGCCAGCACATCGGTCCTGTCGGCGGGCTGCAAAATCACTTCACCGGTGGCGATATCCAGCGAACGCGCGACGATTTCATGGGCCTGGCAGCGCGCCAGCAACTCGGCGACCCATGCAGGATCGTCGACGCGCTCCTCGGTCAAGCGCAAGGTGCCGCCGCAGGGTAACCCGAAGCGCGCCGCCTCCTCACGGCTCACGCCGTAGGTGATCAGTTGCACCGGCGGCCCGTCGGCCGTAATGCGACCGTCATGCAACCGGGCGATCAGGTCGTCCTCGACACAACCACCGGACACCGAGCCGATCACCACGCCGTCCTCACGCAGCGCCAGCATGGCGCCAGGCGCCCGGGGCGCGGTGCCCCAGGTCTGCACGACGCTGTACAACATTACCCGCTGGCCGGCGTGGCGCCACTCCAGCACGCTGCGCAGGACATTCAGATCGGCACTGTCCATCACGCCTGGACCTTCTGCCAGCCCTGCAATTGATAACGGATCGGCAGGTTGCGGATACGCTTGCCGGTGGCGGCGAAGATCGCATTGCACAGGGCCGGCGCAATCGGCGGCACGCCCGGTTCGCCGACACCGCCCAACGGCACGTTGCCCGGCGGCGTGACCAGGTGCACCGCGACTTCCCTGGGCGCCAGGGACATGCGCGCCACTTCGTACATGTGGAAGTTGTCCTGCTGGACCTTGCCGTCCTTGAAGCTGATTTCGCCCAGCACCGCGTTGCCCAGGCCCATGACACAGGCGCCTTCGAACTGCGCGCGAATCCGCTCGGGGTTGATCTGCGGACCGCAATCCACGGCGATGTCGGCCTTGTGCACGATCAAGGTGCCATCGTCCTTGACTTCGACTTCAATCACCGCGGCCACGTAGGTCACGAAGCTGTAATGCACCGCCAGCCCCAGGCCCCGGCCTTTGGGCAACTCGCGGCCCCAGCCGGCGGCCTTGGCGGCGGTTTCCAGCACCGTGCGCAATCGCGCGGTGTCGATCGGATAACGCTCGGGCGATTCACCGTAGTTCCACTCTTCACTCAAGTTACGCGGATCGATCTGACGGTCCGGGCCGAGCAGCCTGACCTGGTACTTGAGCGGGTCCTCCCCGGCCTTGTGCGCCAGTTCATCGATGAAGCTCTGGATCGCAAAGCCGTGGGGGATGTTCGACACCGAGCGATACCAGCCCACCCGCGTATGCACGGTGGCCTCGGGGTTTTCCAGGCGAATGTTGGGAATCGCGTAGGCCATGTTGGTGAACCCCATGCCCAATTCGAAGGCAGCCTCGTGGTTCATGCCCGGGGCGAACAGCGCGGTGATGCTCGGTGCCACCGTGCGGTGCAGCCAACCGGAGGGCAGGCCATCCTTGTTCAGGCTGGCCTTGAGGTATTCGGCCGACACGGTGTGAAAATACGAACAGTGGATATCGTCTTCGCGGGTCCATTGCACCCGCACCGCCTTGCCGGGGAATTCCTTGGCCAGGATCGCCGCTTCGATGATGAAGTCGGGTTTGGACTTGCGCCCGAAACCACCGCCCAGCAGCGTCACGTTGAACGTAACCTTTTCGAATGGTATGCCCAGGCGTTCGCCAATGCGCTCGCGGGTAACCTGTGGCGCCTGGCTTGGCCCCCAGGCCTCGCACACCCCGTCTTTGTAGCGAGCGATGGCGACCATCGGCTCCATTGGCGATTGTGACAGGTGTGGCAAGTAGTAGGAGGCTTCCAGGGTGCTGGTGGCACTGCTCATGGCCTCGTCGATGTTGCCGGTATTGCGCACCACTTTGCCGGGCTTGAGCGAGGCGGCCTCCAGTTCCTTGCGGTAGGCGATCGAATCGTAGCTGGCGTTTGGGCCATCGTCCCATTCGATTTTCAGCGCCTCGCGCCCCTTGATCGCCGCCCAAGTGTTGCTGGCCACCACCGCGATGCCGCCCAGGGGTTGAAACTCCGAGGGCAAGGGACGGCTTTCGATCTGGATGACCTTGACCACCCCCGGTACTTTCATCGCCGCACTGCCATCGAAGCTCTTGACCTTGCCGCCGTACACCGCCGGCCGGGCAATGGTGGCGAACAGCATGCCATCGAAATGCACGTCGGCGCCGTAGACCGCGCGACCGTTGACGATGTCGTCGCCATCGATGGCCCGGGTGCCTTCCTTGCCGATATAGCGAAACTCCGACGGCTGCTTGAGTCGCAAGCTGTCCCGGGCCGGCACGGCCAGGGCGCCCGCAGCGGCGGCCAGGGCGCCATACTCCAGTTCGCGCCCGGAAGGCTTGTGGATGACTTTATGCAGTTGGGCATGGCATTCGCCGACCGGGACTTTCCACTGATCGGCGGCGGCCTGTTCGAGCATGGTCCGCGCGGCGGCACCGCAGCGACGCATCGGCTCGTACCAGTGGCGCATGCTGCGCGAACCGTCGGTGTCCTGGTTGCCGAAGCGTACTTCATCACCCGGCGCCTGCTGCACCTTGACCCGCGTCCAATCGGCCTCCAGTTCATCGGCCACCACCATCGTCAGGCTGGTCCGTACGCCCTGGCCCATTTCCGAACGGTTGCACACCACTGTCACCGTGCCGTCAGTGGCAATGCTCACATACACCTTGGGATCGTCGACCCAGCCGTGGGGCATGCCGTCGGCACCGAACTTTTTCTGCGCTTCTTCGGCAAATGCGTCCTGCCAGCCCCAGCTCGCGGCGACCACCAGTGCACTGGCGGCGCCCACACCCTTGAGGAAACCACGCCGACTGAGGTTGCTCAGGGCGAAATCATCGGGTAACCGGCTCATGCCTTGGCCTCCTTCAGGTGAGTGGATGCCTGGCGGATGGCGGTCTTGATGCGGTTGTAGGTGCCGCAGCGGCAGATGTTGCCGACCATTGCCTCTTCAATCTGTTCGTCGCTCGGGTTCGGGTTGGTCTTGAGCAGCGCGGTGGCGGACATGATCTGCCCACCCTGGCAATAGCCGCATTGGGCCACGGCCGTATCGAGCCAGGCTTGCTGCACGACTTTGCCGACCGGGTCGGCATGCAGGTTATCGATGGTGGTGACGTTCTGGCCAACGACCGAGCCGATCGGCGTGATGCAACTGCGCGCCGGGGCACCTTCGATGTGAATCGTGCAGGCGCCGCAAAGGCCCATGCCACAGCCAAACTTGGTGCCGTTGTAACCGGCCACGTCGCGGATCGCCCAGAGCAAGGGCATATCCTCGGTAACGTCGAGCGGATGGTCTTGACCGTTGAGTTTCAGGGTAATCATGGGTACGCCCGCGTAGTGCTTGGGTTATGGGGTCGAGCAATCCGCCGCTGGATCTTTTGTTGGGAACGCAGATCGACTCAGGCTAATGGGCTCTCTTGTGCGAACGGACACGTCTGCACCGGGCCTTTGGTGGAGCAAATGCTTGCATCGTCGGCAGACCGGGTTAAGCCTGCATTAACAAAAAAGCCCTGCACAACATGAGTTGTACAGGGCTTTGGCAATCGGTCATGAAAGCTTAGCTTCAATACCGGTTGGGCTCCATTTCCAGGTCGACATGGAAACGCTCTGCAATGTCTTTCTGGATGCGCTGCGCCAGGTCCAGCAGTTGCAATCCCGTCGCACTGCCGTAGTTGACCAGCACCAGCGCCTGCATCTTGTGCACGCCGGCATCGGCCTCGCGGAAACCTTTCCACCCCGCCCGTTCGATCAACCAGCCAGCCGCCAGCTTCATCTGCCCGTCGGGTTGCGTGTAGGCCACCAGGTCCGGGTATTCGCCCTTGAGCTGGGCGACCAGCGCCGCTGGCACCAGGGGGTTCTTGAAGAAGCTGCCGGCATTACCGAGCACCGCCGGGTCCGGGAGTTTCTCGTTGCGAATGCTGCAGATGGCCTGACTGACGTCTGTCGCGGTCGGATGATCGATGCCTTGCTCGGTCAGGCGCTGACGCACCGGACCGTACTCCAGGTGCAGGTGTGCAGCGCGATCGAGGATAAAACGCACGCGCAGGATCAACCAGCGCCCAGGCTCCTGCTTGAACACGCTGTCGCGGTAGGCGAAGTTGCACTCTTGCAGGCTGAAGTCGCGCAACTCGCCACTCTGGCGATCGAGGGCGGTCAGGCCGGCAAATACATCCTTGATCTCCACGCCATAGGCACCGATGTTCTGCATGGGCGCGGCCCCCACGGTGCCGGGAATCAGGCTGAGATTCTCCAGGCCCGACAAGCCCTGCACCAGGGTGTGTTGCACGAACGGGTGCCATGGCTCGCCCGCTTCCGCCTCGATCACGACTTTGCTGCCATCGTCGCTGAGCACGCGGATGCCGCGGGTGGCCATGCGCAGTACCAGCGATTCAACGTCGGCCGTCAGCAGCAAATTGCTGCCACCGCCGATCACCAGCAAGGGCACCTGGTGTTCCCGGGCATAGGCCAGCGCCTCACGCACATCGGCATCGCTGTGGGCCTCGGCAAACAATCGGGCCTGGACATCCACGCCAAAGCTGTTGAACGGCTTGAGCGATACCCCTGATCGCAGTTGCAGGCTCATAACCGTTCCTTCAGTTCGATCACCAGCAGGTCACTGGCGCGCTCGATCAGGTCCAGCACCAGTTCAAAGCCATATTCACTGTCGTTATACGGGTCCGGGACTTCATCGATGTACAAGGGGTAGCGACGCAGGAACAGGTCCAGCTCCGCCCTGGCCTTGGCCGGTTGCAGATCCTTGAGGTTGCGCAGGTTGCTGTTGTCCATCGCCAGGATCAGGTCGTACTCGGCGAAATCGGCGCGGGTGACCTGCTGGGCGCGCTGGCCGGACAAATCATAACCACGCCTTTTGGCCGCCGCCTGGCTGCGCTTGTCCGGTGCACTGCCCACGTGCCAGTCGCCGGTGCCGGCGGAGGCCACTTCGACTTGATCGGCCAGCCCCGCTTCGCGCAATTTATGCCGCAGTACGCCTTCGGCCGTGGGTGAACGGCAGATATTGCCCAGGCAGACAAACAGAACCCGCATCAGGCCTCCAGCAGGCGACGAACGCGCTCAAGGTCTTCAACGGTATCGACACCGGCCGGCGGCGCGATCAGTGCATCGGCGACGTGAATCCGCACCCCGTGCCACAAGGCACGCAGCTGTTCCAGGCACTCGGTGTTTTCCAGCCAGCACGGGCCCCAGCTGACGAAGTCATGCAGGAAGCCGGCGCGATAGGCATAAATGCCGATGTGGCGGCGATACGGCACACCTTGCGGCATTTGCTCGAGGGTCTTGGCGAAGGTGTCCCGCGCCCATGGCAAGGTGGCGCGACTGAAGGTCAGCGCCAGGCCATTGAGGTCGCTGACGACCTTGACCACGTTGGCGTTGAACAGGCTCTGAACGTCTTCGATCGGTTCGGCCAGCGTGGCCATGCGCGCTTCGGTGTGGGTCGCCAGGTTGACGGCCACCTGATCGATGACACTTGGCGGGATCAGCGGCTCGTCACCCTGGACGTTGACCACGATCGCGTCAGGCGCCAGGCCCAGCTTCGCCGCGACTTCGGCCAGGCGATCGGTTCCGGAGTTATGGTCTTCGCGAGTCATCACCACTTGCGCACCAAACCCTTCGCAGGCCTGGGCGATGCGTACGTCGTCCGTAGCCACCACCACACGCTGGGCGCTGCTTTTGCACGCCTGTTCCCAAACGTGCTGGATCATCGGCTTGCCGGCGATCAACAGCAGCGGCTTGCCCGGCAGACGGGTCGAGGCATAGCGCGCAGGAATAACAACGGTAAAGGCTGTAGTCATTTATCCAGACGCTCGTCGGTGGTCAGGGTGCGCGCTTCGGTTTCGAGCATGACCGGGATGCCGTCGCGAATCGGGTACGCAAGGCCAGCGCCCTTGCTGATCAGCTCGGTCTTGTCGGCGCTGAGCTTGAGCGGACCTTTGCAGACCGGGCAAGCGAGGATGTCGAGCAATTTGGTGTCCATGAACATTCCCTGGATAGAAACGGAGTTAAGGCAAAAGACGAGCCGGCAACAGGCGCATCAACTGTGTATCGAACCAGGCCGTGAAGGCTGGCGACGGCACAGCGTCGACCGCCAGGTACCACCAGTCGGCGGCGGCGAAGGCACGGCACTTCACCGCATCCTTTTCGGTCATCACCAATGGCAATGGCGGATTGAAATTCAAGGCCTGCACGCTGTATTCGGCGTGGTCGGCAAACGCATGCAGGACTGGCTGCCAGTGTAACGTTTCGAGGGTCTTGAAGAAACGCTGCGGGTTACCGATCCCGGCCACGGCATGCAGCGTCTGGCCCGGGGGAAAGTGATCGAGCGGACGCCGTTCGCCGCTTTGCAGGTTGACCAGTGCCGTCGGTTGCAACTGGAAGGCAAAGCCGTCGCCGCTGTCAGCCGTGGCACCGTTGTAGAGCACCGCGTCGACACTTTGCAGACGCTCGACCGGTTCACGCAATGGCCCGGCCGGCAAGCAACGGCGGTTGCCCAGGCCACGGGCGGCGTCGATCAGCACCAGTTCCAGATCCCGCGCCAGACGGTAATGCTGCATGCCGTCATCGGACAGGATCAGGTCCAGCGGCTCACTGGCCAGCAAGGCTTTGACCGCCGCGCTGCGATCCGGATCGATCATCAATGACACGCCGGTACGCTGCACGATCAACAGCGGTTCATCGCCAGCGATATCGGCGCTTTGATCCGCCTCGACCCGCCACGGCAATTGCGCAGGCTTGGCACCGTAACCGCGGCTGACCACACCGACCCGCAAGCCGCTGCGTTGACAGTGCTGGATCATCCACAGGATCAGCGGGGTCTTGCCGGTGCCGCCGACGGTGATGTTGCCCACCACGATCAGTGGTACCGGTGGCTGATAGATCTCACCCTCACCCGCCAGAAAGCGCTTGCGCTTGTTGTTGACCACGCGCCGGTACAACCACTCCAGCGGCTGTAGCAGTTTCAGGGCCGGATGACCTCGGTACCACGCGGCGAGCAGGCGATCGGACATGGCCATCAGGGCGCGGGCGGCGCCGCCTCGACTGTGGTCATGCGCAAATGGCTGAAGCCGAGCTTGCCGGCGGCGTCCATGGCGGTAATGACTGACTGATGCTGGGATTTTCCGTCGGCGCTGATGGACAGCGGCCGACTGGTGTCGCCATTGGATTGTTTCTGCAGGGCATCCATCAGCGTCGCCAGGTCACTTTTGGGCAATACCTGGTTGTTCACCGAAAACACCCCGTCGGCGCTGATCGCGATATCCAGCTGCCGGGCCTGGTCATCGGCAGGCGCACCGCTGACCGCTTCAGGAAGTTCGACGCGCAATTGGGTTTCACGGGTAAACGTGGTGGTCACGACGAAAAACAGCAGCAGGATAAACACCACGTCGATCAGCGACGCTAGGTTGATGTCCACATTCTCCCGTTGCTTGCGGCGGAATTTCACGCTTTGACCCCCGCCAGATCCACGTCACGATCACCCTGCACCACTTCGACGAGCTTGATCGCTTCCTGCTCCATGCCGACCACCAGTTCATCGATCCGGCGTTGCAGGAAACGGTGGAAGAACACCGACGGGATACCGACCATCAAGCCGGCGGCCGTGGTGATCAGCGCCTTGGAGATACCCCCGGCCAGCACCGCGGCGTTGGTGGTCATGCCCGAGCCCATGAACGCGCTGAAAATATCGATCATACCCAGCACCGTACCCAAAAGCCCCAGCAACGGCGCCATGGCGGCGATGGTGCCGAGGGCATTGATGTAGCGTTCCAGCTCGTGGATGACCCGCGCGGCAGCCTCTTCGATGCACTCTTTCATGATCTCGCGACCATGCCGGGAGTTGGCCAGGCCCGCGGCCAGGATTTCACCCAGGGGCGAATTGGCGCGCAGTTCCTTGAGCTTTTCCTTGTTCAGTTGCTTGTCCTTGATCCAGACCCAGACCTGCCCGAGCAAATGCTCCGGGGTCACGCGACTGGCCCGCAGGGTCCACAGACGTTCGGCAACGATTGCCATTGCCGCGATGGAACTCAGGATGATCGGCAGCATCATCCAGCCGCCGGATTTGACCAATTCCCACACAGTGACAGTCCCCTCGAAAAAGTGCGCCACTCTAACATAGGGGGTGGGCGCACCGAAGACTGTGATGTCGCATCCGGTCGGCCTTAGATAACTTCCGGTTATTTGTCCGAGGGTGGCGGATCGCGCCAGAAGCGCCGTTCTTGACGCATCGAGCGCGGCGGCTCGAAACGCCCCAGTTGCAGATGAACGGCGCCTTGCTGCGCACTGTCATGGATCGCTGTCCCGCGATTTCGATAGCGTGTTATCACCACCGAATGCGGATGGCCGAACGAATTGCCCTGGCCACGGGAGATCAGCACCGCCTTGGGCTGCAAGACGTTGAGCAGCGCCATCGACGACGAACTGTGACTGCCGTGGTGCGGGGCCTGCAACCAATCGGTGGGCACGGCCAACGGGCTGTCGAGCAACGCGCGCTCGGCGCTGCTGTCGATGTCGCCGCTGAGCAGCAAGCGCTCGCCCCTGGCTTCGATCTGCAACACGCAGGAATTCTGATTGCTGTCCCTGGCCTGTGGCCAATGCCATAGCTGGAAACTGACGCCATCCCACGTCCATTGCCGGCCACTCTCACAGCCCTCGGACTGTAACCTGGCAGGCAGGTCGGCTGGTTCGCCACTAAGCACCCGTTTTACCGGCAACCCATTGGCAACTGCCTGGGCGCCACCGGCGTGATCGGCATGGGCATGGCTGATCAACATCAGGTCGAGCTCCTTCACCCCCAGTTTGCGTAACGCTGGCAGGACCACCCGTGCGCCCTGGTCGAGATCACGAAAACGCGGACCGGCGTCATACAACAGCGTGTGATGGCGAGTGCGCACCATGATCGCCAACCCTTGTCCCACATCCAGTTGCCAGACCTCGGCAATGCCTTCGGGCAGCTGCGGCCGCGGAGGAAAAACCAGGAGCAGCAGCAAAGGCCACCCCAGCGGACGCATTGGCACCCCTCGCGGCAACAGCAACAAAAAGGCGCCCAAAGTGCCCAGGCCCCAGACCCACAGCGGGATGGCCGCGGGCAGCCACGCGGGCACCTTGCCGGCGACCAGTGCCAGGCCGGTGAACAGCCAATCGATCAAACCGCCCGCCAGCCACAGTAGCCACTCGCCAATGTAGGGCACCGGCAACAACAGGGTCCCGAGCAAGGCCGGGGGCAGCACCACCAGGCTGATCCAGGGCACCGCCAGCAGATTGACCAGCGGTCCGCTGAGGCTGATCGGCAATCCCAGGACCAGCAAGAACGGGCCAAGGCCGATTGCGATCAGCCACTGGGCGCGGGTCCAGGCTTGCCACCAGGGCCAGGGTCCCAAGCGACCACCGAACGTGAAGATCAATACCGCCACCGCCGCGAAGGACAGCCAGAAGCCCGGTTGCAGACTCGCCAACGGGTCCATCAGCAATACGCCATTGAGTGCCAGCAACAGAGGCCACCAGGCCCCCAGGTGACGAAACCGCAGGCGCCACAGCAGCACCAGGCCGATCATCAGGCAAGCTCGGCGAACCGGCACTTCGAATCCAGCCAGCAGCCCATAGCCAATGGCGGCCACAAAAGCCAGGCCGCAGGCCCAGGGCAACCATGGCAGACGACCTGGCCACACGCCATAACGGGCAAGCCCGGCGATCAACAGGTAAACCAGTCCCGCCAACAAGCCGACGTGTTGCCCGGAAATCACCAGCAGATGCACGGTGCCGGTGTCTTGCAACACCTGCCAGTCTTCGCGACTGAGCCCCGCGCCGTCTCCCAGCACCAATGCCATCAGTACGCCCGTTCGACCCTGGGCGTCCACGACCTGCAGCCGCTGCCGGACACCGTCGCGCAAGGCCCAGCGGGCTGGCGCCAGGCGCTCCCCGGCCTTGACGGTCCCGGTCGCACCGATGCGTTGCGCCAGCAGCCAGGCCTCATAGTCGAAGGCATGCGGATTGAGCAACCCCACAGGTCGCTTCAGCTTGACCGCCAGCCGCCAGCGCTCGCCGCTGTTGACCGGCGGGCCGTCGTACCAGGCCAGACGCAGGCGTCGCGGCAGGTCGCTGCGGCGTGACTGGCTGTCACTCAATTCGAAACGCACCACACCGTCGGCGTTCTGCGGCAATCCGGTGACCCGCCCTTCGAGCCAGCGTGTTTCCCCGTCGAGGGCTGGCGCCAGCCGATCATCCAGGGCCCACTGTGCATGGGCGCAGGCCCAACTCAAGCCGAACAGGAAAAACGCCGCCGCATACGTCCTGAACGGCAGCAACATCAAGCCCGCCAACGGCATCAATAACCACAACCAGACCGGCGGTAACGCCGGTAAAAAACGCAAGGCCAGCAGACCCAACGCCAGCGCCATCATCCCTGTGCGCATAAGCCCGTCCTTGAGAGTCCCGTCCCTAGTCATAGCCCGCGCAGGGCACGTCCGTCGTTAACAATTGTCACAAAGTCTGAATGGGAGCTTCATGGAATCCAGACATACTTGCCGACCTGACCGACCGAGAAGCCTTATGCCCCGGCGATTATTCAAACGCTATATGCCAGACCCGACCAGCATCAGGGAACACAAGTCCTTACGCTTTCTCGGCACCCTGCTGCATGACCCGAACCTCTGGCACCTCAATCGCCATTCCGTGGCCCGGGCCATGGCGGTCGGCCTGTTCGCGGCATTCCTGCCAATTCCTTTGCAGATGCTGGTGGCCGCGATTCTCGCGATCATCGTGCGCGGCAACATGCCGATCGCGGTCAGCCTGGTCTGGCTGACCAATCCGATCACCATGCCGGCCGTGTTCTTCTGCACCTACCAGACCGGTGCCTGGCTGATGGACGTTCCGGCACGGCATCTGCCGGACGAGTTGACCTGGGAATGGATCAGCGGCGAGCTCTCGACCTTGTGGCAGCCATTTTTGCTGGGATCGGTGGTGATGGGGTTGGTACTCGGGGCTTTGGCCTATTGCCTGGTGATGATGTACTGGCGCTGGTGGGTGGCGCGGCAGTGGCGGCGGCGCAAGCGAAGTCGGATGTGAGAATGCAAAACGGCGCCTCAGGACGCCGTTTTGATTTGGAATGCGGCCCCCTGTAGGAGCGAGCTTGCTCGCGAAAAACCCGAGAGCACCGCGGGGTGCCAGTCTCCCCGCGTCATCGTTGACCTCCATCGCGAGCAATCGAGCGTCGACCGGCTGCTCCTACAGAAGATCGGGGACATCCGCTAGGCAGCGATCAGGTACGCATCCCCCGCCCACTCACCAGCAACCGCGCACACCCCAGGTACAGAATCACAGTCGCCACCAGCATGAACGTGATCGCGATGCTGATCCGGATATCCGACACCCCGAGAATGCCGTAACGGAACGCATTGACCATGTGCAGCACCGGGTTGGCCAGGGACACGGTTTGCCAGAACGGCGGCAGCAACGAGATCGAGTAGAACACCCCGCCCAGGTAGGTCAAAGGCGTGAGCACAAAGGTCGGGATGATCGAGATGTCATCGAAGTTGCGCGCAAACACGGCGTTGATGAAGCCCAGCAGCGAGAAGATCGTCGCCGTCAGCACCACCACCAGAATGGTCACGCCCAGGTGATGCACCTGCAAATCGGTGAAGAACAGCGACAGCAGTGTCACGATGACCCCGACCATCAGGCCACGCAGCACGCCACCGAGGGTGTAGCCGATCAGTATGGTGTGCGGCGACACCGGCGACACCATCAGCTCTTCAATGGAACGCTGGAACTTGCTGCCGAAGAAACTCGACACCACGTTGCCGTAGGAGTTGGTGATCACCGACATCATGATCAGGCCCGGCACGATGTACTCCATGTAAGTGAAGCCACCCATGTTGCCGATCTGTCGACCGATCAGGTTGCCGAAGATCACGAAGTACAGGACCATGGTGATCGCTGGCGGCAGCAGCGTCTGCGGCCAGATCCGGGTAAAGCGCCGGACCTCACGGTAAACGATGGTGTTGAGGGCAACGAGGTTGGGTTGCAGCTCGGAACTCATACCGCCACCTTCGACAGATTTTTCTCCACCAGGGACACGAACAACTCCTCGAGGCGATTGGTTTTGTTGCGCAGGCTCAGCACTTCGATGTTCTGCTGCGCCAGCTGAGTGAACAGCGCAGTGATGCCCATGCTTTTGTCCACTTGGACTTCCAGGGTGTGACCATCGAGCAACCGTGACGGATAACCAAGCAGTTGTGGCGGCGCGCTCACACTGCTCTTCAAATCCAGCAGGAAGGTCTCGACATGCAGTTGGCCCAGCAACTGCTTCATGCTGGTGTTCTCGACGATGATGCCGTGGTCGATGATGCCGATGTTACGGCACAGCTGCTCAGCCTCCTCCAGATAGTGCGTGGTGAGGATGATGGTGATGCCTTTCTTGTTCAGCTCGGTGAGGAAGGTCCACATCGAACGACGCAGTTCGATGTCCACGCCGGCAGTCGGTTCGTCGAGGATCAGCAGGCGCGGTTCGTGGACCAGCGCACGGGCGATCATCAGGCGACGCTTCATGCCGCCGGACAGCGAACGCGACGGCACATCGCGCTTGTCCCACAGGCCGAGCTGGGTCAGGTACTGCTCGGCGCGTTCCTTGGCGACTTTCGCCGGGATGCCGTAGTAACCGGCCTGGGTCACGACGATGTCGAAGGTCTTTTCGAACTGGTTGAAGTTGAATTCCTGGGGGACGACGCCGATGGAGCGCTTGAGCGCCGCCGGGTTCTTGTCCAGGTCGTGACCGAAGATATTCACTGTGCCGCTGGTCTTGTTCACCAGGGTCGAAAGAATGCCGATGGTCGTGGATTTGCCGGCGCCGTTGGGGCCGAGCAAGGCGAAAAAGTCACCTTCGGCGACATCCAGATCGATACCACTCAAGGCCTGGAAACCGTTGCCGTAGGTTTTGGTTAGCTGCCGGATGGACAGAGCGGAACTCATATCGGATTACGCACCAAGAAGGAAAGAAAGGGACAGATATGGGCGGGCGGCAGGCAAAACAACCGCGGCGCATGGACGCAATGGTGCTTGTCGCCGCCGCACAAGTACAGTCAAGTGTGTCGATAGTGAGTATTAAGTCAACGCGGTCATGACCGCCTTGCGATACGCCGGACGCTCTTGCAACCGTGCGTACCAGGCCTCCAGATGGGGCTTGGGCGAACGTTCGATCGGCATCTCGAACCAGGCATAAATGAAACTGCCCAGGGGAATGTCGCCCATGCCGATCTCGCCACCGGACAGGAAGGGCTGGGTGGCCAGCGCCTGGTCAGCCATCGCCAGCAGCGACTCGCATTCCTGGATCGCCGCCTTGATCGCGGGCCAGTCCTGTTGCTCGGCGGGGGTGCGCAAGACGCCCCAGAACACCGTGCGAAACGGTCCGGCAATACTGGACGTGGTCCAGTCCATCCACTTCTCGGCGCTGGCCCGCGCTTGCAGATCTGCTGGATACCACGGGGTATTCGGCGCATGCCTGGCCATCAGGTAACGCACGATGGCGTTGGATTCCCACAACACGAAGCCATCGTCCTCAATCACTGGCACGCGGCCATTGGGGTTCATGGCGCGGTACTCGGGCGTGTCGACGACACCAAAGGCACCGCCTGCATCGATCGCCTCATAGGCCAGGCCCAGCTCCTCGGCGGCCCACAATGGTTTCCTGACATTCGATGAATTCTTCCGACCCCAGATCTTCAGCATGACCGCCTCTTTATGGATGAATGCGCAGGGCAGCATACGCCGGATCAGGCGCGACTCAAATCGCTCTGCATGTCCCCCAGCAGCGGCGGCAATTGTTCGTCGAACAGGTGCGGATAACACTTTTCCAGGTGTTCGAAGAAGAACTTTTCAGGGACGTCGCTGAACTGGCCGTGATCGATCATGTACTCCATCAATTTCTCGCCCTCGCGATTGAAGGGATGGAAAACGCTGTCGTTGATCCCGTCGAACTCCAGCGGCGCCACATTGAACAGGTCGCACAAGCCCTGGTTGAACGCCGGGGTGGCCTTGACCCAAAGCCCGTTCAGATAAAGCTCGGTGTAGCCGTGCATGGCGAACACGTCGCTCTTGAGCAGCTTGAGCAAGCGTGGGGTCGACAGATGATTGCGTACGTCCGCCAGACCGATGCGTGCAGCAATCCCGCAATGCCGCGCGGCACCGGCCAGCAGCGTGGCTTTGGGTACGCAATAACTTTCGCCGCTCGCCAGCGCATGACTGCCGCACAAGGTCTGCGGATCACGGCTGAAGGTATAGGGGTTGTAGCGCACCGCTTCGCGCACGGCGTAATAGAGATGGACCGCCTGCTCAAGCGGGTCGCGACTGGCACCGCGGTGTTTTTCGGCGAACTCCACCACCGAGGGGTGGTCACTATCGATGAAGCGGCCGGGGCTCAGATACTCGTGCATGAGGGGCAATCTCCTTGGGAAGTCTCGAGTCTAGCGAGAGGTTAAGCACAGAGATAACGACGTTTCGGCCAAACATGGGCGCTTTACCGCCCGCTCAATGAACGATTTTTCACGGTCTGTCACGCCTAAGGCCTACACAATCATCCAGGGTTTCCCACGATTTCAATCCCATCGCTCTGACCATCCGGATTTACGGATGCCGTCTAAGCTCTGTGGGTTGATACGCCCTGGGTTCACGGAGGATTAAATATGCTGCTGTTGTGGATACTGGTTCTGGTTGTCGGGATAGCTTATTTGGCCCACCGTCGCATCGCGCCACTGCCTGCCCTGGGCATCGTGGCTGTCTATCTGCTGGCAATGGGCGCGTTCAGTCGCGCACCGGGTTGGCTGCTTTTGATTTTCTGGGTGCTGACCGCCGCCGTGGCGGCGCCCCTGCTATTGCCTGATCTGCGCCGTAAATTCTTCAGCGCACCGATGTTCAACTGGTTCCAGAAAACCCTGCCGCCGATGTCGGAAACCGAACGCGATGCCATCGAAGCCGGCACCGTGTGGTGGGACGGCGAACTGTTCAGCGGTCGCCCGGACTGGAACAAATTGCTGTCCTATCCCAAGGTGCAATTGAGCGAAGAAGAACAGGCCTTCATCGACGGCCCGACCGAAGAACTCTGCGCCATGGTCAGTGACTGGCAGCTCGGTCAAACCATGGACTTGCCGGCTGAGGCCTGGACTTACATCAAGGACAACGGCTTCTTTGCCCTGATCATTCCCAAGGAGTTTGGCGGCAAGGGTTTCTCGGCCTATGCCCACTCGCAAGTGGCGATGAAGCTGGCCAGTCACAGCGGCGACCTCGCCTCCACCGTGATGGTCCCCAACTCACTCGGCCCGGCCGAACTGTTGCTGCATTACGGCACCGACGAACAGCGCAACCACTACTTGCCCCGCCTGGCGCGCGGCGATGAAATTCCCTGCTTTGCCCTGACCGGTCCCCTCGCCGGTTCGGACGCCGGCGGCATGCCCGACACCGGGGTGATCTGCAAAGGCGAATGGGAAGGCAAGGAAACCCTCGGCCTGCGCCTGAACTGGGAAAAGCGCTACATCACCCTGGGCCCGGTCGCCACCCTGCTTGGCCTGGCATTCAAGGCGTATGACCCGGACCACCTGTTGGGTGAGGAAGAAGACCTGGGTATCAGCCTGGCGCTGATTCCAACCGATCTCCCCGGCGTTGAAATCGGTCGTCGTCACCTGCCCCTTGGTGCAGCGTTCATGAACGGCCCGAACTCCGGCAAGGATGTTTTCGTGCCGCTTGAGTTCCTGATCGGCGGCCAGGACATGCTCGGCAAGGGCTGGATGATGCTGATGAATTGCCTGTCCGTCGGGCGTTCGATCTCGCTGCCAGCGGTGGGCACCGGCATGGCCAAGTTCACCAGTCTGGTGACAGGCCAGTACGCGCAGATTCGCGAACAGTTCAACGTTCCGATTGCCGCGTTCGAAGGCATCCAGGAAGCCATGGCGCGCATCGGCGGCAACGCCTGGATGATGGACGCCGCGCGCATGCTGACCGCCAACGCGGTGGACCTCGGCGAGAAACCCTCGGTGCTGTCGGCGATCCTCAAGTACCACCTCACCGAGCGCGGCCGCGAGTGCATCAGCCAGGCGATGGATGTGCACGGCGGCAAGGCAATCATCATGGGGCCGAACAACTACCTGGGGCGCAAATGGAACGGCGCACCGATCTTCATCACCGTGGAAGGCGCGAATATTCTTTCGCGCAACCTGATGATCTTCGGCCAGGGCGCGATTCGCTGCCACCCCTTCGTGCTCAAGGAAATGGCCCTGGCCACTCGGGAGGACAAGGACCAGGCGCTCACCGAGTTCGATGGCCTGTTGCTCAAGCACATCGGCTTTGCCGTGGGCAACGCCGCCAGCACGCTGGTGTTGAACCTGGGCTTCGGGCACTTGGAACACGTGCCGGGTGACAAGCTCAGCCAGGGTTATTTCCGCGCGTTGAACCGTCAGGCTGCCGCCTTCGCCCTGCTCGCCGATCTCAGCATGATGCTGCTCGGCGGCGAACTGAAACGGCGCGAACGCCTGTCGGCACGGCTCGGTGATGTGCTGAGCAACATGTACCTGGCCAGCGCCGCGCTCAAGCGCTACAACGACCTCGACTCACCGGAGTACATGAAGCCGCTGTTTACCTGGGCCATGGAAGAAAGCCTCGGCCATGGCGAGCGGGCCATGGATGAACTGCTCAACAACTTTCCGAACAAGGTGCTGGGCTGCCTGTTACGGGTGATCGTGTTCCCGTTCGGCCGTCGCCACAAAGGGCCGTCGGACAAACTCGGTGCCGAAGTGGCAGCGGTGATTGGCCGCGCCAAAGGCGATCCGGCCCTGGAAGAAGTACTGCTGGGTTGCTACCGCCCGCAATCGGTCGAAGACCCTGTTGGCGTCCTGCAACACACCTGCAATCTGTTGAACGCAGCGCAACCCTTGCAAAAGAAACTGCACGTGGCGCTCAAGAGCGGTCAGGTCAAACCGGTCGCTGGGGAAAATGTCATCGACGCCGCATTGGAAGCCGGCGTGTTGCAAGCGGTGGAGGCCCAGGCACTGCGTGAGGCCCAGGCTTCGCGACGCAAAGTGATCGATGTGGATGCTTTCGATAAAGAGGACATAGCCCTGACCGAAGGTAGCGTGCGCTGATCCATCCAGCTCTCGATCATGGGAAAATGCGCGCGGGAGCTTTATACTCCCGCGCCCGTTTTGCTCTTGAGGACTTATCTCGTGTCCAACATCGTTGCCGATCATCTCGTTTTGCTCGACCACTTGCGCAGCATCCTGGTCGCCGTAGGTGAGGCCGAGCAGGTTCCCGAAGAAAGCCATGCCTTGTTCCTGGAGCGCTTCGACGAACTGCTGGCGTCACTGCCGATCGATCCGATCGAAAGCCAATACCTGGGCCAGGACATCCTGACTCAAGTCATTTCCCGTTATCCGCAAATCGCCCACCTGATTCCACGGGATCTGCTGTGGTATTTCGCCGGTGACTGCCTGCACTACCTGTCCGATGAAGAAATCGATCTGTACCAGGCACTGGAAGAGCGTCGTTTCGAAGCCGAACAGAATGACGAACCGTTCGACTGGAACCAGGAAAAACAGCTGCTGGCCTTGTCGAATCAGGACAGCAAGCACTGATTTCTGGATCAAAAGATCGCAGCCTCCGGCAGCGCCTACAGGGGGTACGCAATTCCCCTGTAGGCGCTGCCGAAGGCTGCGATCTTTGCTTTCGCGTCAGAACAACCCCTCACTCTCGGGCAATTCATACTCCGATACTGGCGTACTCAGGGTACTCGGCTTGCCTGGCTTGCCCAACGTCGGCTCCTTCTCCAGACACTCCACCAGGTAATCGATCAACACCCGTAGCTTGGGAGGCAGGTATCGGGTTGGCGAGTACAGCAACCAGGCGCCTCCGTGGTAGGACGCCAGGAACGTCCAGTCCGGCAGCACTTGCACCATCAACCCCTTCTCCAAGGCACGACGCGCCGTGAAATACGGCAGGCTGCCAATGCCGATGTGCTGCAACACCGCGCCAAAACGTACACCCGTGTGATTGGCGGCATAGCGCCCGCGCACACCGACGGTTACCGACTTGCTGCCTTTCTTGAACTTCCAGCGCGCATCGCTCGGGGTTTCGCCCAGGTAAATGCAACTGTGGTTGAGCAAGTCATGGGGGTGAGTCGGCGTACCGTGCTCAGCCAGATATTGGGGTGTGGCGCAGAGCAGATGGTCGATGGTCAGCAACTGTCGCCCCACCAATCCCGCTGGCGGCCGGTCGGTGATGCGAATCGCCAGGTCGACGTGATCGTCGATCAGATCCACCTGGCGATCCTCAAGCAACAGTTCCACATCCACCTTGGGATAACGGCGCAAAAACTCCGGTATATGCGGGTGAATCACGATTCGCCCCACCGCTTTCGGCACACTGATGCGCACCACCCCCTCTGGCTCTTCAGTGAACTGACCACTGATTTCCATCACGGACCGGGCCGCGTTGACCATCTCCTGGCACCGCTTGAATACCTCCTCGCCACCGTCGCTCAAACGTAACTTGCGCGTGGTCCGCTGCAGCAAACGGGTGGCCAGGGCCTTCTCCAGTCGCGAGATGCTGCGACTCACCGCCGAGGGCGAAGAGCCCAATTGGCGGGCGGCCTCGGAGAAGCTGCCGGTTTCGACGACCTTGACGAAAATCGCCATTTCACCCAGCAACGGCAGTGGTAGATTTATGCTCACAACGCAACAGTCCTTTGATGTTTGAACGGATTATCACGCTAATCCACGCTTCATATAATAAAAAATAGAAATTTGATTACGAGCTTGGAATATGACGCTTCGCCTCTTTTTCCACAGTGATGACCTCAAGGCCAATGTGGAAGTCCTGGACTGCACACCGCACGAGAGCGAATTCGCCGTGGTGCTGCGCGCAACCTTGTTTCACCCTCAGGGCGGCGGACAGCCATGCGATACGGGCTGGATCGGCGACAGCCGGGTACTGCGCGTAGTCCAGGATCCTGACCGGATCGTCCATTTCGTCGATCAGCCGGTCAATCCCGGCATGACCCAGATCCATATCGACGAGCAACGTCGCCAGTTCAATACCCGCATGCATTCGGCTGGCCACCTGATTGGCCACTTCGTCCAGGCCAAGGGCTGGATGCCGATCAAGGCGCATCACTGGCCCGGCGAAGGGCGCGTGCAATTCAAACCGGCAGAATCGGCCCAGGACGTTGACGCGCAGACCGTTCAGTGCGGCCTCGAACAGTGGATCGCCCATGATCTGCCGCGCCTGACATCGCTGCGCGAAGGCGTCCGGGAAATCAGCTTCGGTGAACTGCCCGCCTATGGCTGTGGCGGCACCCATGTACGTAGCCTGAAGGATCTGGGTACGGTCACGATCTCGTCTCTTGCGCAAAAGAAAGGCACGTTGTCCGTCCACTATCACGTGGACTGAGCCTGCGACGCGCCTGTAAAGGCCTGCACAGTCTGACTGGCGGGCCTTTTTTCTGCGCTGAGCATAAATCGCGCGCAAACAAAAACGCCGCTCAATGAGCGGCGTTTTTGTTAAATATGGAGCGGGAAACGAGACTCGAACTCGCGACCCCGACCTTGGCAAGGTCGTGCTCTACCAACTGAGCTATTCCCGCAAAAGCATCCCCGAGGGGACTCTAACACTTGTTACAAACAAAAACGCCACTCGGTGAGCGGCGTTTTCGTCAAATATGGAGCGGGAAACGAGACTCGAACTCGCGACCCCGACCTTGGCAAGGTCGTGCTCTACCAACTGAGCTATTCCCGCAAATGGCGTCCCCTAGGGGACTCGAACCCCTGTTACCGCCGTGAAAGGGCGGTGTCCTAGGCCACTAGACGAAGGGGACACGCTGCCCGGAACACATGGTGTGTGTTTCGGTGCCCAGATCCGCATCCGAAGATTTGGCTCTGGTTTCACTCAGCCCTGCCCGAGAGCAAGACTGTTTAAAAATGGAGCGGGAAACGAGACTCGAACTCGCGACCCCGACCTTGGCAAGGTCGTGCTCTACCAACTGAGCTATTCCCGCATTGGCGTCCCCTAGGGGACTCGAACCCCTGTTACCGCCGTGAAAGGGCGGTGTCCTAGGCCACTAGACGAAGGGGACACACTACAACATTCACTGCCTGCTTCGTTTCGCTGTGTGCTTTACGCTGCAAGTGGCGCGCATTCTATGGATGGATTGAGAGGTCGTCAACCCCCTGTTATAAATTTATTTAAATCAATGACTTCGGTCTGCTTTTCAGCCCCCGCCCGGCTTTTCCGTCGCCTGGGGTCTGGCGCCTATATTCTGACACCCGCCAAGACGTTATAGTCGACGCCATGAGTGATGGCAATATGCTCCAGAGTGCCAGCATTTATATAAGCGGGCGGTGGCCGATATAACCCTGGCCACGCCGAAGCACCCGTGGAGCGGCTCCAGGCGCCTGCAGGGCAGACCACTACACTCGCATGCAAACCCTATAAAGAGGTCTTACCGGTGACACCACTCATGATCACCCTGCTCGTCGTAGCCGGGATTGCACTCTTGATCGCCATTGGCTACATCAACCATGTGGTGGAAAACAATAAGCTGGAAAGGGCCCGTACCAAGGTTGAGCTCAATGACCGTCTGCGTCGCTGTGGTGAGATCACCGAGACATTTCCCGGCCAGTTGATGACGCCAGCGCTCAAATTGCTGCTGACCCGCCTGGAACTGAACGTTTGCCAACGCCTGTTGAATCTGGAGAAGACCAGCGCCAACCTCAAGGCACGCATCGTCGAACTGGAGGCTCTGGTTGCCCAGGGCGGATCGATTCCGGTCAACAACCCGCCGGCACCGATCCAGACTGAAGCCAAGGCCAAGGACGTGCGATTCCTGCTCGAAGCCCTGCACGGCCAAATCACCCGCGCGGCACAGGATGGTTTCCTGCCACCCAACGAAGCCAAGGGCTGGATCCGTGAAGTGCGCCATATCCTTGTGCTGCTGCACATCGAATTTTTCAACAACCTCGGCCAGCACTCCCTGCAACAGAACCAGCCCGGCCAGGCGCGCCTGGCGTTCGAGCGCGGCGTGCAGTACCTGCGCAAGCAGCAGGAACCCCAGGTCTACTCCGAACAACTGCAATACCTGGAAAAACTCCTGGCCCGCGCCAACGACCAGGTCATGGACCGCATCGCTCCGGTGGAAGGCGACGTCAACCAATTGACCGAAGGCCTCAAAGACGTCGAGGCGGATGCGGACTGGAAGAAGAAAGTGATTTACGACTGATTGGCGAGCGAATGTAGGAACAAGATTAAAAGATCGCAGCCTGCGGCAGCTCCTACATTGAAATGCGATCCCTGAGCTGCCGCAGGCTGCGATCTTTTAGCGGCATCAGAGCCTGAAGTGCCCCACCATCCCCTTCAACTCAACCCCCAACTGCGCCAGCTCGATACTCGACGCCGCATTGCCCTGCATCGCCAGCGAAGACTGGTCCGCACTCGCACGAATACTCGTGACGCTGCGATTGATTTCCTCGGCCACCGAACTCTGCTCTTCGGCAGCCGCCGCAATCTGCTGGTTCATCTGCTGAATCAACGACACCGCCGCCGCAATGCTCCCCAGCGCACTCTCGGTCTGCAGTGCATCGCTGACGGCCAGTTTCACCAACTCGCCGCTGCTCTGGATCTGCTGCACCGACGCCTGCGCAGCCGAACGCAAGGCGCTGACCAGTCGCTCGATCTCCTCGGTCGATTGCTGGGTCCGCTTGGCCAGGGCCCGCACTTCATCGGCCACCACCGCAAACCCCCTGCCCTGTTCGCCAGCCCGAGCCGCTTCGATGGCCGCGTTGAGTGCCAACAGGTTGGTCTGCTGCGCCACGCTCTTGATCACGCCGAGCACCGCGCCGATGTTCTGGATTTCCGCGCTCAGGCTTTCGATGCTTGAACTGGCCGAAGTGGCGGAATCGGCCAGTTGTTCGATTCGTACCATGCTCTGACGCACCACCTGTTGCCCACTTTCAACCTTGCCGTCGGCCGTTTGCGCCGCCTGGGCGGCCTCCTCCGCATTACGCGCGACGTCATGCACGGTGGCGGTCATCTGGTTCATGGCGGTCGCCACCTGCTCGGTTTCTTCCTTCTGGCTGCTGACTTCGAGATTGGTCTGCTCGGTCACGGCGGACAAGGATTGCGCTGAAGTGGCCAACTGCTCGATGCCTGCCTGCAAGCCGCTGACGATCTGGCTCAACCCTTCGCCCATCTGTTGCATCGCCTGCATCAACTGGCCAATCTCGTCACGACGGGTCACTTCAACCTTCGCGCTCAGGTCTCCGGCAGCGATCTGCTGCGCCACACCAATAACGGTGCGCAGCGGCGCCACGATCAAGCGGGTAATCACCCACGCCGCGATCAGGCCGACCAGCAAGGCCAGCACGGAAGAGCCGAGTATCAGTAGCGAGTTATTCTTCAGCTGCGTCTGCATCGACTGGTCTTGCGCGACATAGGCCTGATCCACCCGCTCCATTACTTGGTCAGCGCGTTGATGCAATTGCTGATAGACGGTTTTTTCCTGTTCCAGCAGGCCGGTGTACTCGGCGAGCTTGTCGCTGAAACTGGCGATATGGCCGGTCACTTCATTGAGGACAGTCTGATAGCCCTCATCCTTGACCGTGGTCTTGAGTTGTTCGGCCTGGGTCAGCGCCTGGCTGGCCTGCTCGATCTTGCCCTGTGCGGTGCCGTCGTCGCCCTTGCGGCTCTGGTCCAGGCGCACACGCGCTTCGTTCATGGCTTGCAGCATCAACCGCGAAACCTGGCTGACCTGATTGGCTTGCTCGATGAATTGCGCGCCATCCTTGCCCTCGGACTCTTTCAACGTATAAGCGCCGTCGTCGGCGAGCCCGGCTTGCAGGACATCAAGGTTGTTGGCCACGCTGGAGACCGACCAACTGGCCATTTCCAGTGCCAGGTCCTTGGCCTGGCTAAGCGAGACAAATTCGTCGAACGCCTTGCGGTAAGCCCCCAGGGACTGTTCGACGTCATTCATGACCGGTACGTTGACCGCCGACGCCGCCTTGAGCTGATTCGCCAGGGCGATCAGGCCGTCCACACCCGTGTGCAAGGCCTCGACGTTTTTCGGACTGCCGTGCAAGGCATATTCCTGCTCCAGCAGCCGCACCTTGAGCAAACCGCTGTTGAGCGAAGACATCTGTTTGAGCCCGTCGAAGCGCTGGCTGATGGTGTGTAGCGACCATACGCCGATGGCCGCCACCAGGGCCGTCAGCAACAGCACCAGCACAAACCCGACACCCAGTTTTTTTGCCATCCCGAGGTTGGCAAAACGTCCTTGCACGGCCGAAATCATTGCACTCAGTCCCCTGCCATTATCGTTGCGGCAGAGTCGCAACGGGCCTTCGGCAACACAAGTCTCTGGCGTCGCAATAATGGCAAAAAGCTACGCTCGCGTCGTTTTCAGAACGCTGGAGGTCGATCCGCTATCAAAACGCCGTAACTCCGCCATCCACGGCCAGGGAGTGCCCCGTGGTGAACGCCGCGCCATCGCTGCACAGGTACAGCACCGCACTGGCGATTTCCTCGACCTTGCCGATGCGACCCACCGGGTGCATGGCATTGGCGAACTCGCCCTTCTTCGGGTCTGCTTCGTAAGCGCGGCGGAACATGTCGGTGTCGATCACCGCCGGGCACACGGCGTTGACGCGGATTTTTTTCTTGGCGTATTCAATCGCCGCCGATTTGGTCAGGCCGATCACCGCGTGCTTGGACGCCGCGTAGATACTCATTTTCGGCGCAGCCCCGAGACCGGCAACGGAAGCCGTGTTGACGATGGCACCGCCGCCCTGGGCCAGCAACAACGGCAGCTGGTACTTCATGCACAACCAGACACCTTTGACGTTGACGCCCATGATCGCGTCGAACTCGTCGACCGTACCTTCGGCCAGTTTGCCTTTTTCGATCTCGATGCCGGCATTGTTGAAGGCATAGTCGAGACGGCCGTACGTATTGACCACTTCATCCATCAGATTTTTTACGTCGCTCTCCAGCGTCACGTTGCAACGCACGAACGTCGCTTCGCCGCCTGCCGTGCGAATCAGCGCCACCGTGCCCTCACCACCCGCGGTGTCCATGTCGGCCACCACTACCTTCAGGCCTTCGGCGGCAAATGCCTGGGCAGTGGCCCGGCCGATGCCGGCTGCCGCGCCTGTCACTACTGCCACCTGGCCGGAAAACGTCATGCTCATTGTGCTGTCCTCGAAGAGAATTTTGCGGGGGATCGCGTTTTTCCAGCATAGCCACAGCCTCTGACTCAAGGCAGCACTATCAAAAGCCCGGTTGAACGCCCATGTGTCACAGTGATGGAACTACCGTACCAACTATCACTGCACTGGATCAGAGCGTATTCGCCGAATCAGCCGAACTTGCGACATCGACCCTGAGGGTCTATCAACAAGGTTTCATTCATCCTGAGTGCCTGCCATGACGTCCCAGACCAATCGCCAATTTCTCCTCGCCAAACGCCCGGTGGGCGCCGCGACCCGGGAAACCTTCACCTATCAGGAAGTACCGGTCGGCGAACCGGCTGCAGGCCAGATCCTGGTCAAGAACGAATACCTGTCCCTGGACCCGGCCATGCGCGGCTGGATGAACGAAGGCAAGTCCTATATCCCGCCGGTTGGACTTGGCGAAGTGATGCGCGCCTTGGGAGTGGGCAAAGTCGTGGCCTCGAACAACCCCGGGTTCGCGGTCGGTGACTGCGTCAACGGCGCCCTCGGTGTGCAGGATTATTTCCTCGGCGAGCCGCGCGGGTTCTATAAGGTCGATCCGAAACTGGCGCCACTGCCGCGCTATTTGTCCGCGCTGGGCATGACCGGCATGACCGCTTACTTCGCGTTGCTCGACGTGGGTGCACCCAAGGCTGGCGATACCGTCGTGTTGTCGGGCGCTGCGGGGGCGGTGGGCAGCATTGCCGGGCAGATTGCCAAGATCAAGGGTTGTCGCGTTGTCGGCATTGCCGGCGGCGCGGACAAGTGCCGGTTCCTCATCGACGAACTGGGGTTTGACGGCGCGATCGACTACAAGAGTGAGGACGTCGTTGCCGGCCTCAAGCGTGAATGCCCGAAAGGCGTCGACGTGTATTTCGATAACGTGGGCGGCGATATCCTCGACGCGGTGCTGAGCCGCCTGAACATGAAAGCCCGGGTGGTGATCTGTGGCGCCATCAGCCAGTACAACAACAAGGAAGCGGTGAAAGGCCCGGCCAACTACCTGTCGCTGCTGGTCAACCGTGCACGCATGGAAGGCTTTGTGGTGATGGACTACGCCGCGCAGTTCGCCGCCGCCGGGCAGGAAATGGCCGGCTGGATGGCCAAGGGGCAGCTCAAGAGCAAGGAAGACATTGTCGAGGGACTGGAGACGTTTCCGGAGACGCTGATGAAGTTGTTCAGCGGGGAGAATTTCGGCAAGTTGGTCCTGAAGGTTTAACACAACCCCGTAGGAGCTGGCTTGCCAGCGATGCAGGCGACGCGGTTATTCAGGTGAACCGCGGTGATGCCATCGCCAGCAAGCCGGCTCCTACGGATTTGGTGTTTACGCGAGTTCGGCGACTACCGAAGCCAGCGCCTTGGCCGGATCCGCCGCCTGGCTGATCGGACGGCCGATCACCAGGTAATCGGAACCGGCGTCCAGTGCCTGGCGCGGGGTCAGGATGCGGCGCTGATCGTCCTGGGCGCTGCCCGCGGGACGAATCCCCGGGGTCACCAGTTGCAGCGACGGGTGCGCCGCTTTCAGCGCCTGGGCTTCCAGGGCCGAGCACACCAGGCCATCCATCCCGGCTTTTTCCGCCAAGGCCGCCAAACGCAGGACCTGCTCTTGCGGCTCGATGTCCAGACCGATACCGGCCAGATCCTCACGTTCCATGCTGGTCAACACGGTCACGCCAATCAGCAATGGCTGCGGGCCGCTGCGCTTGTCCAGCACTTCACGGCAAGCCGCCATCATGCGCAGGCCACCGGAGCAGTGGACGTTGACCATCCACACGCCCATTTCCGCAGCCGCCTTGACCGCCATGGCCGTGGTGTTGGGGATGTCGTGGAACTTGAGGTCCAGGAACACTTCGAAACCCTTGTCACGCAGGGTGCCGACGATTTCCGAAGCGCAGCTGGTGAACAGTTCCTTACCGACTTTGACCCGGCACAGTTTCGGGTCCAACTGATCGGCCAGCTTCAGTGCGGCGTCACGGGTAGGGAAATCCAGGGCGACGATGATAGGAGTCTGGCAGGCGGACATGAGTGGGCTCTCAGGCAAGTCGAAATCGGCGCGCATTGTAGCGGAACCAACGGCCCTGCGGGACCCGATGATCGGTAAATCGTCGAGAACGCTCAGGCAAGACTAGCCTCTGCGACAATTGTGTCGAGTTCGGTACAGTCACGACACGCCCTTAACATCCTTGCCCGGTACCCTCGACAACCGCAATACGTCCTAACCACAGCACTTCCCGCCTCCGGGCTGGACGCCTATGCTGGAACCACGACCTCGCAGCCTATCTTTGTGGTTGGCAGCCTACCTGGCAGATGAACCCACCCATGTACAACACTCCAGCCCCCGTGAACGACGATCAAAAAGCGCCCGGCGACGATAAACGCTGGAACATTCGCGCGCTGATCGTCGACGATGACGTGCCGATCCGCGAGCTGATGATCGACTATCTGGCCCGTTTCAACATCCACGCCAGCGGTGTCAACGATGGCGCCGCCATGCGCCTGGCGATGCAGGCGGAGCATTTCGACGTGGTGGTGCTCGACCTGATGCTGCCCGGCGAAGACGGCCTGTCGCTGTGCCGCTGGTTGCGCGGCGAGTCGGATATTCCGATCCTGATGCTCACCGCCCGTTGCGAACCCACCGACCGGATCATCGGCCTTGAGCTGGGTGCCGACGACTACATGGCCAAGCCGTTCGAACCCCGCGAACTGGTCGCGCGCATCCAGACCATCCTGCGCCGGGTGCGTGACGACCGCAGCGAACAACGGGCGAACATCCGCTTCGACAATTGGCGCCTGAACAGCGTGCTGCGCCAGTTGATTGCAGCCGATGGCCTGGTTGTGCCGCTGTCCAATGCCGAATTTCGCCTGCTCTGGGTGTTCATCGAGCGTCCGCGTCGGGTCCTGAGCCGCGAGCAATTGCTCGATGCCGCTCGCGGCCGCTCGATCGAAGCCTTCGATCGCAGCATTGACCTGTTGGTGTCGCGCCTGCGCCAGAAACTCGGTGACGACCCCAAGGCCCCGCAACTGATCAAGACTGTCCGTGGCGAGGGTTACCTGTTCGACGCCCGAGACATCGGCTGATGCGAGCGCGCGTCGATACGTTGTTCGGCCGCCTGTTTGGCGTGTTGCTGATCGCGATCATCCTGGCGCACCTGCTGGCCTTTGCCTGGTTTCACTATTACGGCCCGCCACCGCCACCGCCACCAGCTCCACCTCCACCGCCGGCGTTTTCCGAGGGCTTCGACGGTCAACGCCCAGCGACGACCCCACGCCTCGCCGAACGCCCTCCCCGGCCATGGTTCGGCGGACCGCTGGTGCCCCTGACCTTCCAGTTGATCTCGCTGATCATTGCCGCCTGGTACGGTGCCAAATTGCTCAGTCGGCCGATTCAGCGCCTGAGCGACGCGGCCGAGCGCCTGAGTGAAAATCTCGACAGTACGCCGCTGGAGGAATCCGGCCCACGGGAAGCGCGGCAAGCAGCGCACACGTTCAATAAAATGCAGCGGCGCATCATCGAGCAGGTCAAGCAGCGTTCGCGCATGCTCGGCGCGGTTTCCCACGACCTGCGCACGCCCCTGTCACGGCTCAAACTGCGCCTGGAACAGATCGACGACGACAAGCTGCAAGGCCAGATGCGCCAGGATCTGGACGACATGATCAGCATGCTCGATGCGACCCTCACCTACCTGCACGAACAGCGCACCAGCGAGGCGTCACAGTGGATGGATGTGCAGGCGCTGGTTGAGTCCCTGAGCGAAAACGCCCAGGACCAGGGTGCCGACGTCCAGGTCAGCGGGCATTGCGCGCCGTTGCAAGTACAGCCGATGGCGTTACGCTCCTGCATCAATAACCTGCTGGACAACGCCTTGCGGTATGCCGGGCAGGTACGGATCACTTTGCAGGACCACCGCGAGCACCTGCTGATCCGGGTCATCGACCATGGGCCGGGCATCGCGGCAGATAAACGTGAAGCGGTCTTCGAGCCTTTTTTTCGCCTGGAAGGATCACGCAATCGCAACTCCGGCGGCGTCGGCCTGGGCATGACCATAGCCCGCGAGGCGGCGCAACGGCTGGGCGGACAGCTAAGCCTGGAAGAGACACCTGGTGGCGGCCTGACAGCGATCATCCGCCTGCCCAGACAAGTTTGAATTCAGCGACGGTCGTCGACCCGCGCCTGGCTCTTGCTCCAGTCGGTCAACAGGCTGTAAGCCACGGCCAGCAAGGTCGGACCGATAAACAGACCAATGAAGCCGAATGCGATCAAACCGCCAAACACCCCAAGCAACACGATCACCAGCGGTAGATTCCCGCCCCGGCTGATCAGGTACGGTTTGAGCACGTTGTCCACGCCACTGATGATGAACATGCCCCAGATGCCGAGGAACACCGCCATCCCGTAATCACCCTTCCAGGCCAGCCAGGCCGTGGCCGGAATCCATACCAGCGGCGGCCCCATGGGAATCAGGCTGAGCATGAAGGTCACGATACCGAGCACCAACGCCCCGGGAACGCCGGCAATCAGGAAGCCGATCAGCGCCAGCACGGCCTGGGCCGCGGCAGTGCCGATCACACCGTTCACCACCCGTTGCACCGTGCCCGCCACCAGCTCGATGTAATACCCGGCACGGTGGCCGATCAGGCGCTCCAGCAAACCATGGACAAAGGCCGCCAACCGTGGGCCGTCGCGATAGAAAAAGAACACGAAGACAATGCTCAGGGTCAGCTCGAGAATGCCGCTGCCAATCTGCGCGCTACGTGCCAGCAACCAGTTGCCGACCTGGCCCAGATAAGGCTTGAGCGACACCATCATTGCCGCGCCCTGCTGATCGATGCTGTTCCAGATCACCACCAGCCGCTCGCCCACCAGGGGAACGCTGCCCAGCCAGTGCGGCGCTTCAGGCAAGCCGTCGACCTGCACATCCTTGATGAACGCCGTGGCATCGCGCACATGGTCCGCCAGGTTGAACCCGAGCCACACCAGGGGCGCCGCCACCAGCACCATCCAGCCCACGGTCAGCAAGGCTGCCGCCAGGGATTCTCGGCCATTGAGCCAGCGGGTCAGCAGGCGCATCAGCGGCCAACTGGCAAAGGCCAGCACTGCGCCCCAGAACAGGGCCGACCAGAACGGCGCCATCACCCAGAAGCTCGCGCCAAACAGCACCAGGAGCAGGATCTGCACCAACAGCCGATCGTTATTGATCATCACAGTCTCGAAAAAATCATTCAGCAAAAAGAGTAGGCGAACACGCCACGGGTGTTCGCCGGATAACGCCTATCGCAGCAGTTTGATATGCAGGCCCGAGCCTTCGATAGCACCGGTTTCCATCCGTGCCGCACGTACGCCCTGATCAATCAGCGACTGTCGCCAGGCTTCGGCATTGGGCCCGGAGACACTGACCCGCAAGGTGGCGTCCAGGTTCAGTCCCCGGGAGATCAAGCGTAGCCAAGTGTCATCGGGTGTTTCAGTGAGTTTGGGGAAGTCGAGTTCGCCGGTGCTCTTGAGTTCGCGCAGCAAGGTCGCGGAGGTGGGCAGCAAATCGCCCAGCGGGGCGGTGGCGTCGAATTGTTCGACGTGCAGGTAGGCTTTGCGATTGCCCCGGGTGATGCTGTAAAGCGCCACCAGGGTATTGTCCCGAGGCGCGGCCAGGCGCAGCAGCAGGTACGCCTGCTCGTTATCGGCGCCATAGAGCTTGGCGTTACCGAACACTTCGTTGGCCCACAGGCTGCTTTCGCCGCAATCTCGAGCCTGGCACCAGAACAGCAACTGCGCGTCCTGCTGCTGCAGCGCTTCGCGCGCCGCGGTGAAGGCCTCGGTCGATGAGTGCTCCGCAGGCAATTCATAGGTCACCGACGTGACCTGCCCGCGAGCACTGACCTGGCCGTCAAAGCGCAACTGGCCGCTGATCTTGCGGATCGAGCCGAGCGGGTAGATCCGCTCGAGCTCTGCCGCAGGGCGGTAGTCGACGATCTGCGCATCGGCCATGCGCGGCACGATCGGCAAGTCCTGACTGCCAGGCAGATCGGCGGCTAACGATAGAGGACTGAAACAACAGAGCATCAGCAAACTGAGTGAGCGTATGGATAGACTCATCGGATCAGCACGACCTTGTGTCCAATCGGGGGCGCAGCGGTGTAGAGGTCTATCATGGTTGTCTCCCTTTTCAACCCGCCCAGCCTCGACAGTTGCCCGGCGCAAGTCAAGGAATGACGAAGAACCGATTGAAACAGTCTGCGACAAGATCGGCGCCGGGTTCATCATTCAGGTGCAAATGATGACCGCCTGGCAGCTGTTCAATGCTCAAGGGTAGACGCTCCAGCAACTCGGGGTGCTTGGCGAGCATGCCGTCGGCGGCGACCACCAGTTTCGCCGGGCAAGCGATCCGCTGGACGAAGGCCATGGCCTGCTCGGTAGTAAGGCGCAGCGGCGACGGCAGCGTGAGGCGATTGTCGGTGCGCCAGGTGTAGCCCCCGGGCACCGGCATCAACCCACGCTGGGCCAGCAGCTCGGCGGCTTCGCGACTGACCGCCACCAGGCCTTTCATGCGCGCTTCGATGGCACGGTCGAGGGTGCTGTAGACCGGTTTGCGCTTCGCCCGCAGATCCAGTTGCGCCTGCAGGGCCAGGCCCATGCGTTCGGCAGCGTTTTCGCCTTTGTCCGTGGGTGGAATGACGCCGTCAATCAATGCCAGGTGGGTGACGCGCTGCGGAAACGAGCCGGCAATGATCAGCGATGCGATGGCGCCCATCGAATGCCCCAGCAACGCAAACCTCTTCAGCCCAAGCTGTTCTGCCACTTGCAGCACATCGTGGGCATAGTCCCACATGGCATAACCGGCGCCCGGCGGGCGGTGCCCGGAATGCCCGTGACCGGCCATGTCCAGGGCGATAATGCGCAGGCCTTTGAGCTTCGGTGCCAGGCGGGCGAAGCTGTTGGCGTTGTCCAGCCAGCCATGCAGGGCAATCACCGGCAAACCGTCATCGGGGCCAAACAAGTGCGCTGCCAACTCGATATGCGGCAGGCTCAGGCGGACTTCTTCGACTGCATGGCTCATGCGCAATCCTGCTGTTGACGACCGTCCCAGCGGTTGAACAGGTTTTTCAGCAGCGTGGCCGTGTCCTGCGGGCGTTCCAGGGGAAACATGTGACCACCCGGCATGCTCAGTGATTCACCATTTGGCATGCGCCCGACCGAACTGGCGTGATGGCGCATCACCACATTGCTCTTTTGCCCGCGAACCACCGCCAGCGGCACTTTCAGCTGCCGGGTGCTGGCAGGGCTGGTGTGCGGCACGCCACGGTAGATGCTGATTTCCGTAGCCGGGTCGAAACGCAGGCGCAGCTTGTCGCCGACCTTGTGCAAACCGTGTTGCAGATAGGCGTCGAAACATTCCGGGTCGAAGCTGCGAAACAGGGTCTTGCCGGCGAAATAGCGGCGGGCGCTGTCGAGATCGGCAAACTCTTCACGACGACCCAGGGTGCGACCGGCCGGGGTCAGGCGGTCGATGAAGCCAAAACGCTTGGCTGCACGGATGACCCATTGATCGGTGCGGGTCAGTACCGGCGAATCGAGCATCACCACACCGCGATACAACTCGGGGCATCGCAATGCCGCGTGCAGATGCAGTACGCCGCCGAAGGAATGACCGACACCCCACACCGGCGCAGGCTGTTGCTGCAGGTGGTGGATCAGTTCATCCACCAGGTTGTACCAGTTGTCGTCCGCCGGGAAACGCGGGTCATGGGCGTGCTGCTCCAGATGCGTCACCTGATATTCGGGCGCCAGCGCCGCAAACAATTTGCCGTAGGTCCCCGAAGGAAAACCATTGGCGTGGGCGAAAAATATCTGTTGCGACATACCTGCAAATCCATGAGCGAGAACAAAAGCTGATTGTCCGCAAGACCGCGTCCTACAGCAATGACCGTAACTGACAGGAATGATGACAGTCCGGTCAAAGCCATGACTGGCGATCAACGCGCGGGCGGATTCTCACCCAAAGGCACCACCGCCATGGTCAGCCGCGACACGCAGCTGGCCTTGCCTTCATCACTGGTCAAACGGATATCCCAGACATGGGTCGTACGCCCGATGTGAATCGGCTTTGCCACCGCCGTCACCCGCCCGCTGCGCAGGCCACGCAAATGGTTGGCGTTGATTTCCAGGCCCACGCAGTAGAATTTGCTGGTATCGATGCACAGGTAGCTGGCCATGGAACCGACGGATTCGGCCAACACCACGGAAGCGCCGCCATGCAGCAGGCCATACGGCTGGTGAGTGCGGTGATCGACGACCATGCTCGCGGTCAGGGACTGTTCATCGAAGGCTTCGAAACGAATGTCCAGCACTTCGCCGATGGTGTTTTTCTGAATGGCATTCAACTGTTCGATGTTCGGAGCGGTACGCCACAGGCTCATAGCAGATTTTCCTTGTTGATTTTATTCGTGACTCAATCCTGCCACAGCACCGCTTCGCTGTGCTCGCTCCATTCTTCGAAGCGGGCGCCGTAAGCAGCTTCGATCACATTGCGCTTGATCTTCAACGTCGGCGTGAGAAAGCCGTTCTCCACCGCCCAGCTGTCCTTGACCACCACCAGTCGGCGCAAGCGTTCGTGCTTGTCGAGGGCGTTATTGACCTCTTCCAGCAGTTTTTCCAGGCTTGAATGCAACCCGGCCCTTGCCTCCTGTTGCCCGACGGCCGAGAGCACGCACAGGCCCAGGGGCGCACTCAAGCCATCACCGACCACGCACACCTGCTCGATGCGCGAATGCACCGCCAGGCGGTTTTCGATGGGCGCCGGGGCCACGTACTTGCCTTTGCTGGTCTTGAAGATCTCCTTCAGGCGCCCGGTCAGGCGCAGGTTGCCTTGTGCGTCTTCCTCGCCCTTGTCGCCGGTGCGCAGGAAGCCGTCCTCGGTGAGGGTGTCGGCGGTTTTCTGCGGCTCCTTGAAATAGCCGAGCATGGTCGCGCCACTGCGCACCATGACCTCGCCCGATTCGTCGATGCGTACCTCAACCTCCGGGCAAGGCATGCCGATCCAGCCCGGTTTGTGCTGTCCCGGCAGGCAGATGTGCGAGTAGCCGCAGCTTTCCGTCATGCCGTACACCTCCAGCACGTCCAGCCCGAGCTTGCGGTACCACAGCAGCAAACTCAGCGGCACCGGGGCGGCACCGGACAGGGCAACGCGCAAGGCATCGAGCCCCAAACCGGCAAGAACCCTGTGCCCAACCCGTTTGCCGATAATCGGCAGACCGAGCAGGAAATCCAGGCGCTTTGCCGGAATCTGGCTGTAAACCCCCATCTGGAATTTGGTCCAGATGCGCGGCACCCCAAACAGCGCCGTTGGCCGGGCACGCCGCAGATCAGCCAGGAAGGTATCGAGGCTTTCGGCAAAAAACACGCTTTGCCCAGTGTAGATCGAGGCCAACTCGACGAACATTCGCTCGGCAACGTGGCACAACGGCAAATACGACAACAATCGATCCGACTCATTCAGGCCGAACAGTTGTGTGCCGCGCGTGGTGGCGAATCCCAAATTGGCAAAGCTGTGCATCACGCCCTTGGGCATGCCGGTGGTGCCGGACGTATAGATGATGGTCGCCAGTTGGTCGGCGGCGGGCTTGGGATCGTCCTGGATCGGCGAGCTGCGTTGCAGGTCGGCCCAGCTGAAATCGAAGGTTCCGGGTGGATGCAGCGGCAGGCTGATGGTCGGCAGATCGGGTTTGACGCCCCGGGACATACCAGGCCAGTTGTCGAGTTTGCCGATGAAGGCCAGCGCCGCTTGCGAGTGTTCGAGCACCTGGGCCACCGATTCGGCAGTGAGGTTGGGGTACAACGGCACCGAGACATGCCCGGCCATCCAGATCGCCAGGTCGGCAATGATCCAGTGCGCGCAATTTTTCGAGATCAGGGCGATGTGACTGCCTTGGGGCAGTTCCCGCGACCGCAGCCAATGGGCCGCGCAACGGGCCTGGTGACCGACGTCCTCCCAGGTCAAGGTCTCGACCTGCCCACCGCCCATTGGCTGGACAAGAAAGCGCTGGCGCGGATGACGGGCCTCGCGCTCGTAGAAGATGTCCAGTGGCAAACGAGAAGCAGCAGGCATGGGACTCGCTCCTTTATTTTGGTCTGGAGCAAGCGTAGTTAACCAAGCAAGTGCTTGGTTATATTTTTTTGGACAACAAGAGCAAAAGATCGCAGCCTGCGGCAGCTCCTACGAGGGGTGTAGGAGTGCCGCAGGCTGCGATCTTTGGCTTTACGGGTGCTTGATGCTGTTGAGCCTCATGGAACCGACCAACAGCTCATCGCCCTTGAGTTCCGCCAGGCCGGCCGTCTCGACCCTCTCCGGCGGATGCCCGGCACCATGTTGCAGGTAACTCAGCAGATTCCCCACCAGGGGGTTGTGACTGACCAGCAGCACGTCGCTGACCGCAACCATCTGTTCGGCCACCTTGTCCGGCTCGGTGTCCGGTGTCAGCCATTCGACAGTGCGGATTTCCGGTTCGAAACCCAACGCGTCGCGCACCAGCTGCGCGGTTTGCTGCGCCCGCAGGTACGGGCTGGCGTAGATGGCAGTCAGCGGTTGCCCGATCAAATTTGCAGCGCTACGCAGCACTTCCTCACGCCCGTGCTCCGTCAACTCCCGCTCCGAATCGTGGGGTTTGGAACCGTGTGGCACGGCTTCCCCATGACGCAATACCCAGAGTTTCATAGTTTGGGTTCCTCATCCCGGGCCGGATGTGGCGCAGGCGCCACGACGTGCGGCGCTTCACCTTCCGGCGTACGCGGCGTCGGCCAATCGGCGAACGGCCAGGGTTTCTGGTCGCTGTGAAAACTGCCGAAACGACCGATCTGTGCCAGGAACTGGCTCAGACTGTCGCCGAAGTTCATCAGGCTGGCGCTCGGGGCGCCATAAATCAAACGATAGATCAACTGCACCAGCACCACAGCGCCAAGCATGAACTGCGCCACCTGCCAGACCAGCAGGAACACCACCATCCACAGTACTCGAAGCAGAATGGACTCGTATCTGGCTTCTACTTTTTGATCACTCATGTCTCGCTCCGTTCCTGTGAAGTAAAGTTTTCAGTTGAAGCCGCTGGTGGAAATAAAGTCGACATCGGTCTTCGGCTCGCCGCGCATCAAGAGCCCGATCACCTGCTCAAGCGTGCGCCCTTCGAACAGGATCGCATGCAGCCCGGCGACCAACGGCATATATACGCCAACCTCCTGGGACTTGGCCTTGAGCACTTTAAGAGTGTTCACGCCTTCGGCGACTTCACCCAGGCGATTGACCGCCTCTTCGAGGCTCAAGCCCTGGCCGAGGGCAAATCCGACCTGATAATTACGGCTTTTTGGCGACGAGCAGGTCACGATCAGGTCACCCACGCCCGCAAGGCCGAGGAACGTCATCGGGTTGGCGCCCTGATTCACCGCGAAGCGAGTCATTTCCGCCAGCGCACGGGTAATCAGCATGCTCTTGGTGTTTTCGCCCATGCCCATCGCCACCGCCATGCCGGCAATGATCGCGTAGACGTTTTTCAACGCCCCACCCAGCTCCACGCCAAAACGGTCGGCGCTGGCATACACGCGAAAGGTACGGCCGTGCAGCACCTCCTGGACCTGTTGGCAGAGTTCTTCGTCTTCACTGGCGACCACCGTGGCGGTCAACGCGTGCTCGGCGATTTCACGGGCCAGGTTCGGCCCGGACAACACACCGATGCGTGCCAGTGGCGCAATCTCTTCGAGAATCTGGCTCATCAGCTTGAAGGTGTGGGCTTCAATGCCCTTGGTCAGGCTCACCAGCATTTTGCCGCTCAACCGTTCGGCGTGCGGGGCCAGCACCGAACGCAATGCGCTGGAGGGGAGCGCGACAAAACTCAGGTCGCAGGCGTCCAGAGTGGCCAGCAGATCGTTGACCGGCGTCACCCCGGGCAGAATCTTGATGCCCTTGAGGTACCGCGGGTTCTCGCGATTGACCCGGATGGCTTCGGCCTGTTCGGGGTCACGCATCCATTGCAGGACTTGATGGCCATTTTCTGCCAGCAGGTTAGCCACGGCGGTACCAAAACTTCCGCCTCCCAAGACCGCGATCGGGCGCTGTTCAGTCATATGCAATCCGTTATCCATACCAATGGCGATGCCGGCATTATACGGCGCGCCCCCGTGTCGGCCAGTCCCCGCTTCAATTACCGGCGTGCGCAGGCAGAAGTCCGGCAAAACCTAAGAAATGCTTGCATCGTGACTGGAAAACTCATCGAGCTCGGTTAACATGCGCGCCATCATTCGTTAACTAGAATGCGGCAATTATCAACAATAACTATAAAGAGCGTCGGATGATGTATTTCAGCGCAGAGCTGGCGTTTTAAAATGCTGCATCGTCCGTCACGGAAGACGCCAACCCTTGGCTGCCTGCTGGTCATGGCCTGCCTGATATTCGGTGGCTGGCTCAACAGCCTTTCGGCCAACGCTGCGGATATTCTCCTGATCGGTGTCGACGACAGCCCCGGCCGGCAATCCTTTGTCCAGGCCTTGCGGCAACTGCGACCGGCCGACAACGTGCGGTTCCAGGCGCTGGCCAGCCTGCCGCCACCGGGCAAGCTGGCGGGTGACACCCGCCTGGTCCTGCTCGACCTGCCCAGTCTCGACTGGCGCCTGCAGGACACACGCGGCCCAGCGACGCTGGTGCTGTGCATCAGCCGCCTGCAGGCGCAACGACATCTGGGGCACGCCCTGCCCGCGCACCTCAGCCTGCTTTGGAGCGATCCACCACTGGACCGGCAATTGCGCCTCGCCCGTGTGCTGCTGCCCCAGGTCAAACGAGTTGGCGTGCTGTACGACAGCCATAGCGAGTTTCTGTTGCGGGAACTACGTCAGGCCGCCCACCCCCTGGGGCTTGAGGTGGTCACCGAGCGTTGGGAAAACACTCAGGACAGCCGTCCTTTGCAGGCTTTGCTGGACAACAGCGATGTATTGCTGGGCCTCGACGATCCCGATCTGTTCAACCCGAAAACCGCGAAAAACCTGTTGCTCAGCAGCTATGCTCGACAACGGGCCTTGATCGGCCCCAATGCCGGATTCGTCAAGGCCGGGAGCCTGGCCACTACCTACAGTGACCAGAATGACTGGCTGGCGATTGTCGATGAATTGCTCGACCAGCTGCCAGCCACATGGCCACGCGCGCAGTACCCGAAGCGCTTCAAAGTCTCGAGCAATCCGCAGGTGTCGCGGTCCCTGGAGCTCGAACCGGTAATCGATGCGTCTGTCGCAACGCTGCTGGCAGAAGGAGAACGCCATCCATGACCTTCCGTCGACGCTGGGACATCAGTACCCGCACCCAGATCATCAGCCTCGGCCCTGCCCTGCTGCTGACGTTGCTGTTGATCAGTTTCTTCACCTTCGTGCGGATCCAGGACCTGCGCCAGGAACTCAACCATACCGGCCAGCTGATTGCCAACCAACTGGCACCGGCCACCGAATACGGGGTGATTTCGGGCAACAACGAGGTCCTCGAAAGCCTGCTCAAGGCCACACTGGCCACGCCCAACGTACGGTTCCTGGAGATACAGGACAGCGCCAACCGGATTCTGGTGTACGTCGAGCAACCCTCGGCAAGCTACCACCAGCCGCATCAGGTCGAAGTGTTCCAGGCTCCCGTGCGGCTGCAACGGATCGCGCTGCACAACGATTTTTTCCAGGACGGCAAAAAAGTTACCCCCACGGCTCCCGCCGAGGATTACCTGGGCCGGGTGATCGTCGGCCTGTCCAACGATGCATTCAACCAGCGCCAGCAGGAGATCCTGCTTAAAGCCGGCATTCTGGCGCTGTTTGCGTTGCTGTTTACCTTCCTGGTCGCCCGCCGCCTGGCCTCAAGCCTGTCGCAACCTCTGCGTGATATCGGCAATGCGGTCAAGGCGATCCAGGCTGGCGACTACAAAACACCCCTGCCCATCGTTGACGACACCGAACTGGGCGCTCTGTCGCAACACATCAACAACCTCGCCAGCGGCCTCGAGCAGGCCAGCCATGAACAGCATCAAGCCATGGCACAGTTGATCCAGACCCGCGAGGAAGCGGAAAAAGCCAACAACGCCAAGTCCGATTTCCTCGCCATGATGAGCCACGAATTGCGCACGCCGATGAATGGCGTGCTGGGCATGTTGCAGTTGCTGGAAACCACCAAGATGACCGAAGAACAGCTCGAATATACCGCGCTGGCTTCGGAGTCCACCGAACACCTGCTCAAAGTCATCAATGACATTCTGGATTTTTCGCGTATCGAACGCTCAGAACTGGAGCTGGAGCATATTCCCTTCAACCTCGCGGACCTGATTGGCAGTTGCGCCCAGTCGTTCCAGCACAGCGCCGTACAACGTGGACTCGATCTGCAGTTGCAGATACCGGCGGATATGCGCGCACTTCAGGTTCAGGGCGATCCGACCCGCATCCGGCAAATACTGGTCAATCTGGTCGGCAATGCATTGAAGTTCACCGAACAGGGCCGCGTCTGCATTGAGCCGCAGTGGCAGTCCCTGGATCACGAGCTGCTGTGGTTCACCTGCACGGTACGCGACAGCGGCATTGGCATTCCCCCCGAAAGCCTGGAATTGATGTTCGACGCGTTTCAGCAGGCCGACAGTTCCATTTCCAGACGCTATGGTGGTACCGGCCTGGGTCTGCCGATTGCGCGAACGCTCGCCGAACGCATGGGTGGCACCTTGCGTGCCCAGAGCGAGCAAGGCCGTGGCTCGGTGTTCACCCTGGAAATTCCGCTGGCGTTGTATCAACAGGCCTTGCCGGCACGAGTACCGCGCGTATCGACCCACAAGGGTGACGGCGAAGGACGCAATGTGCTGCTGGTCGAGGACAATCCGGTCAACCAGACGGTAATCGAAGCCATGTTGCGCAGCCTGGGCTTTACGGTCAGCGTCGCCGCCGATGGCGCACAGGCGGTACGCAGTGCCGAGAGCCTGATTTTCGAAGCGATACTGATGGACTGCCGATTGCCGATCATCGACGGCTATGAGGCCACCCGCCAGATCCGCGAACTGCCCGGCTGCACCGACTTGCCGATCATCGCCCTGACCGCCAACGCCTTGCAGGGGGATCGTGAAGCCTGCTTGTCGGCAGGAATGAACGATTACCTGGCCAAGCCCTTCAAACGAACTGATCTTCAGCAAATTCTGCAGCGATGGGTGCAGTAGTACAGGCCTTTCGAGCATCTGCGACTGGCGTGAAAGGCGAAAGTGCGGCAGTCTTAGGCACCCGTACAAGTCCGAAATTGGGCTTGATTAAAAATTTCAGTGCACAAGTGTACATTCATGTCCTTGGTGCTGTGACTTTCACTACAACGCAATAGTCTATGAGTAGGCTGCCGGTTCGAGGCATGAACGCTTCGATCGGCCGGGAAGATTTGCCCCACCTGCCGCATGGGACTATTGAGGAGCTCGCATGACCAAACAAAACGCCTTTACCCGGGAAGACCTGCTGCGCTGCAGTCGCGGTGAGCTGTTCGGCCCAGGTAACGCGCAACTGCCCGCCCCGAACATGCTGATGGTCGATCGCATCACCCTGATCAGCGAAGAAGGTGGCAAGTACGGCAAAGGTGAATTGGTCGCCGAGCTGGATATCACTCCGGACCTGTGGTTCTTCGCCTGCCACTTCGAAGGCGATCCGGTGATGCCGGGCTGCCTGGGCCTCGACGCCATGTGGCAACTGGTCGGTTTCTTCCTGGGCTGGCAGGGCCTGCCGGGCCGCGGTCGCGCCCTGGGTTCGGGCGAAGTGAAATTCTTCGGCCAGGTCCTGCCGACAGCCAAGAAAGTCACCTATAACATTCATATCAAGCGTGTCCTCAAAGGCAAGCTGAACCTGGCCATCGCCGACGGTTCGGTGACTGTCGACGGTCGCGAAATCTATACCGCCGAAGGCCTCCGGGTCGGCGTGTTCACCTCCACTGACAACTTCTAAGGGTTATCCGCATGCGCCGCGTCGTTATCACTGGTCTGGGCATTGTTTCGTGCCTGGGCAATGACAAAGAGACCGTCTCCGCTAACCTGCGTGCAAGCCGCCCTGGCATCCGGTTCAACCCGGAATATGCCGAAATGGGTCTGCGTAGCCAGGTTTCCGGCTCCATTGACCTCAACCTTGAAGAACTGATCGATCGCAAGATCTATCGCTTCGTCGGCCACGCGGCGGCTTACGCCTACCTGGCCATGAAAGACGCCATTGCTGACTCCGGCCTGACCGAAGAGCAAGTGTCCAACCCGCGTACTGGCCTGATCGCCGGTTCCGGTGGCGCCTCCACGCTGAACCAGATGGAAGCGCTGGACATCCTGCGCGAGAAAGGCGTCAAGCGCGTCGGCCCATACCGCGTAACGCGGACCATGAGCAGCACCGTTTCCGCCTGCCTGGCCACGCCGTTCAAGATCAAGGGCCTGAACTACTCCATCGCGTCTGCTTGCGCCACCAGTGCTCACTGCATCGGTACCGCCATGGAACAGATCCAGATGGGCAAGCAAGACATCGTCTTCGCCGGCGGTGGTGAAGAAGAACACTGGAGCCAGTCGTTCCTGTTCGACGCGATGGGCGCACTGTCCAGCAAGCGCAACGACACCCCGGAGCAAGCCTCCCGTGCCTACGACGCTGACCGTGACGGTTTCGTCATTGCCGGCGGTGGCGGCATGGTCGTGGTTGAAGAGCTGGAACACGCCCTGGCCCGTGGTGCCAAGATCTACGCGGAAATCGTTGGCTACGGCGCGACTTCCGACGGCTACGACATGGTCGCCCCAAGCGGCGAAGGCGCGATCCGCTGCATGCAGCAGGCGCTGTCCACCGTCGACACACCAATCGACTACCTGAACACCCACGGCACTTCGACTCCAGTCGGCGACGTCGCGGAAATGAAAGGTGTGCGTGAAGTGTTCGGCGACAAGGCTCCTGCCATCAGCTCCACCAAGAGCCTGTCGGGTCACTCCCTGGGCGCCGCCGGCGTTCACGAAGCGATCTACTGCATGCTGATGATGGAAGGCAACTTCATTGCCGGTTCCGCCAACATCGACGAGCTGGACCCTGAAGTGGCCGACCTGCCGGTGCTGACCAAGACCCGCGAAAACGCCACCATCAATACCGTGATGAGCAACAGCTTCGGTTTCGGTGGCACCAATGCCACGCTGGTACTGAAGCGTTGGGAAGGCAAGTAATTCCCCACTGCTGAGTCGCACAAAAAAACGCCCCGACTGGTTCGGGGCGTTTTTTTTCGCCTGGAAAAGACCTACCGCCTGCAGGCCTCCGGAGATGAAGCTTTTGTCATGAAACTTAAGCCCCTGCGACTGAATGTCGCGGTTTAAGCGGGCTGCAGGACTGTTGCCGTTTTTGCAAAAAACCCTTTCCAAACTCAGTCGTTTACTTAGCAAGCTACCAAACCCTATAACAGAGTCCTGCACATGCCTTGCTGCAGATAAACAGAGATTGGAGCTAGCAGATGACTGTAAAAGTAACTGAACGCGACGATTCACGCATGTCCCATGAAGGCGTAGCCGCCGGTGTCCGGATCTGGGATGTGTATCAACAAGACTTGCTGGTCGGGATGTTCCACTCCGAGACAGATGCCCACAGCTACAAGGCCGAACTGGAAACCCTGGAGCAGCAACGAGAACGACGCTCCGCCTGAGCAATGACCGCATTGAAAACGACAAACCCCGCCATCAGCGGGGTTTGTCGTTATTGCAGCCGTTAACCGCTTACCACATCAGATCGTCAGGGATCTGATAGGCCGCGTATGGATCGTCCTCGGCAGCGACTTCTTCGGTCTGTACATTCAGCTGCACGATGCGTTGCGGATCGCGCTCCTGGATCTTCAGGGCCGCTTCCCGGGGGATCACTTCATAACCGCCGGCGTGGTGCACGATGGCCAGCGAACCGTTGCTCAGCTTGTTGCGCATCAGGTTGTTGACCGAGAGGCGCTTGACCTTCTTGTCGTCGACGAAGTTGTAGTAGTCCTCGGTCGTCAGTTTCGGCAGGCGCGTGGCTTCGATCAATTGCTTGACCTGGGCAGCGCGGGCTTTCGCCTCGGCCTTCTCCTGCTGCTGGCGGTTGAGCTCCTGATCGCGCTTGACCTTCTCGGCCATGGCTTCCTGAGCCGCCCGCTGCTGGGAGTCATCGAGTTCGATCTGGCCCTTGTGGGCCAGACGCTGCTGCTTCTGTTTGTCTTTGCTGACCTGCTTGGCCTGCTTCTGGTTGACCAGCCCTGCTTTGAGCAACTGGTCGCGAAGGGAAATGCTCATGGTGCTTATTACTCACTTAGGCAACTGCTCAACCGCAGCTGGGCACATTCTTTTCCTGGCGTTTGGCTTCACCCCACAGGGCGTCCAACTCTTCGAGGGTGCAATCTTCCATGGGACGGTGGGTGTCGCGCAATGCCTGTTCGATAAAACGGAAGCGTCGCTCGAACTTGCCGTTGGCGCCACGCAGCGCGGTTTCCGGGTCGACCTTGAGATGCCTGGCCAGATTGACCACGGAAAATAGCAGATCGCCGATCTCGTCGGCCACGGCCTCTGGATCGTTTTCCGACATGGCCTCAAGGACTTCATCGAGTTCTTCACGGACTTTATCAAGCACCGGCAACGCATCGGGCCAATCGAAACCAACCTGCGCTGCGCGCTTCTGCAATTTTGCCGAGCGGGACAACGCCGGCAATGTTGCCGGGACATCATCGAGCAAGGACAGCTGTTGCGGTGCGCTGGAGTTTTCCGCGCGCTCCTCGGCCTTGATCTCTTCCCAGCGCTGCTTGACCTGTTCCTCATTCAAGCGCGGGACATCCACTGGCGCGTACAGGTCACCGGTGGGGAATACGTGCGGATGACGGCGAATCAACTTGCGCGTGATGCTGTCGACCACGCCGGCGAACTCGAAGCGCCCTTCTTCCCGGGCCAGCTGGCTGTAGTAAACCACCTGGAACAGCAGGTCGCCCAACTCACCCTGCAGATGATCGAAGTCACCGCGCTCGATGGCGTCGGCAACTTCATAGGCTTCCTCGAGGGTGTGCGGGACGATGGTGGCGTAGGTTTGCTTGATGTCCCACGGGCAACCGTACTGCGGGTCGCGCAGGCGGTTCATCAGGTGCAATAAATCTTCAAGGCTGAACATCAATCCCTCTCATCACAGGACTTCCCTGTGGGAGCGGGCTTGCTCGCGAAAGCGGTGTGGCAGACAACATTGATGTCGACTGACAGGCCCTCTTCGCGAGCAAGCCCGCTCCCACATTGGATCGGCGCTGATTTCACGGTGTGCGGTTACGCCGGGTTTCGATGATGTTCGGTAGCTGGGAAATCCGCCCCAGCAACCGCCCAAGCGCGTCCAGCCCCGGAATCTCGATGGTCAGGGACATCAACGCGGTGTTGTCCTCCTTGTTCGAGCGAGTATTGACCGCCAGCACGTTGATCCGCTCGTTGAGCAACACCTGCGAGACGTCACGCAGCAATCCGGAGCGGTCGTAAGCACGGATGACGATGTCAACCGGATAGGTCAGCACCGGTACCGGCCCCCAGCTGACCTGAATGATCCGCTCTGGCTCGCGCCCGCCCAACTGCAACACCGAGGCGCAGTCCTGGCGGTGGATGCTCACACCACGGCCCTGGGTGATGTAGCCGACGATCGCATCCCCCGGCAGCGGCTGGCAGCAACCGGCCATCTGAGTCATCAGGTTGCCCACGCCCTGGATCTGGATGTCGCCACGCTTGCCTGGCTTGTAGCCGGTAGCCTTGCGTGGAATCAGTTCCAGCTGTTCGTTGCCGCGTTCCGGCTCGACCAGCTGCTGCGCCAGGTTGACCAGTTGCGCCAGGCGCAAATCGCCGGCGCCGAGGGCCGCGAACATGTCCTCGGCGGTCTTCATGTTGGCCTTGTCGGCCAGCTTGTCGAAGTCCACCTGCGGCAGGCCGAGGCGATTGAGTTCGCGTTCGAGCAGGGTTTTACCGGCGGCGACGTTCTGGTCGCGCGCCTGCAATTTGAACCAGTGGACGATCTTCGCCCGCGCCCGCGAGGTGGTGACGTAACCCAGGTTGGGGTTCAGCCAGTCGCGACTCGGCGTACCGTGCTTGCTGGTGATGATCTCGACCTGTTCACCGGTTTGCAGGCTGTAGTTGAGCGGCACGATGCGCCCGTTGATCTTGGCGCCGCGGCAGTTGTGACCGATTTCAGTGTGGACGCGGTAGGCGAAATCCAGCGGCGTCGCGCCCTTGGGCAAATCGATGGCGTGACCGTCCGGGGTAAAGATGTAGACCCGGTCGGGTTCGATATCGACCCGCAGCTGTTCGGCCAGCCCGCCAATGTCGCCCAGCTCTTCGTGCCACTCGAGCACCTGACGCAGCCAGGAGATTTTCTCTTCGTAGTGATTGGAGCCGGACTTGACGTCGGTGCCCTTGTAGCGCCAGTGCGCGCATACGCCGAGTTCGGCCTCCTCATGCATGGCGTGGGTGCGGATCTGCACCTCCAGCACCTTGCCTTCAGGCCCGATCACGGCGGTATGCAATGAGCGATAGCCGTTCTCTTTCGGGTTGGCGATGTAGTCGTCGAACTCTTTCGGGATGTGTCGCCACAGGGTGTGGACAATGCCGAGCGCGGTGTAGCAGTCGCGCATTTCCGGCACCAGCACCCGCACGGCGCGCACGTCGTAGATCTGGCTGAACTCCAGGCCCTTGCGCTGCATTTTGCGCCAGATCGAATAGATGTGTTTGGCCCTGCCGCTGATGTCGGCATCGACGCCGGTGGCCTGCAATTCGTTCTTCAGCTGGCTCATCACGTCGCTGATGAAGCGCTCGCGATCCAGTCGCCGCTCGTGCAGCAGCTTGGCGATCTGCTTGTACTGGTCGGGTTCGAGGTAACGGAAGGACAAGTCCTCCAGCTCCCACTTGATGTGACCGATACCCAGGCGGTGGGCCAGTGGCGCGTAGATGTCGAAGACCTCGCGGGCCACGCGGTTGCGCTTCTCGTCGTCGGCTGTCTTGACCGCACGGATCGCGCAAGTGCGCTCGGCCAGTTTGATCAGGGCGACGCGCACGTCGTCGACCATGGCCACGAGCATCTTGCGCAGGTTTTCCACCTGGCCCTGGGTGCCCATCACCATGGATTTGCGCGGACTCAGGCTGTCGCTGATCGCCGCCATGCGCTGCACGCCGTCGATCAGTTTGGCGACCACCGGACCGAAGCGCTGGCTGACGGTGGGCAACGGGATCTGGCCTTCGCGTACACCCCGGTACAACACCGCGGCCACCAGCGAATCCTGATCGAGCTTGAGGTCGGCGAGGATCTCGGCGATCTCAAGGCCCGTGCGGAAACTCGAGTTGCCTTCCGTCCACAGATTCTTTGCCGCATTGGCTTGTTGTTCGGCCTCGCGAGCGAACTCGCAGGCTTCCTTCAAGGCTTCGCGATCCAGTGCCAGATCGACACTGACCGCGTGATCGAGCCAAGCCTCGAGATTGATACTGCCGTCGGTGTTGATCGGCTGGTGTGCTCTCACCTGTACCATCTTGCTTACCTTCCCTACGACGCAGATTCAATGCGTCAAATCGCTGACCTTCGTTGCCCATGAGCCCACGTCGGGCTGGTACGCGGCTGCACGGGCGGGCCAGTCGGACCAGACGAGCATCCTAGCTCGCTTCAAATAACGCCATGGCCTCGACATGCGCCGTCTGAGGAAACATATCGAGAATCCCGGCACGTTTTAACCGGTAGCCCTGCTTGATCAATTCGACCGTGTCGCGCGCCAGCGTCGCAGGGTTGCACGACACATACACCAACCGCTCGGCCCCCAGGGACTTGAGCTTGCGCACGACTTCGAAAGCGCCGTCACGCGGTGGGTCCAAGAGTACCGCACAAAAGCCTTCGCCGGCCCATTCGGCATCGGTCAAAGGCTGGGATAAATCGGCCTGAAAAAATTTCGCGTTATGCAGATTGTTGCTGATCGCATTCGCGGCGGCGCGATCGACCATCACCTGCACACCCTCCACCGCCACGACTTCGCGAACGGCTTTGGCCAGCGGCAAGGCAAAGTTACCCAACCCACAGAATAGATCGAGAACGCGCTCATCGGCTTGCGGTTTCAGCCAGTCCAGCGCCTGGGCGACCATCGCTTCGTTGACCGCGGCATTGACCTGGATGAAATCCCCAGGCCGGTACGCCAGATTCAGATCCCACTGTTCAAGACGATAGCCCAAGGACTGATCGGCCTCGACCGGGTGCGGCTCGCCGTCACCGTGCAACCACAACTGGGCTTGGTGAAACGCGCAGAAATCCTTGAGGATGGTCATGTCGCTTTCGGACAACGGCGCCATGTGGCGCAGCAATACCGCCAGCGATGAACCGCTGAACAATTCCACGTGCCCCAGAGCTTGGGGCTTGCTCAAGCGCCGCAGCATTTCAGGCAAGCGAGCCATGATCGGTTGCAAGGGCTGTACCAGCACCGGGCAATCATCGATGCCGACAATGTCCTGGCTGCCGGCGGCACGGAAACCGACTTCGAGTTTTTTCGCCTTCATGTCCCAACGCACCGCCACCCGGGCGCGACGCCGATAGGCGAATTCCGGACCGCTCAATGGCGCAGCCCATTCTTCCGGCTCGACCCCGGCGACCTTCGACAATTGCTCGGCGAGCATGCGCTGTTTCAGGGCGAGCTGTTCGCTGTGGGGCAGATGCTGCACGCTGCAACCGCCGCAGCGACCCGCATGGGCACAGGGTGCGGGGCGGCGCAGTTCGCTGGCCTTGAACACGCGCTCGGTGCGCGCCTCGACGACTTTGCCGTGGGCGCCGAGTACGCGTGCCTCGACCTCTTCACCGGCCAGTGCGCCGATGACGAACCAGGTACGCCCTTCGAAAAACGCGATACCACGACCGTCATTGGCCAGGCGCTCGATGCAGAGGCGCTGCTTTTTGCCGGTCGGGACTTGCGGGGCCTTGCTGCCGCCGGTGGGCTGGAAGCGCAGGCCTCTCTCGTGCTTGGCCATCAGTTGGGCGCGTCGAAAATGCCGGTCGACAGGTATCGGTCGCCACGGTCGCAGATGATCGCGACGATCACCGCGTTTTCAACTTCTTTGGACAGACGCAGCATCGCTGCCACCGCCCCGCCCGAGGATACGCCACAGAAGATGCCTTCTTCGCGGGCCAGACGCCGGGTGACGTCCTCGGCTTCGCTCTGCGCCATGTCGACGATACGGTCGACGCGCTCGGCCTGGTAGATCTTCGGCAGGTATTCCTGCGGCCAGCGGCGGATGCCGGGAATGGCCGAGCCTTCCATCGGTTGCAGGCCGATGATCTGCACGTTGTCGCTCTGCTCTTTCAAGTAGCGCGAGACGCCCATGATCGTGCCAGTGGTGCCCATGGAACTGACGAAATGGGTGATGGTGCCCTGGGTCTGGCGCCAGATTTCCGGACCGGTGGTGGTGTAGTGCGCCTCGGGGTTGTCCCCGTTGGCGAACTGGTCCAGCACCTTGCCACGGCCTTCTGCCTCCATGCGCTGGGCGAGGTCGCGGGCACCTTCCATGCCCTCCTCCTGGCTGACCAGGATCAGCTCGGCACCATAGGCGGTCATCGCCGCCTTGCGTTCGGCGCTGGAGTTGTCCGGCATGATCAGGATCATCTTGTAACCCTTGATCGCGGCAGCCATGGCCAGCGCAATCCCGGTATTACCGGAAGTCGCTTCGATCAGCGTATCGCCGGCGTGGATCTGCCCGCGCAACTCGGCGCGAGTGATCATCGACAGCGCCGGACGGTCCTTGACCGAACCCGCCGGGTTGTTCCCCTCGAGCTTGAGCAAAAGGGTATTGCTGGTGGCGCCGGGCAGGCGCTGCAAACGGACCAGCGGAGTGTTGCCGACGCAATCGGCGATGGTTGGGTACTGCAAGGTCATGGCGTATTCGCAATCCAGACTGCGGGGGCGCCTATCATACCGGCAAACCTTCCAAGGCCATATCACGCAAAGTGCGGTGCTTATGGCTTATGGAAATAAGGGCGGCTCACAAAGCAGGACTTGAAGCCGCTTCCGCGTCCTCCCCTTGCGCCATATTTAGCGCATAAAACTCATGCAACTTGGCCTGCAACAACTGTTTATCCGGTAGTTGTACCTGGTACTCGGCGATCAGCGCTGGCGACAGACTGCGGTTAAGGGCGTACTCGACGACTTCGTCCTCTTTACTGGCGCAGAGCAATACCCCGATTGCAGGGTTTTCATGAGGTTTGCGTTCTTCGCGATCCAGGGCTTCCAGGTAGAAGCCCAACTTGCCTAAATATTCAGGCTCGAAACGGCCGACCTTGAGCTCGATGGCCACCAGACAGTTGAGACCGCGGTGAAAGAACAACAGGTCCAGTGCGAAATCACGCCCGCCGACTTGTAAGGGATATTCGGAGCCGACAAAGCAGAAATCGCGGCCAAGCTCACTCAAGAACTGCTTGAGGCGCCCCAGCAAGCCCCGATGCAGATCGGTTTCGGCGTGGGCGCCGGGCAGGTCGAGAAACTCGACCATGTAGGCGTCGCGGAATATCTCTAACGCAGAGGGGTGGGTTTGCTTCAGAACTGCGGAGACTTTGGCCGGCTGGGTCACGCTGCGTTCAAATAGCGCTGTCTTGAACTGTCGCTCCAGTTCGCGCTTCGACCATTTTTCCTGAACGGCCATTCGCAGGTAGAAATCGCGCTCTTCCGGGCGTTTGCTCTGGCCAAAGATGATCATGTTGTGAGACCAGGACAATTGTCGCGCCAGTGGTGCGACTTTTTCTTCTGCGCGGTAGGTCTCATAAAATTGGCGCATGCGGAACAAATTCGACCGAGTGAAACCACGCAATCCTGGCTGAGTCTGAGCCAGATGCACAGCCAGTTGACCGACCACGGAATCACCCCATTCGGCGTTCTCCAGCTTGCGGCTGATATAGGCACCCACCTGCCAGTACAACTCGATCAGTTGAGTGTTCACCGCCTGCAAGGCCTGGCACCTGGCACTTTGAATCAGCGCAAGCACTTCATTGAAACGATCATCGGTTGTGCTGCCGGGAACGAAGGGTACGGTCATGCCTGGGTCCTTGAACACGAGTAAAAGCGTGAGCTTAAACCGCCAGGGATGCTTGAAATGACCGGTGATGCCCTTTGGGAAATGTCGTACAGAAACTCGGGAAGGCTCCGGCAAAATCAGAGCGTTGTAGGAAGGGAGAGCCTGCTCGCGTAGGAGTCATCACTGACAGCTCCATCATCCGCCACCAAGAGCATGTTCAACCGCAAGCCGCTCCCGGTGTTCTGCGCCCAAAGCTTTCCACCCTGACGCCGCACCGCATTCCTGGCAATACTCAAGCCCAGGCCAAATCCACCGTCCCCCGGCCGCGAGCCGTCGAGCCGGGTGAAGGGCAAGAAGATTCGCTCTAGATCAGCCTCCGCTACGCCGCCTCCCTCATCCTCCAGCCACAGGTGCCAGTAGTCGCCTTCGCGCTGCCCACCCAGATGAACAATGCCACCCTTGGGCGAATGTCGAATCGCATTGCGCAGCATGTTCTCCAGGGCCTGGGCCAGGGTATTGAGGTGGCCGCGCACCCAACAGGAAGCGTCCACCGAACATTGCAACTGCCCATCCGGCCAGCAACTTTCGTAGCAGGCGTTTTCCGTGAGCATTTCCCACAAGGCCTGGACCTGTATCGCTTCGTCGGGCAATCGAGTGCGTTCCGTGTCGAGCCAGGCCAGTTGCAGCGTGTCTTCCACCAACCGTTGCATGCCATCGACCTCGCGGCCGATGCGCTCGCGCAATTGCTCCAGGCCCTGCTCGCTTTCACTGGCCACCCGCAGGCGGCTCAACGGCGTTCTCAATTCATGGGACAGGTCGCGCAACAGTTGTTGTTGAAGCGCCACGGTGCTTTGCAGCCGTTCGGACATGTGATCGAACGCCCTGCCCAGTTCTCCCAACTCGTCGGCGCGGTTGGTGGTGCGGCGCGACAGGCGCACATTGAGTTGATCGGCACGCCAGGCATTGGCCTGTTCGCGCAGGTGATTGAGCGGCACCACCAGCAAGCGGTACAGGCCGACGCACAACAGCAAAGTGAACAACCCGGGAATGACCCCGTTGGTGATCACCCGCCAGAACACCTGGTAGCGCCCCGGCACGAACCGTTGCGGCAGTTCGATCACCAGGCTGCCAACGGAAGGGTCGCCGGGAAACGGCACCCGCATCCACGGCCGGCCTTTCTTGTGGATGGGCCAGTCCAGGCCGCGCAGAAACGTCAGGTGTTCAATTTCATTGTCCGTCAGCGCAAAGCTGCTCAAGGACTGCAGATCACCGCCGATGACACCGACCCAACTCTTTTCCCTTTGACGCATGGTCTGCAGCCAGTCATCGACGCCCTCGGTCCGACGTTGTTGCCACGCCTGTTCCGCCTCGGCCGCATAGCGCGTCAAGGTGCCTCGAGCCTCGTCCGAGAGGAACTGGTTGCGCTGCTCCATGTAGCGACCCCAGGACCAGCTCAACCAGATCATCAGCAGACAGAACGCCACCAACAGGCAGGCCAACTTCCAGAACAGCGAATGCCGGCCCGGCAAGTTACATTTCATCGCCGGCACTCAGGATGTAGCCCTTGCCCCAGACCGTGCGCACCTCGCGCTCGGTATAGCCGATGGCTTTGAGTTTGCGGCGAATCTGGCTGATGTGCATGTCCAGGCTGCGATCGTGAGCGGCATAACCGCGTTGCAGCACCTGCTGATAAAGGAAGGCCTTGCTCAATACTTCATCGACGCTGCGGCTCAGGGTTTCCAACAGTCGATACTCACTGCGGGTCAGGCCGGCAGGCAATTGGCGATAGAAAACGTCGGAAAGTTCGTCGTCGAAGCGCAGACTGTCCACCTCGGCCACGAGCGCCACCGGTGTCGGCCGGCGATCAAGGGCTACCCGGCGCAGGATGGCTTCGATGCGCACGCGCAACTCGACCATGCTGAAGGGTTTGGGCAGGTAATCATCGGCCCCGAGTTGAAAGCCGCTGATGCGATCGGCCTCGGCACCCAGTGCAGACATCAGCAACACCGGGGTGGAATGGCTGCGGCGCAATTGCGTCAGCGCCGCCAGTCCATCCAGCCCGGGCAGTAGGATGTCCATCAACACCACATCGAAGGCTTGCTCGCGTGCCATGTCCAGGCCTTCCTGGCCATTCTGGCACCAGGTCACCTGAAAGCCGCTACGGCCCAGATGTTCATGGACATAGGCGCCGAGTACGAGGTCGTCTTCGATGGCTAGGATACGGGGATGGCCAGCGCTGATGGTCGTCATTATTATCTGCAAATAATTCTCAGTTGTTAATTATTCAAGATTGCCTCGCCCGGAGCAACCCAAGGGTTTGCGCAGGGGGCAAAAAGCGCACGCGTAACCGACGAGTGACGACGTCAATTACCGAGGATCGCCCGCGTGCAAATCGCTACACTGCGCAAGTGGCGCGTGCCGGACGCATGCGCTGCCCTATAAATAGCCGGTTGCAGGAGAGAGGCGTGCTGACGAAACTGGGAATTAAAGGCCGCGTGCTGTTACTGACGCTGCTGCCGACCAGCCTCATGGCACTGGTCCTGGGCGGCTATTTCACCTGGATGCAGCAATCGGACCTGCAGACCCAACTCCTGCAGCGCGGCGAAATGATTGCCGAGCAACTGGCACCGCTGGTGGCGCCCGCCATGGGGCACCACAACAGCGAACTGCTGGAACGTATCGCCACCCAGTCCCTGGAACAACCGGACGTGCGCGCCGTGACCTTCCTTGCCCCGGACCGCACGCCACTGGCCCACGCCGGGCCGATCATGCTGACCCAGGCGCCAATGGGCGAAGGTTCGCAAATGCTGCGCCGCAGTGGCAGCGAAGCCACGCGTTACCTGCTGCCGGTGTTCGGCAAACACCGCAACCTGGCAGGCGACGTGATTCCCGATGAAGCCGACCGCCTGCTGGGCTGGGTCGAACTCGAGCTGTCCCACAACGGCATGCTGCTGCGCGGCTACCGCAGCCTGTTCGCCAGCCTGTTGATGATCGCGGCCGGCCTCGGGGGGGCGGCGCTGCTGGCGTTGCGCATGGGCCGCACGATCAATCGACCGCTGACCCAGATCAAACAGGCCGTAGCCCAACTCAAGGACGGTCACCTGGAAACCCGTCTGCCGCCCCTGGGCAGCCAGGAGCTGGACGAATTGGCCTCCGGCATCAATCGCATGGCCGGCACCCTGCAGAATGCCCAGGAGGAACTGCAACACAGTATCGACCAGGCCACCGAGGACGTGCGCCAGAACCTCGAGACCATCGAGATCCAGAACATCGAGCTCGACCTGGCGCGCATGGAAGCGCTGGAGGCGAGCCGGATCAAGTCCGAGTTCCTGGCCAACATGAGCCATGAAATTCGCACGCCGCTCAACGGCATCCTCGGCTTCACCCATCTGCTGCAAAAAAGTGAACTGACCCCGCGCCAGCTCGATTACCTGGGCACCATCGAAAAGTCCGCCGACAGCCTGCTGGGGATCATCAACGAGATCCTCGATTTTTCGAAGATCGAAGCCGGCAAGCTGGTGCTCGACCATATTCCGTTCAATCTGCGTGACCTGCTGCAGGACACGTTGACCATCCTCGCCCCGGCTGCCCACGCCAAACAGCTGGAGCTGATCAGCCTGGTGTATCGCGACACGCCCCTGTCGCTGGTGGGCGATCCGTTGCGGCTCAAGCAGATCCTGACCAACCTGGTCAGCAACGCGATCAAGTTCACCCGCGAGGGCACCATCGTCGCCCGGGCCATGCTCGAGGAAGAGCACGAAGACAGCGTGCAATTGCGCATCAGCATCCAGGACACCGGCATCGGCCTGTCGAACCAGGATGTGCGCGCGCTGTTCCAGGCCTTCAGCCAGGCCGATAACTCGCTGTCGCGGCAACCCGGTGGTACCGGCCTGGGGTTGGTGATCTCCAAGCGCCTGATCGAACAGATGGGTGGTGAGATCGGCGTCGACAGCACGCCGGGCGAGGGATCGGAGTTCTGGATCAGCCTGAACCTGCCCAAGACCCGCGACGATGCCGAAGACCTGCCAAGCGCGCCGCTGCTCGGCCGGCGGATTGCCGTGCTGGAAAACCATGAGCTGGCGCGCCAGGCCTTGCAGCATCAACTGGAAGACTGCGGCCTGGACGTCACCCCGTTCAATACCCTGGAAAGCCTGACCAACGGCGTCACCGGCGCGCATCAGACCGATCAGGCGATCGAACTCGCAGTGCTGGGGATCACCAGCAACGACATGCCACCGGAACGCCTCAACCAGCACATCTGGGACCTCGAGCACCTGGGCTGCAAAGTGTTGGTGCTGTGCCCCACCACGGAACAGACACTGTTCCACCTGTCGGTGCCGAACCCCCACAGCCAACTCCAGGCCAAACCGGCCTGCACCCGCAAGCTGCGGCGCGCGCTGTCCGACCTGGTCAACCCGCGGCAGTTGCGCAGCGAATCCACAGAGCCGGTGTCCAGCCGCGCGCCGAAGGTGCTGTGCGTCGACGACAACCCGGCCAATTTGCTGCTGGTGCAAACCCTGCTCGAAGACATGGGCGCCAAGGTGCTCGCCGTGGAAAGCGGATACGCGGCTATAAAGGCAGTGCAGAACGAGACGTTCGACCTGGTGCTGATGGACGTGCAAATGCCCGGCATGGATGGGCGCCAAAGTACCGAAGCGATCCGCCAATGGGAAAGCGAGCGGCATTGTACGCCGCTACCGATCGTGGCCCTCACCGCACATGCCATGGCCAACGAAAAACGCGCCCTGCTGCAAAGCGGCATGGACGATTACCTGACCAAGCCGATCAGCGAACGACAACTGGCGCAAGTGGTACTCAAATGGAGCGGGCTGGCACTGCGCAATCAGTCGCCGGAGCGCGCAGGCGACAGCCACGGCAGCACCTACGAGTTGCAGGTGCTCGATCACGAAGAAGGCTTGCGCCTGGCCGCCGGCAAGGCCGACCTGGCCGCCGACATGCTGGCCATGCTGCTGGCGTCGCTGGAAGCCGACCGCGAAGCCATCCGCCAGGCCCAGCAAAGCAACGACCACAACGCCCTGATCGAGCGCGTTCATCGCCTGCACGGCGCGACCCGTTATTGCGGCGTACCGCAACTGCGCGCCGCCTGCCAACGCAGTGAAACCCTGCTCAAGCAGAAAGACCCGAAGGCCTTCGGCGCACTTGAAGATCTCGACCGGGCGATCAATCGCCTGGCCACCCAGGCGCGCATCAACGCCTGATGCAGCGCAAGGCAGCGGGGGATGGAAGGGCTGATAATGTAGGAGCTGCCGCAGGCTGCGATCTTTTGATCTTAAAAGCAAAATCAAGAGATCGCAGCCTGCGGCAGCTCCTACAAAGGGTACGAAACGCCAGGGAGAACACATGCGCACGATTCTTTTCAGCAGCCAGACCTACGACCGCGACAGTTTTCTCGCCGCCGACCTGCCGCCCGGTATCGAGCTGCACTTTCAGCCGGCACGCCTGAGCCTCGATACCGTGGCACTGGCGGAGCATCACGAAGTGGTCTGCGCCTTCATCAATGATGATCTCGGCGCCCCGGTGCTCGAAAGCCTGGCCGCAGGCGGTACACGCCTGATCGCCCTGCGCTCGGCTGGTTACAACCATGTCGACCTCGCGGCTGCGAAGCGCTTGGGGCTGGCGATCGTGCGCGTCCCGGCCTATTCGCCCCACGCCGTGGCCGAGCATGCCGTCGCACTGATCCTGGCACTCAACCGCCGCTTGCACCGCGCCTATAACCGCACCCGCGAAGGCGATTTCAGCCTGCACGGGCTGACGGGGTTCGACTTGGTGGGCAAGACCGTCGGCGTGGTTGGCACCGGGCAAATCGGCGCGACCTTCGCGAAAATCATGCACGGGTTCGGCTGCCAACTGCTGGCCTACGACCCCTTCCCCAATCCCCAGGTCGAAGCCCTGGGTACCCGCTACCTGGACTTGCCGCAGTTGCTGGCCGAGTCACAGATCATCAGCCTGCACTGTCCGCTCAATGCCCAGAGCAAGCATTTGATCAACCGCCAATCCCTGGCGCACATGCAACCCGGCGCCATGTTGATCAATACCGGCCGCGGCGGCCTGGTGGACACCCCGGCGCTGATCGATGCCTTGAAGAGCGGCCAACTGGGTTATTTGGGACTGGATGTGTATGAAGAGGAGGCCCAACTGTTTTTCGAGGACCGCTCCGACCTGCCGTTGCAGGACGATGTACTGGCGCGGTTGCTGACCTTTCCCAACGTGATCGTCACGGCCCACCAGGCCTTCCTGACCCGAGAAGCCCTGGGCGCGATTGCCGCGACCACCTTGCAGAATATTTTGGCCTGGGCGGCCGGGGCGCCTGAGAATCAGGTCGAGGCTGATTGAACCTGATCGAAGGTCATATGCCCGCAACATGCTGCGCGTAAGCCCGTGCTAGCATATTGCGCATATTTGGAGGACCCATGGTCGAACACGATTTCCGCTACACCCTGATGAACCCGCAACACACCCTCACCGAATGCCGCGCCCTGGTGCCGGGGCGTTATCAGGTCACCGGTAACGGCGGCTCGATTCGTAACAACGACGTGCTGGTCGTGACCCTCAAGGGCGCCAAGGACTTGTCCATGCGCCTGACCGTCGAAACGGTTCGCCATCTGATCAACCCGCCGGGCCAATGGGTCGCGGTGGCCAGTGGCCCGGTGTTCGGCGAACTGGCGATCCATACCTGGCAGGTGAACTGCGACAGCTGCGCCAAAGAACTGAGTTTCGAGTTCGCCGTGGACGCCAAGCTCGGCAACAAGGCTGAAAAGCCTGCCGCCACCGCGCGGATTGCCGAGTTGGGCTGGACCACCGTTGGCGAGAAGCACCTGTGCCCCAAATGCCAGGAGCCTGCGTGATGAAACGCCTCGCTCTGACCGCGATGGTCGGTACCAGCCTGCTGGGCTGCGCCGCCGAACCGGTGCAACTTGAACAGAACCGCAGCTACATCCTGGAGTGGATCGGCGAGCGTCCGTTGATGGATTACAGCCACCTGACCATCACTCTGGGTGAAGACGGTCGCGCCTACGGTAACGGCGGCTGCAACCACTGGTTCGCGCCGTACACCCTGGAAGGCGACAAGCTGAGCTTCGGCAAGATCGGCAGCACCCGCAAACTCTGTGCGCCGGCACTGATGGAGCAGGAAAAACGCTTCCTGCAGGCACTGGAAGGCGTGCAGCGCTGGGACGTCTCGTCAATCGACCAGATGCGTTTCTGGCCAGCTGAAGGCAAGCCGCTGCGCTGGTGGCTGGAAGAGGGTTGATCCCCTCTGAACCTGTAGGAGCCGGCTTGCCGGCGAAAGCGTCTTTGACCATTTCGCTGGACTGTCGGGCCTCTTCGCTGGCAAGCCAGCTCCTACACGGTTTGTCGTTGCCACCCGCCTAATTTTTCGCCTGTAATGCTTCGAGCTTGGCCACTACCCCCGCCGCCGTCTGCTCGCCCATCAACTGCTCCCGCACCTTGCCCTTGTTATCGATGATGTAGGTCACCGGCAACGCCTCACTGCGCGGCAGATCGAATAACTCGGAAGGGTCCTGCGCCAGCACGGTGAACTTGATCCCGAGTTTCTCGCTGGCACTTTTCAGCTCTTCGCCCTGCACGTTGTCGAAGTTGACCCCGAACACGCCGATCTTCTTGTCCTTGAGCTGCTCGGCCAAGGTGTTCAACTCGGGAATCTCGGTCCGGCACGGGCCACACCATTCGGCCCAGTAATTGATCACCAGCCATTTGCCGTCCAGACGCTCGGCGGCGACCTTCTGTCCGTTCTGGTCGATCCCGTAGTCGTTACCGCAGCCCCCCAGCATCAACGCCCCGATAATCGCCAATGCCGCTGCCAGTCGCCTTGTCATGTCGTGTTCCTTGTCAAAAATTGAAAGCGCCTGCGACCCATCGCGTGCCAAGGTTCAGGATTAGGCGCTGCCCAGTTAGAATAGCCGCCACCTTACGCAAGATGCGACCCGCTCATGACCGATCTGACGCTTTATCACAACCCGCGCTGCTCGAAATCCCGCGGTGCGCTCGAACTGCTTGAAGCCCGCGGCCTGACCCCGACAGTGGTGCGCTACCTGGAAACGCCACTGGACGGCGCGCAAATCCACAGCCTGCTGGGCAAACTCGGGATCAGCGCACGGCAACTGCTGCGCACCGGCGAAGACGAATACAAGGCCCTGAACCTGGCTGACAGCAGCCTGAGTGAGGCGCAGTTGATCGCCGCCATTGCCGCCCACCCGAAACTGATGGAGCGACCGATCCTCGAAGTCGGCGACAAGGCCATCATCGGCCGTCCGCCAGAGCAGGTCCTGGAGCTGTTGCCGTGAGTGCGCCGTACATTCTGGTGCTGTATTACAGCCGCAGCGGTTCGACCAATGAAATGGCCCGGCAAATTGCCCGCGGCGTCGAACAGGCCGGCCTCGAAGCCCGATTGCGCACGGTACCGGCGATTTCCACCGAGTGCGAAGCCGTGGCGCCGGAGATCCCGGACGAAGGCTCGCTCTACGCCAGTCTCGATGACCTGAAGAACTGCGCAGGCCTGGCGCTGGGCAGTCCGACCCGCTTCGGCAACATGGCGGCGCCACTCAAGTACTTTCTCGACGGCACCAGCAACCTGTGGCTGACCGGCGCCCTGGTGGGCAAACCCGCCGGTGTGTTCACCTCCACCGCAAGCCTGCATGGCGGACAGGAAACCACCTTGCTGTCGATGATGCTGCCGTTGTTGCACCACGGCATGCTCATCACCGGCCTGCCCTACAGCGAGTCGGCATTGCTGGAAACCCAGGGTGGCGGCACGCCGTACGGCGCCAGCCATCACGCCGGTGCCGATGGCAAAAGCGGCCTGGATGCCCATGAAGTGGCGCTGTGCCGGGCCCTGGGCATGCGTCTGGGCAAGACTGCACTGAAGCTGGAGGGTTGAGGATGGCCAAGAAGCCGAAGGTCCTGCCCGCGATCGAATGGCTTGAACCACGGGTTCGGGCCATGCGCGTTATCAGTCTGATGTGTTTCTTTGGCCTGGTGGGATTGCTCTGCGTTTACTACTTGATGGTCGCCGACCTGCACGGTGCGCGGCCATGGGTGATTCTGCTGATCGAGCTGGTGCCGTTGCTGTTGCTCGCGCCTGGGATGATTGTCGGCAATGCCCGGGGGCATTCATGGATGTGCTTTGTGGTGAACCTGTATTTCATCAAGGGCGCGTTGGCCGCCTATGATCCGAACCGGCAGATCTTCGGCGTGCTGGAGATGGGCGCGAGTCTGGCGGTGTTCTGTTCGGCACTGTTGTATGTGCGGTGGCGGTATCAGTTGAACCGCAAGTTGGCTGGCGAGGGCGAGATGTCCGTCGCCTGACAGAATGCAATCGCCAGCAGTGCATGTGGGAGCCAGCCTGCTGGCGATTGGAACAACAGGGGCTTAATGATTCACTGTATAAGCCAGCATCATCGAAATCTGGCTCATCGGCCGCCCGCCACTTTCCTCATGCCACTGGTTGAACACGTCCTGCACCAACGCCAGGTCGCGCAAGCTGGTGGGCACTTTGTCGACGATCTGCTGCGCATTCAACGCCGCCACCACGTCGTAGCTCGGCACAAAAGTGTCCTTGCCGACCATGCGCAGGAAGCGCGGCGCCGACAGACCGCCCAATTGATGACCGCGCTTTTTCAGCAAGGTCCACAGCCCAACGATGTCGGTCACCGGCCAATCGGCAATCAGCGCGCCGAAGCTGCCCTTCTCCTGGGCCACGTCCAGAATGAACTGCGCATTGCGCGGCACGCTCTTGAGCTTGCCCAGGTGGCGGATGATCCGCGTGTCCTGCATCAGCCGCTCCAGGTGTTCGGCGCTCATCAGCACGACTTTTTCCGGATCGAACCTGAAGAACACCTCTTCGAAGGCCGGCCACTTGGCGTCCACCAGGCTGTGCTTGAGCCCGGCGCGGAAGACGCGCAATGCCATGGTCGAGAGGTAGCGGTCATCGCTGATCTTGCGCAATTGCGTCGGGGTCTTGGGCAGGGGCAGATGGGCTTCCAGTTCAGCGGCCGAACCGAAGCGGTTCAAGCAGTATTCGTTCAGCCACTTGTAATCGTGCATGCCCTCTCCTGAGGATTGAAAAAAGAACTGCCAACTTGTGGTCAGAGATTGACCACATTGACGAAGCGCGAAGCGGCGCTTTCGTCGATCTTGAGGCTGGTGAAGTCGAACAGGTTGCGGTCCGCCAGTTGCGACGGGATCACGTTCTGCAGGCTGCGGAAAATGCTTTCGGTGCGGCCGGGGGTCTTGCGCTCCCAATCCTGCAGCATTTCCTTGACCACCTGGCGTTGCAGGTTTTCCTGGGAGCCACAGAGGTTGCACGGGATGATCGGGAACTGCTTGAGGTCCGAGTAGGCCTGGATGTCCTTCTCGTTGCAGTAGGCCAACGGGCGGATCACCACGTTGCGCCCGTCATCGGCGCGCAATTTCGGCGGCATGGCCTTGAGCGAACCGTTGAAGAACATGTTCAGGAAGAACGTCTCGACAATGTCGTCGCGATGGTGACCGAGGGCCATCTTGGTCGCGCCGATTTCGTCGGCAAAGGTGTAGAGCGTACCGCGACGCAGGCGCGAGCACAGGGAGCAGGTGGTCTTGCCTTCCGGAATCAGCTCCTTGACCACCGAGTAAGTGTCTTTCTCGACGATGTGGTACTCAATGCCCAGTTCCTTGAGGTAGGCCGGCAGCACATGCTCGGGGAAACCCGGCTGTTTCTGGTCCATGTTCACGGCCACGATCTCGAACTTGATCGGCGCGACCTTCTGCAAGTGCATCAGCACATCAAGCATGGTGTAGCTGTCCTTGCCGCCCGACAGGCAGACCATGACCTTGTCGCCGTCTTCAATCATGTTGAAATCGGCGACCGCCTCACCGGCCTGTCGGCGAAGGCGCTTTTGCAGTTTGTTCTGGTTGACCGTAAGAGTGCCCATGACGCGAAATCCGTGAGGTGTGACGAAAGGCGGGCATTTTACGCAAAAACCCCGCTCTGTGTAGGAGCTGCCGCAGGCTGCGATCTGTTGATTTTAATCTTCGATGTCGCTGAAATGGCTAAAGATCAAAAGATCGTAGCCTGCGGCAACTCCTACAGATGCAACAGCGATTACCCCGGTGCTTTACAGCGCAATTTGCTCTAAGCCCTACCCCCTGTAGGGTTAAGACCTTCCTATACTGCGACATAAGGTCGCAATCACATACAGACCTATTACTTACTTGGCCAATTGGCCCGTAGGGCGCTCCACTGGGGGGCGACGGTAAAAACAAGAGGAGTGACTGGCATGATCCATCACGTAGTGGGGCTTTTCACCCACCCTGACCAAGAATGGAAAGAGATTCGTGGCGACCAGGAAGAAAGTATCAGCCACATGTACCTGACCCACACGCTGATCCTGGCGGCGATACCTGCGGTATCGGCATTTATCGGGACTACGCAGGTGGGCTGGGTCATCGGCAATCGCCCGCCTGTGATGCTGACCGTGGAAAGCGCACTATGGATGACAGTCATGTCGTACCTGGCGATGCTCGGCGGAGTGGCGGTGATGGGGGCGTTCATCCACTGGATGGCCCGCACCTATGATGCCAATCCGAGCCTCGCACGCTGCATCGCGTTTGCAACCTATACCGCTACGCCGCTGTTCGTCGGTGGCCTGGCGGCCTTGTACCCCCACTTGTGGCTGGGGATGGTCGTTGGCACTGCGGCCATCTGCTACACGGTCTACCTGCTGTATGTGGGGCTGCCAACCTTCATGAACATTCCATCTGACGAGGGCTTTCTGTTTTCAAGTTCGGTGCTCGCCGTAGGCCTGGTGGTGCTGGTCGCCATCATGGCGTTCACCGTGATTGTCTGGGGACTCGGCGTGGGGCCGGTCTATACCAATTAACACTCACCACAAAAAAATCAGATCTGCCGACACGGGCCGCCGCAAGGCGGCCTTTTAATGCCCGCGCCACAAGTGCGCCGAAGACCATTCGGCGCTTCGCAGATTCGCAAGGCCCCGGGCTTGCGGCATACTCGACTGCTCTGGAGATCCATCAAGCATGCCCGAGCAACTCAATATCCGCGTCGAAGACTGTTTCCAACAAGCCGAATCCTTTTTCAAACGACCTTTCAAACGCCCCGTGGTGAGTTTCAAGCTGCGTGGGCAAAAAGCCGGTGTCGCGCACCTGCACGAGAACCTGCTGCGCTTCAATCCGCAGTTGTACCGTGAAAACACCGAAGACTTTCTCAAGCAGACCGTCGCCCACGAGGTCGCGCACCTGATCGCCCATCAATTGTTCGGCGACCGCATCCAGCCCCATGGCGAAGAGTGGCAACTGATCATGCGCGGCGTGTACGAATTGCCGCCCAACCGCTGCCACACCTACGACGTCAAACGCCGTAGCGTGACCCGCTACATCTACAAGTGCCCCTGCGCCGACAGTGATTTCCCGTTCTCGGCACAGCGCCATGGCCTGGTTCGGCAGGGGCGGCGGTATTTGTGTCGACGGTGTCGCCACACCTTGGTGTTCAGTGGGGAAATGCGCGTCGAGTCGTGAGACTGTGTTGTCTGGATCGACCTCTTCGCCAGCAGGCTGGCTCCCACAGGGGATCATCTGTGGGGCCTGACAGGCACTAGAGAATGACTTTGGCACGACGCAATTCGGCAACCCGCTCAGCGCTGTACCCCAACTCCCCCAACACCTGATCGGTGTGCTGCCCCAGCGCCGCGCCAATATGCCTGGGCTCCGGCAACCCGCTGGAAAACTTCAAGGGACATGCCATCTGCGCCTGGCTAGAACCATCCCCCCTCGGCACTTCAGTCACCAGTTCCCGCGCCTGCAACTGCGGGTGCCGCACCGCTTCACCCAGACTCAAGACCGGCTCGACACACGCATCAAGCTCGGCGAACAGTGCACACAGCTCGGCAAAGTCATGCTTTTCGAACTCAGTCTTCAACGCTTCCTTGAGCTGGCGTTGCTGTGCAGGCTGCGCAGATAACCCCAGGCTCGCCCACCCTTCCAGCCCCAGCGCCGTGCACAGTTGCTTCATGAACCCCGGCTCCAGGCTGCCCACCGACAACCAGCGCCCATCCCGGGAACGGTAATAGTCATAGAAGCTGCCGCCGTTGAGCATCTGGTCTTCCCGACCCGGCTCGACCCCACAGGCCAGGTATCCGGCCCCCGCCATGGCATTCAGGCTGAACGCGCAATCGGTCATGCTCACGTCCAGATGCTGGCCCTGCCCGGTTTGCTGGCGTGCGATCACGGCGGCCAGCAGGCCGATGACCCCGTGCAGCGAGCCACCGGCGATATCTGCCACCTGCATGCCCAAGGGCAGCGGTCCACTGTCGGCGCGACCGCTGTAGCTCGAAAGCCCTGCCAGGGCCAGGTAGTTGATGTCATGGCCGGCGCGGTCCTTGTAGGGGCCGGTCTGGCCGTAACCTGTGATCGAGACATAGATCAGCCGGGGATTGATCGCTTTCAAGGCTTCATAACCCAGCCCTAATCGTTCCATGACACCGGGGCGAAATTGCTCCAGCACGATGTCGTAGTCCTGCAGCAACTGCGTGATCACTTCCAATGCTTTGGGCTGCTTGAGATCCAGGGCCAGGCTGCGTTTATTGCGATTGAGGTAGGCATGGCTGGCCGATACACCCTGATCGTGGGGCGGCAGCACGCGCAGCAGGTCCATGCGAGTCGGCGATTCGATACGTAGCACCTCGGCGCCCATGTCCGCCAGCAATAGCGAAGCGAACGGTCCCGGCAGCAGTGTCGAGAAATCCAGAACCTTGAGTGATGTCAGTGGACCGAGCATGAGAGTTCTCCCTGGAGGATGACCCAGCCTAGGCAGCGAAGCGTTTTGCAGCAATCACCTTATGCGCCACATGCAATGACCGTTGCGCTCAAATCCCGGGTATGAAAAAACCCGCAGAAGCGGGTTTTTCATTCAACAAGACTTACCTGGCGTTGGTCGGGGTTACCTCTTCGACGTGGCCCAGAACATCGTCTTTAGGCTCGTCGGCAATGCCGCGACCGCCCGAGGCCAGCTCGGACTGCAGCACGTCGGTGTCCAGTTCCTTGACCCACTTGGCCACGACGATGGTGGCAACGGCGTTACCGACCAGGTTGGTCAGTGCACGGGCTTCGGACATGAAGCGGTCGATACCCAGGATCAGCGCAAGGCCGGCAACCGGCAGGTGGCCGACGGCGGACAGGGTGGCGGCCAGTACGATGAAGCCCGAACCGGTCACGCCCGCAGCGCCCTTGGACGACAGGAGCAACACCACCAGCAAGGTGATCTGGTGCGTGATGTCCATGTGGGTGTCAGTGGCCTGGGCAATGAACACGGCCGCCATGGTCAGGTAGATCGCAGTACCGTCGAGGTTGAAGGAGTAGCCGGTCGGGATTACCAGGCCAACCACGGATTTCTGCGCCCCCAGACGCTCCATCTTGATCAGCATGCGTGGCAACACCGACTCCGAAGAGGAAGTACCCAGCACGATCAACAGTTCTTCACGGATGTAGCGGATCATTTTCAGCACGCTGAAACCGTGCAGGCGGGCAATCGAACCCAGCACGATCAGGATGAACAGCAGGCAAGTGATGTAGAAGCAGGCCATCAACTGACCCAATTGCACCAGCGAGCCGACACCGTAGGCACCGATGGTGAAGGCCATGGCACCAAAGGCACCGATCGGCGCGAGCTTCATGATCATGTTGATGATGTTGAACATCACGTGGGCGAAGCGATCGATGAAGTCCAGCAGCGGCCTGCCGTAGGCACCCAGGCGATGCAGGGCGAAACCGAAGATCACCGAGAACATCAGCACTTGCAGGATGTCGCCCGTGGCGAACGCGCCGACGATGGTGGACGGGATCACGTTGAGTAGGAAGCCGATCACGCTTTGATCCGCGCCAGCAGCGACATACTGGGCAACCTTGGAGGCATCCAGGGTGGTCACGTCGATGTGCATGCCGTCACCCGGCTGGACGATGTTGACCACGACCAGGCCCACCAGCAGCGCAATGGTCGAAACGATTTCGAAGTACAACAGCGCGTAACCACCGGTCTTGCCGACCGACTTCATGTCCTGCATGCCAGCGATACCGCTGACGACGGTGCAGAAGATGATCGGCGCGATGATCATCTTGATCAGCTTGATGAACCCGTCACCCAGTGGTTTTACGGCCACACCGAGCTGTGGATAGAAGTGACCGAGCAAGATACCGATGACAATTGCAACGATCACCTGGAAATACAGGGATTTGTACAGTGGCTGACGAGTCGTCATTGCAAAGTTCCTCAAGAGTGCGCGGTGACAACATCCAACTGTTGCCCACCCCACCTCAATTGCGAACCCTCCTGCACTGGAGGGATTTGTTTTTCGAGCTGCGCGACGGCAGGCATCTACTGGATCTATCGCAAGGCCCGTGCCACCTTGCAGGAAAAGCCTGTAAGCCTTTTGACATCAAGGGCTGCAGGTTATTCCGGGTCACCGCGCGGCGTTTGCGCAGTGGCGGATTTCCGCCCACCCTTCGAATCACGTCCTGTAATCTGGCGGATATCCGCCTTGTTCATGCACATCAAGCGCGGCTACCATCCGTCGCTCTATGGACGGACTTGCCTCTATGCGCGAACGCACCATTGCCAGTCATTTCGCCCGTGCCGCCCTCGGTGGCGCGCAACGGCTTGGCTACGATCATTCGAGACTCCTGGCGCAATTGGGGATCAGCCCCGAGTTGCTCCAAGAGCCTCGGGCGCGCATCCCTCCAGAACAATTCACCCGGCTGGTGCAGGCGTTGTGGCTCGCACTGGACGACGAGTACCTGGGTTTCGGCCGAGGCATCAGCAGGCCCGGCAGTTTCGCGATGATGTGTCACGCCGTGATCCATTGCCGCAATCTGGATAAGGCACTGCATCGCGGATTATTGTTTTATAGCCTATTCCCGGACGCCCCGCGCCTGACGCTGACGCACGAAGACGAAATGATTCGACTGAGCCTGGACGATTCGCAGTTCTGGGACCCGGACCATTTCCTCAGTGAAAGTCTATTGATGATCTGGCATCGCTTCGCGAGCTGGTTGATCGGCCAGCGTATTCGACTGGAGCACGCCACGTTCAGCTACCCGCGACCGGACCATGGTGCCGAATACGAGCTGCTGTTCTCGTGCCCGCTCGAGTTCTCGTCACAACAGAGCAGCCTGCTGTTTCACGGCCGCTACCTGAACATGCCACTGCTGCAAGACGAACGCACGCTCAAGCAATTCCTGGAGCGCTCGCCTGCCGACCTGTTATCGCGCCCGGACGATGGCCACAGCCTAAGCAGCCAGTTGCGACGCTTGCTCAGTCGCGACCGCTCACCCTGGCCGGACCTGGAGGCCGTGGCTGCGCACCTGCATATCAGCCCGCAGACGCTGCGTCGGCATCTGCGGGAAGAAAACACCAGTTTTCAGGAACTCAAGGACCAACTGCGCCGCGACATTGCCATTTATCACCTGGGCCGCAACGACTTGCCCTTGCAACAGATCGCCGAGCAATTGGGGTTTTCCGAGCCATCGGCGTTTCACCGGGCATTCAAGAAGTGGACCGGGCTAACGCCGGGGGCTTATCGGGCTCGGGAACACTGAGATGACGGGGCGACCATCCCTGATCACACCTGCGGAAAATGAATACGGAAGGCCGCGCCACCCAAGGGCGAGTCGCCCAGGGTAAGTTTTGCGCTATAGCTATCGATGATGTCCTTGACCACCGCCAGGCCAATACCCTGCCCTGGATGCTGGCGGTCCAGGCGTTCACCGCGCTGCAGGATCCGCGTGCGCTGATCGAGCGGGACACCTGGGCCATCGTCTTCTACGCATATCTCGATACCATTGAGGGTGCGCACGCTGATGCGTACTTCGCTCAGACACAGGCGATATGCGTTCTCCAGCAGATTGCCGAGCATTTCCAGCAAGGCGCCCTGCTCGATAGGTACCAGACACTGCCGAGGCAAATCGAAGGTCACCTGCACCTGTTTGTCGCGATAGACCTTGTCCAACGTATCGCAAAGGCTCTGCAACACGGGCTGCAGACGTACCTGATGGCGCACCAGGCCGCTCTTGCGCAGGCTGGCGCGTTGCAGTTGGTAACCGATCTGTTGGCTCATGCGCTCGATCTGGGCCTGCAACACCCAGGCCTGATCCCGATCCTCAGGGCGTTGTGCCATGCCCTCGCTGACACCCTGCAATACCGCCAAAGGGGTTTTCAGGCTGTGAGCCAGATCGTCGAGGGAATCGCGATAACGGCTACGCTGTTCACGCTCGCTGTACAGCAATCGGTTGAGAGAGCCGGTCAGGCGCAGCAGTTCACGTGGGTGTTGCTCGCTCAGGCTTTCACGGGTCCCGCTTTCGATTTCGTCCAGTTCCTGGCTCAGCCGGCGCAATGCCTGCAATCCCCAGGATAAGCCACCCCATAGCAATGCCAAAAGCACAAGCAGGGCAGCGCCGAAACCCAGGTAAAGGTTGTCCCGCAGGCCGCCGAGCGTGGCATCGTATTCACGCGCCGGTTGCAACGCGACGAAGCTGAACGCCGCGCTTTTGCCACCGAGCAGTTTGACCTCGACGTCATAGACGAAGAATTCCTGGCCATTGTCCTGGCGAATCCTGGCGAATTCGTTGCCGCGCCCGTCGTAACGCGGCGTGTAATTGATGTTCTCTTCAAGGGTGTCTTTCGAGCGCCACACCAACTGGCCTTCGCGGTTATAGATGTATCCGAGCAAATTGCCATCGGCCAGGTTAAAACGCTCATCGGGCAACTGTTCCGGCATCAGCAAGCCGTTGTTCTCGACCCGTGCGGCAGAGATCAACGTGGTGACGTCCGACGCCAGTCGCTGCTCGATGGCATCTTGCAGCGCCAGGCTGAACGCTCCCTGCATCGCTGGCAGCAACGCCAGCATGAACAATACCGCCAGGATCGTGGCAGCGAGCATCAGGCGAACGCGAAGAGAACCGATCAAGTACAACGCTCAGTGAACAGATAACCCAGGCCACGCACCGTATCGATTGGCTTGAAACCGGACGGACCTTCGAGTTTTCGACGCAAACGGCCGACCAACACTTCAATCACGTTCGGATCGCGCTCGTCATCGTCCGGGTAAAGCTGCTCCATCAAACGGTCCTTGGGTACCACCTGCTGATGATGGCGCATCAAATACTCGAGTATCCGGTACTCATACGCGGTCAATGCCAGTGGTTGCTCATCAAGGGACGCCTGCTTGCGATTGAGGTCCAGCAGCAGCGGCCCGGCAACGATCGTTGACTGGGTAAATCCGCTGGAGCGACGCAACAAGGCATTCAGCCGAGCCTCCAGCTCTTCAAACTGGAAGGGCTTGACCACATAGTCGTCGGCACCGGCAGCAAGACCTTCCACCTTGTCCTGCCAGTTACCGCGGGCTGTAAGGATCAGGATTGGAAAGGTCTTGCCCTGCGAGCGCAACTGACGGATCAGATCCAGCCCGCCCATACCCGGCAACCCGAGATCGATTACCGCCAGGTCGTGGTTGAACTGCTCGGTCTGATACAGCGCATCGACGGCGTTGGCCACGGACTCGACCACATGGCCGCTATCCGTCAGGCGGGTTTGCAGGTGATGACGCAATAGCGCTTCATCCTCGACAACCAGCAGTTTCATGTCGCTCTCCCCGGTAAATCAAATACTGCTCAGGCACGATCGACGCACCTCCATGACTGACAGGCAGCGCCGGACCAATCTCCTGGATTGATTCGGTGCTGCCTGTCGCACACGCTTCTCAGAAAGCATAGTTGGCTGAAAGGTAGGTCTGTGCACTGCTGTTCAAGCGCAGCGAACCCTGCTTGCTGCCACCGCGTTCGCTCATTTCGGTACTGGCGTTGCTGCGCAGGTAACGGTACCCCAGTTCAACCGAAGTGTTTTGCGAAACCTGTTGCAGGATGCCTGCCTGTGCGCCAATGGCGTAACCGATGTTGCTGTCGCGACTGAAGCCTGGTGATTCCTGGGTCAATTTGGTCAACCCGGCGGTGGCGCCGCCGAACAGCCTGGTGTCAGCACCCAATGGATGGAACAAATCGTAGCTGCCCAACAGGTTCTCCTGACGGAGTTTAATGCCATTGTGCGAGCCCGACACGTTATCGTACGTGGCGTAGTAGCGGCCCTGGCTGTTTTGCTGGCCAAAACGCAAGCCCCAGGTATTGTCCTTGCCAATCACGCCGTCGGCGTTCGGGCGGTCGAGATTATCGTTCAGGGCGTGGGACTTTTTGATCTTGTCGCTGGTCTGCCCATAAGTAAGGCTGGCGAAATTGTCGTTGGAAGCGAACGCAGCAGTGCTCGCGCCGAAAACGGTGAGTGCCAGCAGCAGTTTTTTGATTCCAGTCATAAGTGAAACTCCTCGTGAGTTCGTGTTTTCTTGCCTACGGAGCAAGACTACTCAGGCCGCCCTGAACTCACCCTGAACACGCGCTTAACCTGAGCTGAACCATATCCATCCAACTGTTTCGATGATTTTCCTGCAGGAGATCCGACCATGCGCATGCTCTTCGCCCTCTTCTTGCTCGCCGCCGGCGGGTTGGCCCAGGCCGCCCTCAAGACACAGGAAATCCCCTACCAAAGTACCGACGGCACCCGGATGATTGGCTATTACGCCTACGATGACGCGATAAAGGGCCCACGCCCCGGCGTCCTGGTAGTACATGAGTTCTGGGGGTTGAACGACTACGCCAAGCGCCGCGCCCGCGACCTTGCCGGCCTGGGTTACAGCGCCCTGGCCATCGACATGTATGGTGATGGCAAGAACACCGAGCATCCCAAGGATGCGATGGCCTTCATGCAGGCCGTGCTCAAGGACAAAGCGATTGCCAGCGCGCGGTTCCAGGCGGGACTCGACTTGCTCAAGCAGCAGGCGCAAACCGATCCGAACAGGCTTGCCGCCATCGGCTATTGCTTCGGTGGCGGTGTGGTGCTCAATGCGGCCCGGCAGGGTGTCCCTTTGGCCGGAGTCGTGAGCTTCCATGGCGCTCTGGCCACCAATACCCCGGCGACACCAGGCAGCGTCAAGGCGAAAATCCTCGTCGAGCACGGCGCCCAGGACAGCCTGGTCACCCCGGAAAACGTCACCGCCTTCAAGGCCGAGATGGACAAGGCCGGCGCCGACTACCGGTTCGTCAGCCTCGACGGCGCCAAGCACGGTTTCAGCAATCCTGATGCCGATCGCTTGAGCCATGGCGATCACGGTGGGCCGGATATCGGCTACAACAAGGCGGCGGATGAACGGTCGTGGGCGGATATGCAGGCATTCTTCAAGAAAATCTTTGGCTGAACCGATAGACCGCGGCGTGGCCATCGCGGGCGAGTCGAATCGCCCGCGATCGCCAATAGCGCTATCTGGTGCCAGGACTACCCAGCCTCAAGGCAACCCGGCAAAATGCCCGACATGAATCCTGTCCCCGCCCTGCCCGCTTGCTGCACCCCCCTCGATGCCCATTGGCCGCTGCCGCTGGTGCTGCCCGATGCGGTGCTGTTGAGTACCCACTTCGATACGTCGAGACTGCTCAGCGATGACTTCCAGCGCAGCGCCATCGAGGCGCCAGCGAGCATTCAGCGCTCGGTCGCCAAACGCCAGGCAGAATTTCTCGCCGGGCGGATCTGCGCCCGCGCAGCATTGCAACAACTGGAAGGCCTGAACTTCAGCCCGGCCATCGGTGATGACCGCGCGCCTGTCTGGCCTGCGCACATCACCGGTTCGATCACCCACAGCACCGGTCGGGCTGCGGCGATCGTGGCGAAGAAAACCCATTGGCGCGGATTGGGGATGGACATGGAAAACCTGCTCAATGCCGAACGTGCCGAACGCCTGGCCGGGGAAATCCTCACCCCCGCAGAACTGCAGCGCATGGCCGGGCATCGCGATCAGCTGGCGTTGCTGGTCACCCTGACGTTTTCAGTGAAGGAGAGCCTGTTCAAGGCGCTCTACCCCATCGTCCGGCAACGTTTCTACTTTGAGCATGCCGAGGTGCTGGAGTGGAACGAGTCGGGTGAGGTGCGGTTGCGGTTGCTGACCGACCTGTCCGGTGAATGGCGTAACGGCACCGAGCTGGATGCGCAGTTCGGGGTCAAGGATGGGCAGTTGTTGAGTCTGGTCAGTATCAAGGCCTGACGTTTATTGCTGTCTGCCAGGCCTCATCGCTGGCAAGCCAGCTCCTACAGGGGATTTGGGGCGTTGCGGGTGACCGCAAGCTCAGCGCTTCTCCTGGTTTCTCGGCCAGCTCAAGCTGAAACACGCGCCGCCCAGGCTTTTGCTCTTGCCAATCAACGCCCGACCGTCGTGCCAATGGATGATCCGCCGCACGATCGACAATCCCAGCCCATGGCCGCCCGAGGCCCGGGTGCGGCTGTCGTCGAGTCGCAGGAACGGCGTGAAGATTTTCTCCCAGGCCATTTCCGGCACCCCCGGCCCGTCATCTTCGACATCCACCCGACAGCGCTGCTGCCCCACCTGATAACTGATGGTGACTCGCGATTGTGCGTGGCGCATGGCATTGGTCACCAGATTCTGCAGTGCCCGGTGCAAGTAGCGCGGCTCGGCCTCGACCCACGCGTCGTCGCAGTCGGCGGCCGACAGGCACAACCCTCGCTGCACCGTGACCTCGGCGCGCAAGGGCGCCAGTTCCTCGATGACCTGATTGACCAGGGCATCCAGATCGATCCGCTGAAAGTTCAGGGCTGGCGAGCCTTGTTCCAATCGCGCGTATGTCAGCATCTCGTCAACCAGGCGGTCGAGGTCCTCGATATCGTGGTCCATGCCTTCGCAGTATTTTTCCATGTCTTGTGGGGTCTTGGCCGAGCCGATCATTTCCAGGCCAAACCGCAGGCGTGCGACCGGCGTGCGCAATTCGTGGGACACGGCACGCACCAGCTCCCGCTGGATGGCCAACAGCTGTTGCAGGTGCTCGGCCATGCCGTTGAACGCTGACGCCAGTCGCCCCACCGAGTCCGCTCCCCGCGCCGGCACACGGGTTTCCAGGCTGCCCTTGGCGATCCGCGTGGCCGCCGCTTCCAGCCCGCGCAGGCGGCGCTCCAGTTGCCGTACCAGCAGGTAGACGATCAAACCGATCAGGCTCAGCCCGAGTGCGGCAATGAGCACCAGCCACTCCGGCGGATAAGGATTCATCTGGTACAAGGGGCCAATTTCCAGCACCCACGGCGTACCGACCATGCCGGCGAACACCCGGATCGAATCGCCCTCCTTGCCCAGCGCCATCACGGTGTCGCCCTCGGACACCCGACGGCTCTGGTCTTCATCCATGTCGGCGTCTTCGACCGTGACCAGGCGCAGATCGAAGCCAAAACCCTTGTCCTGTTTCAGTTGCGCCAGGCGCACCGGTTGCTCGCCCACGGGGTAGCGCACCAATTCGTCCGCCAACAGATAGATAGTCGCCCGGGCGAGTTGTTCGCTGATCTGCTGGACTTCACCCGTGAGTACAAGCTGCTCCTGGTCGCTGACCAGTCGATAAACCCTGGCCGCATGCGGGCCGGTCTGTTCCACCAGGGCCTGGCCGCGCAAGACGCGGGTGCGCTGGGTAAGGTCGAGGTCGGTCTGGGCAAAGGTTTTCAGCGCCAGCGGAATCCCCAGCAGCCGCTCCCACACCAACAGGGCCCGGCGGCGTTCGGTCTGGTTCATCGGTTGCAGGTTGTCGGCCATCAGCGAAAACGTGCCGTGGGCCAGTCGTTCGCGGTACTGCTCGCCGCGCACCTGATTGAGCAGGTGCAACGCCAGTACACCGAGTACCGCCACCAATATCAGCGCGGCACACATGCCGCCGTAGATACGCAGGAAGATCGAGTTCACAGGGTCGGGTCTACGCAGGCCTCGGGGACAAACAGATAACCTTTGCTGCGTACGGTCTTGATCAGTCGCGGATGGTCCGGGTCATCGCCGATCTTCGGGCGGATGCGCGAGATGCGCACGTCGATGGAGCGATCCTGGCCGTCATAGCCGATGCCACGCAACGCGGTGAAGATTTCTTCCCGGGACAGGATGCGCCCGGCGTTGGCGACCAGCAGCCAGAGCAAGTCGAACTCGGCGCTGGTCAGTTCGATGCCGTTGTCGTGCAGCCAGGCTTCGCGCAATGCATTATCCACCACCAGCGGGCCGAATTGCAGGCGCCGCTGTTTTTCCGGGGCGACCTCCGGCGCTTCACTGCGTCGCAGCAATGCCTGGATGCGCGCCAGCAGCAAGCGCGGGCGCACCGGTTTGCACACGTAGTCGTCGGCTCCCAGGTCGAGGCCGAGGATCTGATCGGTGTCGTCGGTGCGCGCGGTGAGCATCAGGATCGGGCCGTCGTAACGGTCGCGAACCTTGCGGCAAATGCTCAGGCCGTCTTCGCCCGGCAGCATCAGGTCGAGAATCACCAGGTCCGGCTGTTCCTTGATGATGCGGGCCGCCGCCAGGGCACCATTGCCTTCGATCGAGACACGCAGGCCATTGGCTTGAAGGTAATCGCGCGTCAATTCGGCCAGACGCTGATCGTCCTCCACAATCAATACCTGCCAGGCTTCTTGCTCCACCGGTGACCTCTACTTGCCAGAACGCTAATAAGGAAGGATCCGCCCGTCTTTTTGTAATGATAGGGGTGGATAAATTGCATACATGCTGACCGATTGTATAAACGTCGCCCACGCAGAACACAAGCCGGTAAATGCGTTCGGACAACAGGGTTTTTTGTGATAGGGTTCGCGCCCTTAAAAATCCGCTCGAGCGTTTTCGATCATTGAAAATCGATGAAAAAAAGTCAGGTCCAGCAGCATCGCGGCCTGCACGCCGATTCCTTCCATAACACACAATTTACGCACAGGTTTATCCACAGGTAGTACGTTGCATTCCCCCCCCAAAACGCATTATCTTGTAGCTCAGCGTAAAAAAAACCCTAGATGTAGGGTTTTTCGCAAAAAACCAAACACAAACCGGATACCAATTTCAAGCGCTTTTATTGCCTCTTTCCGGTTGAACCAAACGTAATTTCCAAAGCCCAAAACCGCGCGCGCGGATGGCTACTGTATTTCGGCCCATGGGGTGAAAAACGGTACGGGTGTTGCAGTCCCAACTGTCACCTCACAAGGACCACCGGTCTCAGGCCCAAGGCGTGAGACCAAAGACTTCGGCATGGAAGCGGCGCCCAATAGCCCCCCTTCCTACTGTCCCGAAGTTGTTATGCCCGGCCTTCGCCGGTTGTAGTGCTTCAGGACGGAACGGTGGGCACCGTGATGGTGCCCAAACAAACATAGAGAATGTGGAGACACCCCCCCATGCAAACCGACACAACTCGCGAGAACCCGCAGGGTACCTTGCCGCAGGCCGCTGATTCGAATTCGGATCTGTCCGCCACCGCGCCTGGCCAGCTGCGCGTGATCAAGCGTAACGGCACTGTCGTTCCTTACACCGATGACAAGATCACCGTCGCCATCACCAAAGCGTTTCTCGCAGTTGAGGGCGGCACCGCTGCCGCTTCGTCGCGCATCCACGACACCGTGGCGCGCCTGACCGAACAGGTCACTGCCACCTTCAAGCGTCGTATGCCATCGGGCGGCACCATCCACATCGAAGAAATCCAGGACCAGGTCGAACTGGCCCTGATGCGTGCCGGCGAGCAGAAAGTGGCCCGCGACTACGTGATCTACCGTGACGGTCGCTCGAAAGAACGCGCCGCCCACGCTCCGGCCGAGCAAGCGGTCGACGCTCACCCGTCGATCCGCATCACCCGCGCCGACGGCAGCCTGGCGCCGCTGGACATGGGCCGCCTGAACACCATCGTGACCGAAGCGTGCGAAGGCCTGGAAGAAGTCGACGGCGACCTGATCCAGCGCGAAACCCTGAAAAACCTGTACGACGGCGTGGCCCTGACCGACGTCAACACCGCCCTGGTGATGACCGCCCGTACACTGGTCGAGCGTGAGCCGAACTACTCGTTCGTGACCGCCCGCCTGCTGATGGACACCCTGCGTGCCGAAGGCCTGGGCTTCCTCGGCGTCGCCGAGAGCGCGACCCACCACGAGATGGTCGACCTGTACGCCAAGGCCCTGCCTGCCTACATCGCCAAGGGTATCGAATTCGAATTGCTGAACCCGGTCCTGGCCGACTTCGACCTGGAAAAACTCGGCAAGGCGATCAACCACGAGCGCGACCAGCAGTTCACCTACCTGGGCCTGCAAACCCTGTACGACCGTTACTTCATCCACAAGGATGGCGTGCGCTTCGAACTTCCGCAGATCTTCTTCATGCGCGTGGCCATGGGCCTGGCGATCGAAGAGAAACACAAAGAAGACCGTGCGATCGAGTTCTACAACCTGTTGTCGTCCTTCGACTACATGTCCTCGACCCCGACCCTGTTCAACGCCGGTACCCTGCGTCCACAGCTGTCGAGCTGCTACCTGACCACCGTGCCGGACGACCTGTCGGGCATCTACCATGCGATCCACGACAACGCCATGCTGTCGAAATTCGCTGGTGGCCTGGGCAACGACTGGACACCGGTTCGTGCACTGGGTTCGTACATCAAGGGCACCAACGGCAAGTCGCAAGGCGTGGTTCCGTTCCTCAAAGTAGTGAACGACACTGCCGTCGCCGTTAACCAGGGTGGCAAGCGCAAAGGCGCTGTATGTGCCTACCTGGAAACCTGGCACATGGACATCGAAGAGTTCATCGAACTGCGTAAGAACACCGGTGATGATCGTCGTCGTACCCACGACATGAACACCGCCAACTGGATCCCTGACCTGTTCATGAAGCGTGTCTTCGATGACGGCAAGTGGACCCTGTTCTCGCCGTCCGAAGTTCCGGACCTGCACGACCTGACCGGCAAGGCCTTCGAAGAGCGCTACGAGTACTACGAAGCCCTGACCGAGTACCCGGGCAAGGTCAAGCTGTTCAAGACCATCCAGGCCAAAGACCTGTGGCGCAAGATGCTGTCCATGCTGTTTGAAACCGGCCACCCATGGCTGACCTTCAAGGACCCGTGCAACCTGCGCAGCCCGCAGCAGCACGTCGGCGTGGTCCACAGCTCGAACCTGTGCACCGAGATCACCTTGAACACCAACAAGGACGAGATCGCCGTTTGCAACCTGGGTTCGATCAACCTGCCGAACCACATCGTGGGCGGCAAGCTCGACACCGCCAAGCTGCAACGCACCGTGAACACTGCCGTGCGCATGCTCGACAACGTGATCGACATCAACTACTACTCGGTGCCGCAAGCGAAGAACTCCAACTTCAAGCACCGTCCGGTTGGCCTGGGCATCATGGGCTTCCAGGACGCCTTGTACCTGCAGCACATTCCTTACGGTTCCGACGCTGCCGTCGAGTTCGCCGACAAGTCGATGGAAGCGGTCAGCTACTACGCGATCCAGGCTTCCTGCGACCTGGCCGACGAGCGCGGCGCCTACGAGACGTTCCAGGGTTCGCTGTGGTCCAAGGGCATCCTGCCGCTGGATTCGCAACAGATCCTGATCGAGGCCCGTGGCCAGAAGTACATCGATGTCGACCTGAAGGAATCCCTGGACTGGGCACCGGTTCGTGCCCGTGTACAGAAAGGTATCCGTAACTCGAACATCATGGCCATCGCACCGACCGCGACCATCGCCAACATCACTGGCGTATCGCAGTCGATCGAACCGACCTACCAGAACCTGTATGTGAAATCGAACCTGTCGGGCGAATTCACCGTGATCAACCCGTACCTGGTTCGCGACCTCAAAGCTCGCGGCCTGTGGGACTCGGTGATGATCAACGACCTGAAGTACTACGATGGTTCGGTGCAGCAGATCGAGCGCATCCCGCAAGAACTCAAGGAGCTCTACGCGACTGCCTTCGAAGTGGACACCAAGTGGATCGTTGACGCGGCCAGCCGTCGTCAGAAGTGGATCGACCAGGCTCAGTCGCTGAACCTGTACATCGCCGGTGCATCGGGCAAGAAGCTGGACGTGACCTACCGCATGGCCTGGTACCGTGGTCTGAAAACCACCTACTACCTCCGTGCCCTGGCCGCGACCAGCACCGAGAAGTCGACCATCAACACCGGCAAGCTGAACGCTGTTTCCAGCGGCGGCAACCACGGTGACGACTCGGTCCTGGCAGCGCCTGCCGGCCCTGCTCCAGTGCCGAAGGCTTGCGCCATCGACGAGCCGGATTGCGAAGCTTGCCAATAAGCTGAGCCGGTAACACCAAACCCCCGACAGGCCCCTGGCTTGTCGGGGGTTTTCTTTTGCCTGTATGTAGGAGCGAGCTTGCTCGCGATGGTCGTTAACGATAACGAACTCATCTTGAATACACGCGTCGCTCTCAAGACCATCGCGAGCAAGCTCGCTCCTACAGGAAGTTTTGGCTGGTCACAAAAAAGCCCCTCTTGCGAGGGGCTCCTTGTGTAGCGCTTTCAGTCAACCCGCATCAGGCCATCTGAATGATGGTCTGCATGATGGTGCTCTGGGTAGAGATGGTCTTGGCGTTCGCCTGGTAGTTGCTCTGCGCCTTGATCAGATCGACCAGTTCATTGGTCACGTTGACGTTGGACTCTTCCAGGGAGTTGGAGCGGATCGAACCCAGCGAGCCAGTTTCCGGCGAGTCGTAACCCGGGATGCCTGAGGCGTAGGTTTCTTTCCAGCTGGTACCGCCGACTGGCTGAAGACCTTGTTCGTTGGTGAAGCTGGCCAACGCCAGCTGGCCGATCGGCTTGGTCTGGTAGTTGCTGAAGTTGGCCAGCAGCACACCGCTGCCGTCGATGGTCAGGTTGGTGATCTGACCCGTGGCGTAACCGTTCTGAACGGGAATGGAGCGTGCGGTGTCGGCGTTGAACTGGGTCGTGTTACCCATGGCAATCGTCAGACCGTCCGGATTGGCGGCTGCACCATTGGCCGTCCAGACACCATCCTTGACTGTACCCGGGGTCCAGTTGGCGACTTTCAACTCATTACTGATAACCGGAGCAGGCGCTGGTACGGTCGGTGGCACTGTGGGTGGAACCGGTGTGCTGACCGACACCAACTTGCCCGATGTGTCGAAGGTCATGGTCGAAGCGACTGGCGGCGTCGCAGCGTCCGTCGGGTCGCTGCCGTCCGGATTGCGATCATCGATCAGGGTGTAGGTATCCCAGGTGTTCGTCCCGGTCTTGACCATGTATTGATCCATGGTGTGCTGGTTGCCCTGGGTATCGAAAACCGGAGTGCTGAACTTCTTGGTGTAAGTTTCCACCTTGCTCGGGTCGAACTTGTTGAGCGCCACTGTCTGATCGATCACCGCAGCCGTAGAGTTCAGGTTGATCGTCGACGATACGGTGGTGGTGGATTTCGGCGCCAGGTTGGACGTGTCGATGCGCAGGTCGGTCAGCACGCCATTGACTATCTTGCCATTGGCATCCACGCCGTAGCCTTGCAGCCGCGAGGTACCGTCGCTGTTGGTAACAAAGCCTTCCTTGTCGACCTTGAACGTACCGGCACGGGTGTAGGACAGCGAGCCGCTGTTGTTCAATACGAAGAAGCCCGAGCCATTGATGCCCATGTCCAGCACATTACCGGTGGCGCTGATATCGCCCTGGGTAAATTGTTGGGAAACGTTAGCCAGGCGTACGCCGCTACCTACGACTTTGCTGCCCGTACCCAGCTTGGATGCCGAGTACACATCTTCGAATTCTGCGCGGGACGATTTGAAGCCGGTGGTCGCAACGTTGGCGATGTTGTTACCGGTGACGTCCAGTTGCTTGTTGGCGGCATAGAGACCGCTAAGGCCGATATTGAAAGACATGATCCACTCCTTTGTGCCGCGTTAGCCGGCTCTATATACCAATGGTTTGCACTTTGGACAGGGCGACACTGCCGAGCCCGGCCAGGTTGAGCATCAATTCACCGCCGGTCTGGCTGATGGTCACGCTGTTGACCGTTGCCGGCAGGTTGGTGACCAGTGCCACGCCCTTGTCATCGATGGTGGTGTTCGCCGCAAAGGTATAGGCACCTGATTCGACGACATTGCCGGCATCGTCCTTGCCATCCCAGGTGAAGCTACTGGTACCCGCTTGCTGGTCGTCCAGCTTGATGGTGCGGACAGTCTTGCCATCCTTGTCGGTGATTTTCACTGCCACTTCACCCACTGACTGCGGTATCACAACCGAACCGGTCATGCCCTTCGTGGTGTCGACCACGGATTTGTCACCCGGCGCGATGACTGAACGCCCGACCAAAGCCGAAGCCTGCAACGCCTGGGACGAGTTGTAGTTGCCGGCGATACCAGACACGGTATCGTTGAGCGTGGTGATGCCTTCCAGGCTGCTGAACTGCGCCAGCTGAGCCACGAACTCACTGTTGCCCTGGGGCTCCAGCGGGTTCTGGTTTTTCAGTTGGGTCACCAGCAGTTGCAGGAACGCATCCTTGCCCAGGGCCTTTTTACCGGTGGCACTACCCGTCGCCGCTGCCAGGCTATCGGCATTGGTAGTGGTAGTGGTCTTGATCGAAGAGTTGGCCAGGATGTCGTTGAGGCTCAAACCACTGGTGGTATCGGTAACACTCATCTGAGTCGCCCCTTATCACTGACCGAGGGTCAGGACCTTCTGCATCATGGTCTTGGCGGTGTTCATCATTTCGGCGTTGGTCTGGAACGAACGGCTCGCGGAAATCATGTCAGCCATTTCTTCCACCACGTTGACGTTCGGGTAATAGACATAGCCCTTGGCATCCGCGGCCGGATGGTTCGGCTCGTAGCGTGCCTCGAGGTTGCTTTGGTCTTCGACCACGCCCAATACCTGAACGCCTTGACCGGCCGCGTCCTGATTCTGGAACAGAGAATCGCTGCCCCCGCCCTGGCCGCCCTGGAACATGGTGGCGAACACCGGGTGACGCGCACGGTAGGTCTGGTCGATGCTCGAGGAGACTGTCTCGGCGTTGGCGATATTCGAGGCCACGGTGTTCAAGCGCGTGGTCTGGGCACTCATGCCGCTACCGGCAATGTTGAAAACACTGGATAGAGACATGAATTACTCTCCGCGCAGGGCTGACACCAGCCCTTTGAATTTGCTATTGAGCAGGGTGAAACTGGCCTGGAAGTTGACCGAGTTTTCCGCGTAGTTCGACTGTTCCAGCTGGGCGTCCACGGTGTTCTGGTCGATCGACGGCTGCATCGGCGTGCGGTACATCAGCGACTCGTCGCCATTGCCCAGGCCCTGGGCTTCGATATGACGGCTGTTGGTCATGTTCAAGGCGAAGGTGCCGTTTTTAGCCTTGTCGTTCTGCGCCTCGAGCACTTTCGAGAACTCCAGGTCCCGCGCCTTGTAGTTCGGGGTGTCGGCGTTGGCAATGTTGTTGGCCAGGACTTCGGCACGCTGGGCGCGCAAGCCCAGAGCCTTTTCGTGAATACCGAGCGCTTTATCGAAGCTGATGCTCATGTCGGGAAACCTTTGGGTGACCTGATTTTTCGTAGGATGGACATAGCAAGCGTCATGCCAATTCAGAAAACCCCGTAAACCGGGGCTTTGCGGGCACCGCCCCCTGCGGCTACGACAGAAAAGCGGCAACCGGTTTCCGCTGGATGCCGCTTTTCTGCCGCTTGCCGTTCCCTATAGGAATGCAAAAGCGGCAGACATAAAAAAACGGGAGCCCCTGAGGACTCCCGTTTTGATGACACCGACAAGTCATTTCGCCTGGTAAATAATCCCCGGGCTGCACTGCACCATTTGGTAATGATCCGGCAATCCGTTCAACGCTTCGGAAGCACCGAGGAACAGATAACCGCCCGGCTTCAACGTGCTGTGAATGCGCAACAGGATGTCCTTCTTCACTTCGGCGGAGAAGTAGATCAAAACGTTGCGACAGAACACGATGTCGAACTTGCCAAGGCTGGCGTAGCTGTCCAGCAGGTTGAACGAGCGAAACTCGACCCGGCTCTTGATCGGCGCCTTGATGGCCCAGCGTCCCGGCCCCTTGGGGTCGAAGTAACGCTGCAGCCGCTCGGGAGACAGACCGCGACCGATGGCCAGGCTGTCGTACTCGCCCGTCTTGCAGTTGTTCAGCATGGTGCCCGACAGGTCAGTGGCCACAATCTGCACGCCCATTCTCAATTGGCCTGGATTGAACCGCTCGAACTCATCGATGGACATCGACAGCGAATACGGTTCCTGACCCGACGAGCAGGCCGCCGACCAGATCCGCAGGCGCTGGCCGGGACTGGCCTTGATCGCTTCGGGAAGCACCTTGTTCTTCAACACTTCAAACGGATAGGTATCACGAAACCACAGGGTTTCGTTGGTCGTCATCGCGTCCACGACCATCTCGCGCAACCCGCTGCGCGGCTGGGTCTGAATGCGCTGGACCAGCTCACCCAGGGACTTTATGCCTTGCTGCTCCATCAGTTTGTTGAGACGGCTGGAGACCAGATACTGCTTGTTTTCACCGAGCAAAATGCCACAGGCTTTTTCCAGGAACACCCGGAACTGTTCGAAATCCAAATTACCCGTAGACAATGCTGCCGCCTCTAAAATCGTGTTGACTGCCGGGGGCCGAACGCCCCTAGCTGATATCTGCTGCTTTGATCCGGTCGACTACCCGGGATGCCAGGTCATCAGGGCGGAATTTTGCCAGGAAGTCATCGGCACCGACCTTCCTGACCATCGCCTGATTGAATACACCCGACAACGAAGTATGCAGGATGATATGAAGCTTTTGCATGCGCGGGTCGTTGCGGATCTCGGCCGTGAGGGTGTACCCGTCCATTTCCGGCATCTCGATGTCGGAAATCATCATCAGGAACTCCTCCTCCGGCCTCTTGCCCTCGTCGACCAGTTTGCGCAGGTAATCCAGCGCTTGCCGACCGTCGTTCAACGCCACCACTTCAACACCGACCGTCTGCAGGCAACGGGTGACCTGCTTGCGCGCCACCGACGAGTCATCGACCGTCAGCACGCGCAAGGAAAGCGCCTTGTGCTGGGTCTCGACATCCACCACCCCGGCGGAAATCGCTTCCGGGGTCGGCGCCACTTCCGCCAGCACCTTCTCGACGTCAATGATTTCGACCAACTGGTTGTCGACCCGAGTCACCGCCGTCAGGTAGTGATCACGCCCCGTGCCCTTGGGTGGCGGATGAATTTCCTCCCAGTTCATGTTGACGATGCGCTCCACCGAGCGCACCAGGAATCCCTGGGTCTTGGTGTTGTACTCCGTGATGATCACGAAGGGGTTGTTCTTGTCCTTCAAGCCACCGGAACCGGTCGCCATCGCCAGATCAAGGATCGGAATGGTCGCCCCCCGAATATTAGCCACGCCACACACGACAGGACTGGACTTGGGCATCAACGTCAGCTTGGGGCATTGCAGCACCTCCCGCACCTTGAACACATTGATCCCATACAGCTGCTGGCCGTCGAGACGGAACAACAGCAACTCAAGGCGATTTTGCCCCACCAGTTGCGTGCGCTGGTTTACCGAATCCATTACACCAGCCATGCCTGACTCCTACGCCAACGCTAAGTGTTGTTGCGACGCGCCTTCATCACTAAACGGCACGGCGCTTGCTTTTTATCTGTCATGAACACAGAACCGACATTTTTCCGCCGCCTGCCCCCCCCCTGCCGCCAATGGCTCGGGGTGTTGGCCGCTGTTTGCCTGTTCAACGCTGGCAGCCCTGCCCTTGCTGACGCGGTTACCTTGCCTGACATGCTTATCGGCGTCACCCAGGGCTTTCTTGAATTCACCGTAGAGGACTATCTGGCGACCAGTCAAACCCAGGGGCGCTATGAAATCCAGGTGAACCCGCTAGATCCGCGCCTGCGCATGCCAATGTGCGACAAGGAATTGACAGCCACACTGGAAAGTCCGGCCAAGCCTTTGGGCCGGGTAACGGTCAAGGTTCGCTGTGAAGGAACATCCCCCTGGACCGTCTTCGTGCCCGCTCAAGTACGCCTGTTTCGCGAGGTCGTCACCACCACCAGGCCCCTGCGTCGCGCCGGCATTGTCGAGCCGCAGGACGTCATGCTGCGTGAACGCGATATCAGCCTGCTCAACCAGGGATACTTGACCGACGTAGACCAGGCCATCGGGCAACGACTTACCCGACCAATGGTCAATGATCAGGTTATCAGCCTGGTGCACATCGAACAGGCGGAAGTCATACGCAAGGGCGACCAGGTGGTGATTACCGCACGCAGTGGCACGCTCAGCGTGCGAATGCCCGGCGAGGCATTGGCCAGTGGCGGCCTCAGCGAACAGATTCGAGTCAAGAACCTCAATTCCAAACGGGTCATCAAGGCGCAGGTCATCGCGCCGGGCCAGGTGGAAGTGTCGATGTAGGACTTAACGGGGGTGAAGAAGTGGCGCCGACCTCGACGGTTCCCTAAACTGTGTGCCAGGCACGGCAAGCGCTGGCGCGCGCAAGCTCATTTTGATTAATGAGCCTAAAGTTTTTCAGGGAATGGCCGAAAACATGGCAAGCGTCCAAATTCCCAGAGGTTTTTTACCATGGTCATTGATTTCAGCCGACTGAACAGCTCCTCGTCACTCACGGGCAGCACACGTACCAGCGCCCCCAAGGAAACTGCCGAAACCGGCAAGCCTGCCGAGCCCAACATTCCGGCCGAACAGGCAAGCACCGTCAAAAGCGGGGAATCGGTACATCTGAGCAATGAGGCGCAACAGTTGCAGAAGATCACCGATACGCTGCGCGATCAGCCTGTCGTCGACAAATCCCGCGTGGCCGAGCTGAAAGCAGCCATCGCCGATGGCAGCTATAAAGTCGACAGCAACCGTGTCGCCAGCAAACTGCTCAACTTCGAAGCCCAGCGCTAGGCCCCGGCCCGCGCCAGGCTTTTGGACGCTTAAACCCCAAGGCCAGCCATGCACGACACTCATTTACTGCAACTGATCACCGACGACTTTGCTCCAGCGCAACGCTTGCTGGAGATACTGCGCACCGAATCCCTCGCCTTGCATGGCCGCGACATGCAGTTGCTGGAAGAGATTCTGGCGCAGAAGCAGGCAATGGTCATCGAACTCGAACAGCATGGCCGCAAACGCAGTGAGATTCTCGTCAGCCTCAACCTGCCAGCCAACCGCAGCGGTCTGGAGCAACTGGCCAGCCAATCGAGCGTTGGCGAAGCGCTGCTGGCGCAAAGTGATGTACTGACCGACCTTCTGGCTCAATGCCACGCCGCTAACGCCAGCAATGGACAGTCGATCCTGGCACAGCAGGCCGCCACGGCCACCCAGCTGAGAATCCTCAACGGCGGTGAACAACCCGCGCTCTATGACGCCAGCGGATCATTCTCCAGGCTTGTTAAACCACGTCCGCTCAGTCAGGCTTGAGCCTGTCGATAAACACGCTCTATCAAGACGCGAAACATGCTGGCAATATGCCACTCGCCGTAGTCAAAAATTGTCTGGAGATTGATTAACCGTGTCCAATGCCTTAACCGCGGAAGATGCGCCGCAGCCACCCAAGGTGCTCAGCACACCCCTGGAAATCTCCGGCAATTTGCGCCAGCTGCTAGACAGTCATGACCCGCTGATCATCACGTTCCACGAGCGCAGCCAGCGCTTCCAGAGTTATCTGGTGGACCTTGACCGTGAACGCAACATGATCGCCCTGGACGAAATGATTCCCCGCGATGGCGAGCGTTTCCTGCTGGCCGGCGAACCTTTCAAGGTCGAAGGTTTTCATGAAGGCGTGCGCATCGCGTGGGAAAGCAATGGCCTTCTGACCATCGACGAATCCAACGGTAGCCGTTGCTACCGTGGCACCCTGCCCGATGAAGTCGTCTACCACCAGCGCCGCAATGCATTCCGTGCTGCCTTGAAACTGGCCCAACTGGTCAACGTCAATCTGGACGGTGAAAAGCTCAAGGCATCGATCAGTGGCAAGCTGCTGGACATTTCCGCCACGGGCTGCAAGTTGCGCTTCGAAGGCGACATCACTGGCAGCCTGCAACTGGGCCAGGTCTACGACCGTTTCAGCGCCGACCTGCCCTTCGGCAAAATGACGGCACCGGTTGAACTGCGCTACCTGCACTTTGAAGAAAAGATCTCCACCACCTTCGCCGGCGTTCGCTTCCACAACATGAGCGGGCTGGTGCAGCGTCAGGTCGAGCGGTTCGTCTACCAACTGCAACGCGAAGCGCGGCGTTTCGACAAAGACGACTTCTGAGTCAACCTCTCCAGCAAAAACGGGCAGACCCTTGTGGTGACTGCCCGTTTTTTTACCTGAATGTCATGGCCTGGCTTCGGTAAAACTCTGCTCCCTGCCCGAATCCGGTTCTTGCGGCGGCTGATCGGTTTCCGGTTCCGGTTCCGGACTTGGCTCCGGGGAAACCGGATTTTGCATCTGGTCCTGCACCACTTGCTCATCCACCCGCGGATCGAGGGCCGCCACCAGTGGCGAACTCGACATACTGTCCGGCATGGCGACGTGATGCAGCGGCGCGTCGTCCACCTGGTGCAGGTTGGTCACCGCTTTCGGACGAATTCGCCACACCAGCACCAACGCAAAGAAACTGAAGAACGCGTAGAGCATCTGGCTGCCGAACAACTTCATCAGCACACCCGCCACCAACGGCCCGATGCTGGCGCCAACGCCGTAGGTCACCAGCAACATCGCCGTCAGCGATACCCGTCGATCGCCCTCGACATGGTCATTGGAGAAGGCCACTGCCAACGGGTACAGACAGAACTGGACCAACGAACAAAGGAACCCGGCGACGAATAGGACCTCCAGCGGCACCTGCTGCATGATCGCCAACGGCAAGGCGGCCAATGCCAGGCTGAACGCAAAACACCGAATCAACAGCGCCCGGTCATATCGATCGGACAACCATCCCAAAGGCCACTGCACCAGCAACCCGGCAAAAATGCAGCTACCCATGAACAGGCCGACCTGCTCCGTGGACAACCCTTGCTGAGAGGCGTACAGCGGCGCCAGACCGTAGAAGGAGCCAACAATCAGCCCTGCCCCCAACACGGTACTCAATGACTGCGGTACGCGCTTGATAAAGAAGCGCGGCTCCATCGGCGCCGGATGCAGGGGTGCCGGGTGGATCCGTCGGGTCAGGGCTACCGGCACCAGGCAAAGGGTGAAACACAGGGCCACCAGCATCAGCAGTTCCAAGCCCAGGCCCGGGTGCATGACCAGGATCAACTGACCCAGCACCAGCCCCAGGTAGGAGGCGATCATGTAGCCGCTGAACACCAGCCCGCGCTGCTTGGCTTCGGCCTGCTCGTTCAGCCAGCTCTCGATGACCATGTACTGGCACATCATGCCAAGACCGACGATCACCCGCAGGAACAACCAGGCAGGCAACCAGTTCACCAGGCCATGGCCCAGTACCGCCGCACCGACGATCCCGGCACAGGCCGAGTAGGCTCGTATATGCCCGACCCGGGCAATCAATCGATGGCCGATCTTTCCGCCCAGCACCAGGCCGAAATAGTTGGCGGCCATCAACGCACCGACCCACAGGCTGTCGACATGATCGGCCGCCAGGCGCAATGCCAGGTAAGTACTCAACAGGCCTGAGCCGATCAACATCATCAGCGAAGCGAAGTAAAGCGCTCGAAAGGACTTCCAGATTTGGCGCAACGAGCGGCTCCTTGCAGTGAGTGACGGGCTATTCAAACGATAGCCCGGTGTCGATATTTCGTCAGGCCTGGGCGGCGAGGACGCGCCGCTCCCAGGGAGTGATTTCGTCAAAGAAACTGGTCAACTCCATGGTCTTCGAAGCGATGTAGCCTTCGATGAACTCCTTGCCGAACAGTTCCATTGCCAACTGGCTACGTTTCAGACGCTCCAGCGCTGCATGCAAGGTACAAGGTAAGGAAAGTTTATCCGGCACTTCGAACGCCCCCTGGATCGGCTCGTCGGGTTCCAGCTGGTGTTCGATGCCGTACAAGCCGCACGCCAGGCTCGCTGCAATCGCCAGATACGGATTGGCGTCGGCCCCCGGCAAGCGGTTTTCGACCCTGCGAGCGATGGGCGAACTGGCGGGAATGCGCAAACCGGCCGACCGGTTGTCATGTGACCAGCAGGCATTATTCGGTGATGCGAAGGGATGGTACAAGCGCTGATAGGAATTCACGTTCGGCGCAAACAACGCAGTGAAATCCGCCATGCCGGCTTGCTGACCACCGATGAAATGACGGAAGGTCGCGCTCGCTTGACCGCTTTCGTCGGTGAAGACATTCCGACCCGTGCCGATCTCGACGATGCTCTGGTGAATGTGCATCGAACTGCCCGGCGTATGCGCCAGTGGCTTGGCCATGCAAACCACGATCAAGCCGTGCTTGAGCGCGACCTCCTTGAGCAAATGCTTGAACAGGAAAGTCTGGTCGGCCAGCAGCAAGGGGTCGCCGTGCAGCAGGTTGATTTCGAACTGGCTGACACCCATCTCGTGCATGAAGGTATCGCGAGGCAGGCCCAGCTCAGCCATGCATTCATAGACCTCGCAGAAGAACGGCCGCAGGCCATTATTGGAACTGATACTGAACGCCGAGTGCCCCTCCTCGCGACGACCATCCAAGCCAGTCGGTGCCTGGAAAGGCTGGGTCGAATCGGTATTGGGAGCGAAGACAAAAAACTCCAGCTCGGTGGCCACCACCGGTGCCAGGCCAATGGCCGCATAACGCGCGATAACCGCCTTGAGTTGACCACGGGTCGACAGGTTGGAGCTTTCGCCCGTCAACTCATCCGCATCACAGATGGCCAATGCCCGCGGATGCTCGCTCCAGGGCAGGCGGTGGATCTGCGCCGGATCCGGGACCAGCGCGAGATCGCCGTCGTCGCAACCGTAAAAACGCGCCGGCGGATATCCGCCCATGATGCATTGCAGCATCACGCCCCGTGCCAACTGCAAACGGCGTCCTTCGAGGAAGCCCGCTGCAGTCATCACTTTGCCCCGTGGTACGCCATTCAAATCCGGCGTAACGCATTCGATTTCATCAATGCCCGTCAATCGCTGCGCGAGAGAACTCAGGCCATCGGTTGTCATGACGCAATCCTTGTTCTTATACGAGCCGCGAGCGGCAACTCGTACAAAATAGGCTCCGCGTGTTCAGAATATCAAGCACGATGCACAAAAATGTAGGCGCACCGGGCTCAAGGAAGATAGAGCCTGAAGACGCCCCCGCCCAAAGGGCCGCCATTGCTGATTTCCGTACGTCCACCTACGCCGTTACGTTGATGCAGCGCGGCAATCCGACCGGCAAAGTACAGACCCAGGCCGGTGCTGCCAGTGCTGTGATTGATACCCTGCACGTACTCGCCCTGGCGCTCGATCATCTGTGGTGGATAACCCTCACCATCGTCGTTGATGGTCAAGACCAGTTGCCCAGCTTCGTCGCTAGCACTGATCAACAGCGCATGACGGGCATAACGGATCGCATTATTAACGCTGTTGGCCAGTACCGAGGCGATCAGCTCACGGTCGAAAAAACCCAGGGGGCACAAGGGATCGACTTCAAACGTCGCGGCGATACCGCGGCTGGCGAAGACGTCTTGATGACAGGCCAGTTGCGCTTCGATGAAGTCATCCAGTTCGTGGTAGGCCGGCTGCAGGGGCATTTGGTTGACACCCAGTTTGTACAAACCAAGCAACTGCACCATCAGGCCATTGAGGTGCGCAAACTCGAACTCGATCACACCCTGCTCCGGGGTGTGACGCGCAGACACCGGCAAATTCGCCAGGCTTTGGCTGTGAGCCCGCATAAGCATGGCCAGCGAGTTCTTCATGTCGTGTACGGTGGAGGCTATTACCGTCGAGAAATCCAATGCCTGTTGCTGGTCGTTCATTCGCCAAATGCCTTGTTCTGGAGCTTTTTATAACGCGCAAAACGCGAGTCCGTATCCGGCATCAAGCCGACCATTTTCAGGCAAGTCCGACACTCCACCAGTTCCGCCGAGGGGACATTGGTATCTGTGCCATGCAGCAACGCCTGCGCAAGGTTCAGCGCAATACTGATGTTCTTGGGCTGCAGCGCCAGGGCTTTGCGGAAAATTCCCCGGGCCTGCACCAGGTCACCGGTCTTGTACACGCGCACACCCTGACGATTGAGATCAGCCGCAACGTTGCCGGAGTTGAGGATACTCGGATCATCGGTCAACTTGGCAATGCCCTTCATGACTGTGGGATCGTCGCCGTAGATCTCCGCACAGTTTTTCAACATCGTAGCGCCCGCATTGGCCTGACCCAGCATCTGTAATTGCTTGGCCACCAACAGCGCCGCTTCGGCACTCATGAACTGCTCCATGCCATCGAGTCGCATGATTGCTTGCTCGGTCAGTTTTTCCGCTGTTTCGGCGTCGTTGAGCAGCAGGCTCGTCGCCTTCATCAATCGCGCCCTGATTTGCAGACCAGGATCGGTCGGGTTCTCCTTGGCCACCGCACTCAGGGTCGTGTTGATTTCCAGGCGAGTCCGGGTATCCAGGCCTTTTTCACTGCCCTTGCTGATCAATGCGTGAGCCAGTCCAAGGTTGCTTTCCGCATCCTTGAAACGTGACTGGGCACCTTGGGCGACAGCCTGGCGGTAGGCTTTGGACGCCGTGTCAAAATCTTCATTGGTCATTGCCAGTTTGCCCAGTTGCGCTTGCCTGCGCACAGCCAGTGGCGACAAGCGAATCGCCTCTTCCAGGACGCGTTGGGCGGCCCTGGAATCCCCTTCGACAACCAGCACCTCTGCCATGCCATCGTAGAGCGCCGGCATCATCGGGAACACCTTCAGCGCTTTTTCATAAACGGCTTTTGCCTGGGTCACCTGACCCCGCTTGAACAGCAACTTGCCCAGCCCGGCAAATGCCCAAGGCAAAGGCCGGTCGGCGATGATGCTGTCGTAGAGACGCTCCAGGGCCTCGTTCTGATTGAGGTCGCGCAGAGCATCAGCGCGATAGCGCAAGCATAACGGTGAATAGCGGATGTCCTGTTTGCACAAGGCGATGCAGGCATTGAGGACCTCAAGCGGTTTACCTCTGTCCAGGGCTTGCAGTATCGGCTTGAGCAGGGTCTTGCGCTGCACCAGTCGCTCCAGGCGTTGGGCCAGGCCGGAACGGTTGAACGGCTTGGTCAGGTAAGCATCAGGTTCGTGCTCCAGGGCGCTGAGCACCATGGCCTGGCTGGTTTCCGCGGTGACCATCACGAATACACTTTCGTGACTGACCAGCTTGTCGATCATCAGGTCTTCGAGCACCTGCTGACCGTTCTTCTTGCCATCGCCCAGGTGAAAGTCCTGCAGGATGAAATCGTAGGATTTCTGCGAACACATCTTCAGCGCCTGTTCGCCAGTGTCGGCCGTGTCCACATCCTTGACCCCCAGCTCGCGCAGCATCGACCTGACCGAACTGCGGAAATCCGAGAAATCATCGACGATCAGAAAACTCTTTTGGTGATACGACAGCATCGAAGATTTCCAGGCAATTTAAGAGAAGAACCGAAAGGCAAATGCACGAACACGATCCGCTTCATTGCCCTTATGGCGCGCTGATAATAGCGGTTAGCCATCATCCATCAAGGGGTTTCTCTGGGAAGCGTGATGAGCATCGCTGCGATCCTATGGGTTATCGGCCAGCAATAGCATTCTCTTGAAGCGAGGGAGTGGAAATGTAGGAGCAAGCTCGCGCCTGCAGGAAAAGGCACCCCAAAAACAAAACCCCTACCTGCATGCGCAGATAGGGGTTTTGGAATTTAATCTTGACGATGACCTACTCTCACATGGGGAAACCCCACACTACCATCGGCG